>JAXJYD010000013.1:0-23168 GCA_036307105.1 Clostridia bacterium | reverse complement strand
TCCGTCAGGCTACGATTTCGCTATTGCTTCTTCTCTCCCACACCTCACAATGTGAAACTTGCAAGTCGCTAAAGAGTTCGTCGGTAACTACGCCTCAGTGGACTTTCACCACAGAGCATTGGCATGCCCGTCATACAAAATGTGACATTTCAATTCAATCCGAATCCAAACGCACTCCACGAGTAGAATCCGTGGAGTGCTTCTTTTTACACTAACTCAAAATCCACCTGCCTTAACATTTTATTAGCAGAAATCACTCTAATATTTACCTTATCTCCTATTTTATACACTGTATTAGAATGTTCTCCAATTAGCCTTTTCTTTTCCTCATCATATATAAAATATTCATTACCTAAATTTTCAAATCTTATTAATCCTTCTACAGTATTTGGTAATTCTACAAACATTCCAAATGGTGTTATAGAAGATATTATTCCTTCATATTCTTCTCCAATTCTTGATTCCATATATTCTGCTTTTTTAATATCTTCCGCTTCTCTTTCTACTAATGTTGCAATTTTTTCTCTTTCAGATGATTGATTTGCTCTATCTTCTGCTTCTTGTTTATATTTTTCTATAAATTCATCATCTACTACATAGTTGTCCTCTAAATATTTTGATATGACTCTGTGTATAAACAAATCTGGATATCTTCTGATTGGTGATGTGAAATGACAATAATATTTACTTGCAATTCCAAAATGTCCTTGATTTTCTGCTTCATATCTTGCAACTTTAAGTGTTCTAAGTATCAGTGTTGAAATTACTTTTTCCTCTTCTTTTCCTTTTATTTCTTCTAATACTTTTGAAAATTCTTTTGGATAAATATTTTCTTTATTTGCTTTTATATTTAATCCAAAGTTCCATAAAAATCTATTTAATTCTTGTACTTTTTCTATATCTGGTTTTTCATGAACACGGTATATAAAAGGTGCATCTAACCAGAAAAATTTTTCAGCTATAGTCTCATTTGCAGTTAGCATAAATTGTTCAATTATCTCATGTGCAAATGTTGTTTCATATTTAGAAACATTAGTAACATATCCATCAATATCTAAATCAATTTTACTTTCAGGAATATCTAAGTTTAAATATCCATTTTCTAGTCTTCTTGACTTTAAAATATGAGCTAATTCTTCCATATTTTTAAATTCTTGAATATATTTAGAATATTTTTTTAATACTTCTTCATCTGATTCATCTATTATTTTTTGAACATCTGTATAACTCATTCTTTCAGTAACTCTAATTATTCCTTTATATACCTCCGCCGAAATAACTTTCCCTTTATTATCTATTTCCATAGAACATGATAATGTAAATCTGTCTTCACCAGCATTTAGGCTACAAATACCATTAGATAATTCTCTTGGAAGCATTGGAATTACTCTTCCTAACATATAAATACTTGTCCCTCTAATTAAAGCTTCTCTATCTAATAAACTATCTTCTTTTACATAGTAACTTACATCTGCAATATGAACATCTAATTTATAATTTCCGTTTTCTAGTTTTTCAACTCTTACTGCATCATCTAAATCTTTTGCATCTTCTCCGTCTATTGTAAAAATATCTTTATCTCTTAAATCTACTCTATTAGGAATATCTTTTTCATCTATTTTATTTCCACATCTTTTTGCTTCTTCTACAACCTGTTCTGGAAACTTTGCAGGTAATTTATGTTCTTTTATTAGAGATAACATATCAACTCCTGATTCATTTACATTACCTAAAACTTCACTAATCTCTCCTTCAGCTTTTTTTCCATCCTTCGGATATTTCGTTATTTTTACTAATACTTTATGATTATTTCTTGCTTTTCCAAAGTTCTTTTTAGATATATAAATATCTGTTCCAAATTTCTTATCATCAGGAATTACAAATCCAAAGTTTTGACTTTTTTGAAATATACCTACAACAGTATCTTTTTCATGTTTTAATATTTTAACAATTTTTCCTTCGCTACTTTGGTCTTTAGTTTTTTCTTTTATTATTTGTATTAATACTTTGTCTTCATTTAAAGCATTTAAAGAATTCTCTTTTGAAATATAAACTTCTTCTTCATCTACTTTTACAAATCCAAAACCTTTTTGATTTTTTCTATAATAACCTTCATAATACTTTTCATCTACAATGCTATATCTATTTTTTCTATTTTTTCTAATTTTATATTCATCTTCTAATTCTTTTAATATATTTAAGAAATCATTATACTCATTTTTAGGCACACCTAATAAAAGAGAAATTTCTTTCGCTTTCATTGGAGTATAATCTTTATCCTGCATAAATTCAAAAATTTTTTCTTTTCTTTCTTCCATGAATTATTTCCTTTCGTTTTTTAGTATATCTAACTTAATTGTTACTATATATAGTATGCTTTAAATATAAAAATTTACTCAAAAAAAGCAGTCTTCTTTTGAAATGAAAACCGCTTTCGAATTTTGTTAAACTAAAAATTAAAAATCTAGTTGATATTTTAGCATAATATTATTATTTGCTTTATGCCATATAAATAATTCCTAATACAACAGATAATACAACAAATACAACTGATAAAATAATTGTCCATTTTTTTTGTTTTCCTTCTTTAGTTCTTCCTTTATTTTTTTCAAAGAAGTTACTTGTTGATGAACCTGTTATTGTTGATGATAATCCTGCATCATCCTTTGTTTGTATTAGTGTTAATATTATTACAGCTAATGCTATAACAAGATAAATTGGTATTAATATAACTTTTATTATTTCCATTTTTATATCATTCCTTTCTCACGGTCTCCTATATAATCACCTAGGTATTGTAACACATATTAATTTAAAATGCAAATAGTTTTTTAGAGATTTTTTAATATATTTTACCTTTTATATTATATTTTCATTAATTATTTTTTTATCACTTCATTTCTTATCTCATTTATTTTCTTATTTATATCATCTATATCTATTTTTTCAATATTTCCGGTATCACTAATATTGTATTTTTGTTTAATTTCTAAAATTCTTTTAACACTTTCATTTATTCTGCTTTCTTTAATCTTATTTTTCTTGACTAATCTATTTATCTTATTTATTGCAATTTCTTCTTCTAACTTGTTAAATCTAAAAATAATTATATCATTTCCAGCTTGAAATGCTTTTCTTAAAGATAAAAAAGGTCCAAAGAAAATCTTTACTGCTTTCATTTTTAAGTCATCTGATATTATTAAACCTTTATAATTATATCTTTCTCTTAAATTTTTATTTATATATTTTTTTGACAAAGAAGCAGGAAAAATTCCTGTTTCATTTTTTACTCTTAAGTGTCCAACTAAAATCGCATCTGCTCCATGTTCTATTGCAGTTTCAAATACAGCCATATCATATTGCTCAAGTTTTTCTTCTGGAATTGTAATTTTAGGTAGCATAAAATGAGAATCTTTTTTTGTTGCACCATGTCCAGGAAAATGTTTTATAACAGATATTATTCCTTGTTTTTGTAATTCTTCCATTACGGGAATTCCATATTTTATAACATCTTCCTTATTTTCTCCATAACATCTATCTCCAATTGCATGTCCATCTTCAAATCTTTTAATATCCAATACAGGAGCAAAATTTAAATTAAATCCTATTTTTTTTAAAATACTTCCCATTATCTCTGTACCTTTTCTTACGGTATCAACATCCTTTAATTTTGCTAATTTATAAGCAGAAGGTAAATTCATTATTTCTTTAGGCAGTCTATTTACTCTTCCACCTTCTTGATCTATTGATATAAAAAGAGGTATTTTATTATTTAAATTTAATTTTTTTAATTCTTGAATCAAATTTATTAATTCTTCATAAGTATTAAAGTTCTTTCTATATAAAATAACCCCACCAACTTTATAATCTAAAATCAGTTTTTTAGTTCTTGGGGTTATATAATTTTTATCAATTCCAACAATCATCATTTGGCCTATTTTTTCTTTAATTGTTAGTTCTTCAATATTTATATTCATATTTAGTCTCATTCCTTCCTTAATGCACAAATCAGTTTGGAAAAGAATTGTGCTTTTGGCTAGGCAAACGAGATTTTAATTTATGCGGCGTACTAATTGTACGTTGATTAAATTAAAATTGAAGTTTAACAACGCCAAAAGGCAATTATTTTTCAAACTCATAATATACACCATGTTCCAACCGCTTCTGGTAAATCCTTAAAAGTCATTTTTTCCTTTGTTGTAGGATGTTCTATTGTAAGTTCATAAGCCCATAATGCTATTTGTTTACCTTTACCTCTTGTCCCATATTTTTGATCTCCAAAAATACTATGTCTAAAATTAGACAACTGTACTCTTATTTGATGATGCCTTCCTGTGTGTAAATTAATTTCTACTAAGCTTAGATCTTTTACCTCATTATATTTAATCACTTTATAATCTAATTTAGCAAATTTAGCATTCTTTTTATTTTTATCTACTACTTTACTAATATTATTTCTTTCATCTTTATACAAATAGTCTTCAAGAGTTCCTTGTTCATTTTCTATTTTTCCATCTACAACTGCTAAATATTTCTTTTTAAACACTTTTTCTCTAACTTGATTACTTAGCCTAGAAGCAGCTTTTGAAGTTTTAGCAAACACCATTATTCCTCCAACTGGTCTATCTAATCTATGCACTAACCCTAAATAAACATTTCCTGGTTTATTATATTTTTCTTTTATATATTCTTTTACTAATGTTAGCATATCAACATCACCAGTCTTATCAGCTTGTGAAGGAATATTCGTTGGCTTCTCTACTACAATTATGTGATTATCTTCATAAATTACTTTTAAACTATTCATTTCTCACCTTTGTATCATTTTAAAATTTATTTGAAAAAGAATTGTGATTAATTATTTTTCAAAGGTTTCCCATCTTCCATAAATCCCACATGGCAAAACTAATTTAGAATCTTCCATTGGTATTCCGATTTCTCCACATTCTACTTTTCCTTTATATTTCTTTTCTACTGTTATATTTAATATATTTTTTAAAACTGTACTTGATATTCCTGTTGTATATGAATTAATTAGTAAAAACAATGGATTATCTGATAATACTTTTGTACATAATTCTACTAAGTCATATATATTATCTTCAAATTGCCATACTTCTCCTTTTGCACCTCTTCCATATGATGGTGGGTCCATTATAATAGCATCATATTTATTTCCACGTCTTATTTCTCTATTTACAAATTTAACAACATCATCTACTATAAATCTGACTGGTCTATCTTTTAATCCTGATGAAAAAACATTCTCTTTTGCCCATGTTGTCATTCCTTTTGAACTATCTACATGACAAACTGAAGCTCCAGCACTAAGACATGCAACTGTTGCTCCTCCTGTATATGCAAAAAGGTTTAAGACTTTTATCTCTCTTTTCTCAGATTTTATCTTATTTATCATCCAATCCCAGTTAACAGCTTGTTCAGGAAATAGCCCAGTATGTTTAAATCCCATAGGTTTTATATTAAATGTTAAATTTTTATAATGTATTTGCCATTGTTTTGGCATATTTTTATTAAACTCCCATGAGCCTCCACCTGTCTTACTTCTATGATAGGTTGCATTTATTTTTTTCCATTTTTCTGGATAACTTTTATCTTTCCAAATTATTTGAGGATCTGGTCTTGATAATACAACATCTCCCCATTTTTCTAATTTTTGCCCATTTGCCATATCTAATATTTTATATTCTTTCCATTCATTTGCTAATTTCATAAAAAAACTACTATCCTTTCGATATTTAGATAGTAGTATTTTACCATATTTTTATAATTTTTGCAAAACCTTCATAAAATTATAAATCATAATCACATTAGCTGTTGAAAATATTGCAAATGCTATACTTACAGTTGTTATAAATTTGTGAGTTCTAACAAATCTTTTTATTTTACTAATTAATCTTTCCTTTCTTATAACTAGCCTGTCCAATTTTGTATTGTACATGACTTCATAAAATTTTTCTTTTGCATACTCCATGAATATACCCCCTATTGTTTTTATTTATATATGTATATTCATGAATTTTATTTTTATTCATATTTTCTTATTTTTTATTAATATAAAATTAGTTTGTACACTTTACATAATTTGACTTTAACATCTAAAAATAGTATAATATTAATAGGAGTTTTGTTTATATAGATTTTAATTCCTATCTATCTAATTAGATTGAGGGAATTAGCCTCTATCTTTTTAGTTTTATATTTTATAAGAATACACAACAACACTATTTATTAAAGAAAGAGGTAGAATAATGAAAGGACAAATTCCTCGTATTGCTTTTATATTCACAATGATTACAATTGGAGTATTATTGCTCTATGTCTTAATTAGTATGTCAACATTCTTCATTTCCAACTTTGTTGATATCCCTACAGTAGCAATTGTTGCATACAGTATTGCTATTTTGCTTACAATCATTGCTACTATTATTGTAGTAAAAGATGTAAAAAAAGTGCTTATAAGCGTTGTTATCTTACTCGCATTAACGATTGTTATGATTTCAATATACATTGTAATTGTTAATTGGGAAGATTTCGTATCAAGAATCTTTTCTCTTATAACGATCGAATTTGCTATGGGATACACACTTGCAGTTGCATTTGCGGCAATGAGTATTATTTGTAATCATATATTTTTTAAAAAGAAGAAATAAAAGCAGTGAGGCATCATGCAACCGCTTGATGCCTCTATTATTTTAAATCTTTTTTAATATCTCTGCTAATTCTTTAGTTATCCCTTTCACTTCCATAAGATCTTCTATGTTTGCTTGTTTTATTTTTTCAACACTGCCAAATTTCTTAAGTAATGCTTGTTTTTTTACTTTTCCTATTCCTTGTATATTGTCTAATTCAGATTTTGTTATTGCTTTATCACGTAATTTTCTATGATATGAAATTGCAGTGTCATGAACTGTATCTTGAAATTGTGTAATTAGATTCATAAGTTTTTGTGAAATTTTTAGCTCATTTCTATCTTCATCCATTAAGGCTCTAGTTTGATGTTTATCATTTTTTACCATTCCAAATACTTTAATGTCTAAATTGTATTTTTCAATAGCTTTTTTTGTTGCCCTTATTTGAGTAATTCCTCCATCTGCAAAAACTACATCTGGTAATTCGCCAAATCCTCCTTTAGGATTTTCAATAGAATGTTTTAATCTTCTTGTTATAACTTCTTCCATACATCTTGGATCATCTTGTCCATATACTGTTTTAATTTTAAATCTTCTAGATAGATTCTTTTTTATTACACCATCTTGCATAACGCACATCCCAGCGACCATAAATTCTCCAGATAAATTTGAAATATCATATGTTTCAATTTTTCTTGGTAATTTCTCCATTTTTAATACTTCTTTTAATTCTAATAATATTTCACTTTTATCTTTTTCTTTATTTTCTAATGTCACTTTTGCGTTATTTTCTGCCATTTCAACAAAACGTAGTTTTTCACCTTTTTTAGGGTTCTTTATTTCCACTTTTCTTCCCAATATTGTGGATAACCACTCTTCAATCGCTGATTTATCATCTATTTCTTCCCTTATCATTATTTTATTTGGAATATTAGGATTATCTAAATAATATTGTTTTATAAATCCAGATAATATTTCTTTATCTTCCATATCTTTTAAATCTGCATAAAAGTAATGTTCTCTTCCTATCATTTTACTTCCACGAACAAAGAAAATTTCTATACAAACCTGTAATTCAGATTTTGCAATTCCAATTACATCTATATTATTTTCAGATATATTTGAAACCTTTTGTTTAGCAGAAACTCTTTCAATTGATTGTATTCTATCCCTTAATTCAGCTGCTTTTTCAAAATTTAATTTTTGAGAAGCTTCTTGCATTTGTTCTTCTAATTCTTTTATTATTTTATCTGTTTTTCCTTCTAACAAGTCAATAATTTCATCTATCTGTTTTTTATACTCTTCAGGAGTAACATATCTCATACAAGGTGCTAAACATTTATTAATATGATAATTTAAACACGGTCTATCTCTATCTCTTAAAGTTCTACACTGACGTATTTTATACTTTTCTTTGATAAAATTTACCATTTCTTTTGCAGCACCTGGATTAGCATAAGGTCCAAAATACTTTGAACCATCATTAATTACTCTTCTTGTTATAAATACTCCAGGATAATCTGATTTAACATCAATTTTTATATATGGATATGTTTTATCATCTTTTAACAAAACATTAAATTTCGGTCTGTTCTTCTTAATTAAATTACATTCCAATATTAATGCTTCTGCTTCATTATCTACAACTATATATTCAAAATGATCTATTAAACTTACCATTTTTTCAATTCTAGCAGTTTTATTATTTTTTCTAAAATACTGTCTTACCCTGTTTTTTAAAGAAACCGCTTTTCCTACATAAATAATGGTGTCATTTTTATCTCTCATTATATAGACACCTGGTTTATTAGGCAGTTTTTTTAATTCTTCTTCGATATTAAACATACATCTCACCTAAAAATTTAACTTTATTTTACTTTAATTATTATACCCTATTTTTTACAATCTGTCTATCACAAATTAGCGTATAACTCTTGACAAATCTGGAAAAACTATGTAAAATAGTATCTATAAATAAAAATATACTTGCGTTTGTACAATACAAAGTTTTTAGAAGTTACTTTTAGAGAATAAGGGTCCTAGGCTGTAAACCCTTTAAGGTCAACCTAAAATATGAAACATATTGGAGCAATTTTTATAAAGTGAAAAATCTTTTATGAGATTTTTAAGCTGGGTGGTACCGCGGATTTTATTCGTCCCTGCAATTATGCATGGGCGCTTTTTGTTTGCCTATGTGTTTGAAAAATAATTGAGTTTTGGCGTTGTTAAATTTCAATTTTAATTTATTCAACGTACACTAGTACGCTTCATAAATTAAAATTTCATTTGCCTTGCCAAAAGCACAATTATTTTCCAAACTAATCTATGCCTTGAGAAAGGCCTGTCAAAAAAATTAAGGAGGTTTTAGTATGAATGAATATAAAACTCATACTTGTAATGAAATTAGTTTAGATGATGTTGGGAAAAAAGTTAGAATTGCTGGATTTGTAGAAACTATTCGTGATTTAGGAGGATTAGTGTTCTTAGATATTAGAGATATGTATGGAATTACACAAGTTGTAACTTCTGGAAAGCCTGAAGATGTTGATTTTGCATCACATATTCCAATTGAATCTTCTGTTACAGTTTATGGAGAAGTAAAAAAAAGAGATGAAGAAACTATAAATCCAAAATTAAAAACCGGTTTAGTAGAAATTAGAATTGAAGATATTAAAGTATTAGGTAAAAGAACTAAAAATTTGCCTTTTGAAGTAAACACAGATCAAGATATTAGAGAAGATTTAAGACTTCAATACCGTTTTCTTGATTTAAGAAATAATAAATTAAAAAATAATATTATCTTAAGAGCAAAAGTACTTCAATACCTAAGAAATCAAATGATAGAACAAGGATTTTTGGAAGTTCAGACTCCAATACTAACTAGTTCATCACCAGAAGGTGCAAGAGATTATTTAGTTCCAAGTAGATTACATGCTGGAAAATTCTATGCACTACCACAAGCACCACAACAATTTAAGCAACTGTTAATGGTTTCTGGAATTGATAAATACTTCCAAATAGCACCATGTTTTAGAGATGAAGATGCAAGAGCAGATAGAGCTCCTGGAGAATTTTATCAATTAGATATGGAAATGGCATATGCAACACAAGAAGATGTTTTTGCTGCAATTGAGCCAGTAATTTATAATACATTTAAAGAATTTTCTAATAAAAAAATATCAGAAGCACCATTTACTAGAATTTCTTATAAAGAAGCTATGGTTAAATATGGTTCTGATAAACCAGATTTAAGAAATCCTTTATTTATTATAGACTTATCCGAATTCTTTAATAAATGTACATTTAAACCATTTATTAATAGAACTGTAAGAGCTATAAAAGTTAAAGGTCACTTATCTAAAGGTTTTCATGAAAAAATGCTTAAATTTGCTACATCAATTGGTATGGGTGGACTAGGTTACTTAGAAGTTCAAGAAGATTTAAGTTATAAAGGACCAATTGATAAATTCATTCCAGATGATTTAAAACATGAATTATTAGAATTGGCAGAACTAGAAAAAGAAGATACAATTTTCTTTATTGCAGATAATGAAAAAAGAGCAACCGAACTTGCTGGACAAATAAGAACTGAACTTGCAAATAGATTGGATTTAATTGAAAAAAATGTTTATAAATTTTGTTGGATAGTAGATTTTCCAATGTTTGAATTAGATGAACATGATAAATTACAATTTAGCCATAACCCATTCTCTATGCCACAAGGTGGTTTAGATGCACTTAATAATGAAGATCCATTAAGTATTTTAGCATACCAATATGATTTAGTATGTAATGGTGTTGAACTTTCTTCAGGTGCTGTTCGTAATCACAATATAGAAATAATGCTTAAAGCATTTGAAATGGCAGGATATACTGAAGAAGAAGTAAAAACAAAATTTGGTGCTTTATATACAGCATTCCAATTTGGAGCTCCACCTCATGCTGGTATTGCTCCCGGATTTGATAGAATGCTTATGCTTTTAACAGATTCTGATACAATTAGAGATGTTATAGCATTCCCTCTAAACAGTAGAGCTCAAGACTTAATGATGGGTGCGCCAAGTAATGTTAAATATGATCAATTAAGAGATGTTCATATTAAAGTTGATATAAAAGAAAAATAAGAATAAACATTATTAATAAATATTGAAGGAAGAACTAAAATAAAAACAAAATTGCTCTTATTTAGTTCTTCCTTTATTTGTTCAAACACTCGATTTCAATTTCAGTTGACTACAATTTGTAGTCAACTGACTACCTTCCTTTTTTAACCTCGTTTTTAAAACAGACCAGTATTTTCTTGGTTCATTACTATCAGTTAGAGCATTTATTACATCAACTACACTAAAGAAGTAATCTTCTTTTTCACTATTCCAAATACTTCTTATTTCTTTACCTTCAAATAAATTTGTAATTGTATCTAATTTACCATTGTCCATATCTTGAAATACCTCCTTATAGTTTTTTGAACTATTGGTAACATTTTACTATGAATTTAAAGATTTTGCAATTATATTCCAATTATTTTTTAAATTTTAGGTGATTTTGTGATTTAGTATAGATATCATTTATATAACAAAAATTTGACCATTAAAATGAAAAATATCCCTCAGTATTAACTGAGGAATATTTTTTTATTTTCCATAATAACTATCTAAAAGTATTTGTTTTAATTCACTAACTAATGGAAGTCTTGGGTTAGCAGTTGTACATTGATCTTCAAAAGCTCTGTCTGCTAACATGTCAACTTTAGCTAAAAATTCTTGTTCTTCTATACCTGCTTCTTTAAATGATTTTGGAATACTCATGTGTTCATTTAATTCTTTTACTTTTCCTATTAAACTATTTATTCCTTCTTCCTTATTTTCAGCTTTTAATCCAACTTTTTTTGCTAACTCATAATATTTTTCATCTGCTATGAAATATTCATATTTAGGAAAAGATACAAATTTAGTTGGTTTTGAACTATTATATTTTATAACATAAGGCAATAAAATAGCATTTATTCTACCATGTGGTAAATGGAATTCTGCACCTATTTTATGTGCTAAAGAATGGCTTATTCCTAAAAATGCATTTGTAAAGGCCATACCTGCTATTGTACTTGCATTATGCATTTTTTCTCTTGCTACTTTATTTGTTCCATCATCATATGCTGTTTCTAAATATTTAAAAACTAATTCTACTGCTTTTTCTGCTAATCCATCTGTATAATCTGATGCCATATTTGATACATAAGCTTCTAAGCTGTGTGTTAGAACGTCCATTCCTGTATCTGCTGTAATAGATTTTGGAAGACTCATTACTAAATCCGGATCTATAATTGCAACATCAGGTGTTAATTCATAATCTGCTAATGGATATTTTTTATTATTTTCTTTATCTGTTAAAACTGCAAATGATGTTACTTCTGAACCAGTTCCTGATGTTGTTGGTATTGCTACCATTTTACATTTTGTTCCTAGTTTTGGGAATTTATAAGTACGTTTTCTAATATCCATAAATTTCAATTTTAAACCTTCTGCATCTGCTTCTGGATGCTCATAAAATAACCACATTCCTTTTGCTGCATCTATTGGACTACCTCCACCTAAAGCAATAACTACATCTGGTTTGAATAATCTCATAGCTTCAACGCCTTTGTTTATTGTATCAAAAGATGGATCTGATTCTACTTCACTAAATATTTCTACATGTACATGTTTTTCTCTTTTTCTTAAATGATATAGTATTTTATCTACATAACCAAATTTTATCATTGATTCGTCAGTTACAATAAATGCTCTTTCTATATCTGGCATTTTTTCTAAATAACTAATAGAACCTGCTTCAAAATATATTTTTTCTGGAACTTTAAACCATTGCATATTAACTCTCCTTTTACTTGTTCTTTTAATATTAATTAAATTAACAGATGAAACATTTGCCGTTGTTGAATTTCCACCAAATGATCCACAGCCTAAAGTTAATGATGGCATATTTGTATTATAAATATCACCAATTGCTCCATGTGTTGATGGTGAATTAACAATAATTCTTCCTGCTTTCATCGTTTTTGAGAATTCTAAAATGGTTTCTTTATCTTCTGAATGTATAACTGCTGAATGTCCAAGTCCTCCAAATTCTATTAGTCTTTCAGATTTTTCTATTCCTTCTTTAGAATCATTAACAATATAATATGTTAAAACAGGACTTAATTTTTCTTTAGAAAATGGATATTCTTGTCCAATTCCCTCTTCATATACAACTAATACTTTTGTATCTTCTGGCACTTCAAATCCTGCATCTTTTGCTATTCTATATGGAGATTGTCCTGGTATATGTGATTTCAACTTATATCCTGTGTCTTCTCTATATTCAAACATACTGTCTTGTAATTTTTGTTTTTCTTCTGGATTTACAAAATAACATCCGTTATCTCTCATTAACCCTTCAAATTCTTGATATATATCTTTATCAACTAACACTGCTTGTTCTGATGCGCATATCATACCATTATCAAAAGCTTTTGATAATACTAAATCATTTATAGAAGTTTTTAATTTTGCAGTTTTATCAATATAACAAGGTACATTTCCAGGTCCCACACCTAATGCTGGCTTTCCACAAGAATAAGCAGCTTTTACCATTCCTGTTCCACCAGTTGCTAAGATTAAATTTACTCCTGGATGATTCATCAATAATCTTGTAGCAGTAATACTTGGTTCTTCTATCCATAATATACAATCCTTTGGAGCTCCTGCTTTAACAGCTGCATCTCTTAATATTCTTGCAGCTTCTGTGCTACATTTTTGGCTTGATGGATGGAATCCAAATATAATAACATTTCTTGTTTTTGCTGATATTATAGATTTAAACATTGTAGTAGAAGTTGGATTTGTAACAGGTGTCACACCTGCAATTATTCCTACTGGTTCTGCAATTTCAACATATCCTTCTTCAGTATTTTCATTTATTATTCCTACTGTTTTTTCATGTTTTATACTATGATAAATATATTCTGTTGCAAACATATTCTTTGTAATTTTATCTTCATAAATGCCTCTTCCTGTTTCTTCAACTGCCATTTTTGCAAGCTTCATATGATTTTCTAAACCTGCCATAGACATTGCTTTTGTTATATTGTCTACAGTATCTTGGTCTAATTTTAAATATTCTTCTGATGCTTTTTTAGCTCTTTCAACTAAGCTATCTATCATCTCTTCTATTTTCTTTTCTTCTTGTTCCATACTTTATATCAATCCTTTCTCAAGGCACAAGCCGTTTGTAAAAGATTTGTGATTTTGGCTAGGCAAACAAATGAGAAGAATCCGAGGCGTGCTTTTTGCACGTCGCAGGATTTTCAAATGCAGTTTAACAACGCCAAAACGCAAATATTTTTCAAACTTTGTCTCGTTCCTTTCTTATCTTCTTTTGCTTATTATAACCTATTTTATTATATATTATTAGTAAATTTTGTCAAGAAAAATATTAATATAAAAAGCAACTAAAAAAAGTTGCTTCAATATACTTATAAAACGTATCCCTCCTTATAACAATTATAAATATAATCAGGATTTTCGTAATACATACTACTATTATAATTATCTATCTTTTCAATAATCCATGATGATAATACTTCTATTGTAGTATTTATATATTCATTTGTATTACTATTTACCATTTTTATTAGTCTTTGATATACTCTACCTATTTCCCAGTATGTCGGAATTCTGTTTTCTGTTTCTGCAATAACATCATAATTGCCTTGTTCTATTTTACAATTATTTATGAACTCATCTGCTACTTTATCTATATTTTCAGAATGATATACTTCTGCCAAATCAAATATTTTTTTTATTTTTTCATATCCTAGTTTGTTAACTATTTCTTTTTTAGTATTTTTGGTTTTTCTTGCAATATATTCAATTAAAGAACAGGTAAAAAATAAATCATTATCTTCTTTTGATTCGCCCATATTACAATTCCTCCATACCTATAAATTTAATACAATCTAAAGCTTTTTTAGTACATAAAGCAATTTGATGTGTCGGATGACTAAATTTTGCTAATTCCCAGAATGCTGATCTTGTTATATTTCCTACCATTAAATCTGTTATATAGCTGTAAATTTGGTCATCAGCCATTGCTCCAATTACTATATCAAAATCATGTTTTTTTCCACTTCTACAATTAATTATAAAATCAAGCCACTCCTCTGTCATTATAGTAAACTCTTTAATTTTTAATTTGCTATCTTCATTATATTCATATTTATTTATAATTGGTGTATCATATTTTTTTGCCCATTTTATAGCTTGTTCTTCTAAAATTGTACAATAAAATCCCGAACCAAAATCTTTTGAATATTTTCCTTCTTTTATTTCAGGATTTTCTACCTTACAATAACTACCATGATATATAATTTGCATAAAAATCTCTCCTTTATTCTTATGCTCTAATTCTATAATAAAAAAGAATACTTTTCAAGTATTCTTTTTTTATTTATATAAATAATTTTGTGGATTTACGTGTTGTCCATTTATTCTTACTTCTAAGTGCAAATGTGCTCCTGTTGAATTACCTGTTGAACCAACTGCTGCAATAACCTCACCTGCTGAAACTTTTTGTCCAACAGATACATACATTTTGCTGGTATGTGCATACCAAGTTTCAACACCATTACCATGGTCTACTTTTACCAAATTACCATACGAACCATTGTAACTAGCAAATGTTACAGTACCACTATTTACTACTTTTATTGGTGTTCCTGATGGTGCAGCAATATCAAGTCCTGTATGTGTTGAGCTTCTTATTGATGAACTTACACCATATCTTGATGATATTGTACCTTTTACAGGAATTACTGCCAATTTTATGCCATTAACAGTCGGCATTTTTTCTTCTTGCTCTTTTATTTTTTGTTGTTCTTCAATTTTTGTTATTTTTTCTTCAATTTCATTTTTAGCAAGTTCAACATCTTTTACTTCAACATCTTCTTCATTTTCTGTATATTTTTCTATTATACTTAAATCTAATTCTTCTTTTTTTTCTTCTTTTATTGTATTAATTAGATTTTCTGCTTCTTCCACTGTATTTACTTGTTCTACAGTTTCATTATTTAAAGCTATTTCATAGTATTTATATGTTATTTCCACATTTTCTTCAATTTTATTTATAACTTCTTCTTCATTTATCTCTTGTGTTCTATTTATAAGTTTCAATTCATATTCTGGATTTTGGTTTATTGATATTGAATCAATATTTCTATTACTTGCAGTTAATATACTTTCTTTTACTGATTCTTCTAATGCATCTTTATTTTGTATATATCCTACTTCTTCTCCAGATATTTTTACTTCATAGACAGGTTTATATTTAATTAAAATTATCGCGATTATAAAACCAAATGCTATAGTAGTAATTGTAAAATACTTAAGTGCTTCTTTTGTATAGTATCTTGTTTTCTTTATTAAAATAAATATCAACTCTCCTTTTTTGATTGTTTTTCCACGCGACTAATCTTTATTATACTATATATTCTCTCCAAAAGCAAATTATGTATACATATTTTGGAGTAATTTGTCAAATTATATTCAAATAATTTGTTTTAAATTCACAGAATCTTAAATATTTCTTTCATTTCCTCTTTTTTCCTCTTTTTTTCTCTATTTTTCTGGATACTTTATTTCTAAAACCTTCAGTATCATGAATTTAGACTAAAATATCTCGAGAAATTCTAATATATTTATTGAGCCGAGAAGCTATTAAAATATTTATATATTAAACTTTCTTATGTATTTTTTAACTTATAAATAAAATATATACAATTAGTATCTGTAAATTTAAACTATAAAATGCTATATTAGTTGCATAAAAAAGAAAAGACGTTTGAAAATAAATAAATTTTCAAAACTTATATGTTAATAGAAAGGAATGAATATAATGGCTGTAGATTATAGTGTAATAGGAAAAAGATTAAAACAAGCAAGACTTGCAAAAAATATGACTCAAGAGGATTTAGCAGAAGAATTAGATATCTCTGTAGCATTCTTAAGCAGAGTAGAAAGAGGTAATTCTCATATTAATTTAAAAAGATTAACTCAAGTATGTAATATCTTAGATATTTCAGAAGGGTATATTTTAAACGGAGTTTCTAATAAATCCGTAAATTATTTAGATAAAGAATTCTCTGAATTACTTAAAAGCTGCTCTCCTGAAAAACAAAGATTAATATATAACGTAGCTCAAGTAATTGCAGAATCTGATAATGAAGAATAAGAATATATTTAAAAATTTTTATTTTAAGCCAATACTAATGTATTGGCTTTTTGTTGCTTTTGCAACAGATTTTATAAAAAAATATATGTAATATCTATATGGTTTTTTAAGAATCAATTTATAAATAATCTAACTAATATTATATAAAAAACTGTTAATAATATTCTAAGGAAGAAATTTTGAAAAATAAAATAATTTTTTTCAAATGCAATGAAAGGAAGGATTGATACAATGAAATTTGATGAATGGAATGGATTTAAAAAAGGAAAATGGAGTGCAGAAATAAATGTAAGAGATTTTATTCAAAGAAATTACACGCCATATGAAGGAGATAGTTCTTTTTTAGTTGGACCTACTAAAAAAACAACAAAACTTTGGAATAAGGTTTTAGAACTATATAAAAAAGAACAAAGTTCTAAAGGTGGCGTTTTAGATATAGATACCAAAACAATCTCAACAATATCTAGCCATGATGCTGGTTATATTGATAGAAATTTAGAAGAAATTGTGGGGCTACAAACAGACGAGCCTTTAAAAAGAGCAATCATGCCTTTTGGTGGAATTAGAATTGTAGAAAAATCATGTGAAGCTTATGGAAAAAAAGTTGATGATACAGTAGAAGAAATCTTCCATAAATACAGAAAAACTCATAATGATGGTGTATTTTCAGTTTATACACCCGATATAAGAGCTGCCAGAACTTCTCATTTAATTACAGGTTTGCCTGATGGTTATGGACGTGGAAGAATTATTGGTGATTATAGAAGAATTGCTCTTTATGGTATTGATGTTTTAATAGAAGCTAAAAATAAAGATTTAGATATACTTAATGTTGATGAAATAAATGAAGAAACTATTAGACAAAGAGAAGAAATTAGCGAACAAATAAAAGCATTAAATGACCTAAAAGATATGGCTTTAAAATATGGATTTGATATTTCAAAACCAGCTAAGAATGCAAAAGAAGCTGTTCAATGGTTATATTTTGGATATTTAGGAGCAATTAAAGATCAAAATGGTGCTGCAATGAGTCTTGGTAGAACATCATCATTCCTTGATATCTATTTTGAAAGAGACTTAAAAAACAGTACTTTAACAGAAGAACAAGTTCAAGAATTAGTTGATCATTTTATTATGAAATTACGAATGGTAAGATTTTTAAGAACACCTGAATATAATGAATTATTTAGTGGTGATCCTGTTTGGGTTACTGAAAGTATTGGTGGAATGGGAATAGATGGTAGAACTTTAGTTACTAAAAATTCTTTTAGAGTATTACACACTTTAGAAAACCTAGGACCAGCTCCAGAACCAAACTTAACAGTTTTATGGTCTACAAGATTACCAGAAGGATTTAAAAAATATGCTACAGGTTTGTCTATAAAAACTTCTTCTATTCAATATGAAAATGACGACATAATGAGAGTTGATTTAGGAGATGACTATGGTATTGCCTGTTGTGTGTCTCCTATGAGAATAGGAAAACAAATGCAATTCTTTGGAGCTAGAGCTAATTTAGCCAAAACATTATTATATGCTATAAATGGTGGTAGAGATGAATTATCAGGAAAACAAGTTACTCCAAAATTTGAACCAATAACATCAGAATATTTGGATTATAATGAAGTTATGGAAAAATTAGATCAAATGATGGATTATGTTGCAAAAATTTATATAAAAGCATTAAATATGATTCACTATATGCATGACAAATATTCTTATGAAGCATTAGAAATGGCATTACATGATACAAATGTATTTAGAACAATGGCATGTGGAATTGCTGGTTTATCTGTTGTTACAGACTCTTTATCAGCTATAAAATATGCAAAAGTTAAAGTAATAAGAGATAAAACAGGTTTAGCTATTGATTATAAAATTGAAGGAGATTACCCTCAATATGGAAATGATGATCCTAAAGTTGATGATATTGCTGTTTCAATTGTAAAAACTTTTATTAATAAATTAAGAAAACATCAAACTTATAGAAACTCAAAACAAACATTATCTATATTAACAATAACATCAAATGTTGTATATGGTAAATCTACTGGAAGTACTCCTGATGGAAGAAAATCTGGAGCTCCATTTGCACCTGGTGCAAACCCTCTTCATGGAAGAGATAGAATGGGTGCTTTAGCAGTTATGAATACCATTGCAAAACTACCTTTTCCTTCTGCAGAAGACGGAATATCTTATACTTTCTCAATTACTCCAGGAACACTTGGAAAAACAGAAGAAGATAGAATAAATAATTTAACACATATGCTTGATGGGTATTTTGCTCAAACTGGACATCATATTAATGTTAATGTGTTTGATAGAAGCCTTTTAGAAGACGCTATGAAACATCCTGAAAAATATCCTCAATTAACTATTAGAGTATCTGGATATGCTGTAAACTTTACTAAATTAACTAAGGAACAACAGTTGGATGTTATTAATAGGACTATTCATGAAAAAATTTAGATTTGAAAAATAATTGGTTTTTGGCGTCGTTAAATTTCGCTTTTAATTTAATCAACGTACACAACGTACGCCTCATAAATTAAAATCTCATTTGCCTAGCCAAAATTCCAATTCTTTTCCAAACTTGTGTAGTGGAAAAAGAAGGGATAAAAAATGGAGAAGAAAGATTTAAGATATTATGCAAAAGTTCATTCTGTTGAGTCTTTTGGTACTGTTGATGGACCTGGTATTAGGTTTGTACTTTTTTTACAAGGATGTCACTTAAGGTGTAAATATTGTCACAACAGAGATACTTGGTATATTAATGGTGGAAAATATAAATCTTTAGACGAAATATTTGATAAAATAATGAATTATAAAAACTATATATGCCCCAATGGTGGCGTTACTGTTACTGGTGGAGATCCATTGGTACAAGCTAAGTTTGTTTATGAACTTTTTAAAAAGTTAAAAGCAGAAAATATCCATACTTGTGTTGATACTTCTGGTATGTTTCCATTATCAGATGATATTAAAAATGTTCTTTCTGTTACAGATTTAGTTTTATTGGATATCAAACATATTGACGATAATAAGTGTAAAGATTTAGTTGGAAAATCAAACAAATTAGAATTAGAATTTGCAAAATACTTAAGTGATAATAATATAGATATTTGGATTAGACAAGTTATAATCCCTGGAATTACTGATTATGAAGAAGATTTATTACGATTAAAAGATTTTATTTCTTCATTGAAAACAGTAAAAAAAATTGAACTTCTTCCATATCATAATATGGGAAAATATAAATGGGAAAAACTTGGTCAAAAATATGAATTAGAAAATATTAGACCAGCGACTTTAGAAGATGTAGATAAAGCAAAGAAGATTTTAGGGCTTACCTAAAATCTTCTTTGTTTTTATCTTGATATTTTTTCTAATCTACACTCCTAATAATTTTAACTCAACATTTTCTTTTTTATATTTACCATCAACTAATTTAAATTCTACTAATGTATTTTCCAAAGTTTCTTCATTTTGTCTTAAATCTGTTGTAAAATATAATTTTATTTTTGGTATTTCTACTTGATTTGTAACTATTTCTTTAAATACTTCTGCCATATGTTTTTCATCTTCACATATTAGTATTAATTGAGGTAAACCAGAAAATCCTGAATCACCAGGTACAAAATTTTCGTAGAAATCTTTATATAGTTTCATTCTATCTACTAATTTCTTTTTCCAATCATCTTCTCTTCTTATTGCTTCAAAAACAAATTGAATTGATTTTCCATTTTTAGTTAATTTTACGGAACCTGTTGATTTAAAAACTTTTCCTGCAACTTTCGCAGTAATTGCTGGTTTTACTACATAACTATCAAATGCTTTTACTTTTCTTAAATACGCTATTATAGTTTGGTTTCCTGCAAGTCTTTTCTTGATCATAGCAACTGGTTTTGTATTATCTGATGGTTGCCATTTACATTCTACTTCTTTAGAAGTTAATAAATATTTCCCCATTTTTTCTAAGCAATAAATTCTATATATTCCTTTTCCTTCTTCAGAAGTAAAGTAATATCTAGTTAGTATTTTAGATTTTACTAATTGTTCTAATTTATTATTCAATTTATCTTGTGATTTTGGGTCAATACCTTTAATTTCAAGCATTTGGTATAATTGTCTTGAAGTAATAAATTCAAATTCATTAACTAAATCTAATATAGCAAAATGAATTTCATTTATATGTCCAATATTTATCTTATGTACAATTTGATTCATTGACACATATCCATCTTTACCGTCAAATGTTTTAATTTCTCCTTCTCTAATTGCAAATGGTGAAACTTGTGCTTTAATTTCGTTATCTTGAACCATTTTTTACCTCATTCCTTTCTATAGGTTCAATCAGCTTGAAAAAGATTTATGTTTCAATTATTTTTCAAACTTCCTACCTTCTTTTAGTTATTAAACAACTAATAATTTTACTTTTTTCTTTTCTAAATCTATTTTTTTGATATATACATCTACATCTTGTCCATAATCTAATCCATCCTCATATTCTGCCATTCCCACAAGATTAGGTGCAAGCTCAATAAAAATACCATTTTTGTTTTTTTCAGTTTCTCTTACTTTACCTTTAACTTTTACTCCAGGTGTGAATTTTTTTACATTTTCTTCCCAAGATCCAAACATTTCTTTATAAGATAAAAAAACTTTTCCATTTTCTCTGTCAATTGATTTTACCATAATTTTTAATTTTTGTCCAATTTTTAATCTTTCTTCTGGTGTTTTTATTCTAGCAACAGATAAATCTTCTATATGAACTAAGCCTACAACTCCACCGCCAATTTCTATAAAAGCTCCATAAGGTTTTATATTTTTAACAATACCTGTTACTATATCTCCTTCTTTTAAATCAGTTTTTACCCACCTTAAGGCATCTTCTTGTACTTCTTTTCTAGATAAAATTAAGTTATCATTTTTATCCTGTTCTTTTATCTTAAATTGTACAAATTTGTGAACTTTTCCAATACATAAATTTTCTTTAGGTAACCCATTTTTTTGAAGATTTATTCCTTCAACTTCTTCTCTAGGTATAATTCCATTTAGTCCATTTTCAAAATTAATATACAAATTATATTTATTATCGCATTCTTTAACTAAGCCTTGTAGTATTTCTTGATTTTTTATATATTTATCTATATTGTCTTTATCTATTTTTGTAATTTCATCATTCCATCCCTCAGGTGCAAATTTCACATTGTTCATTAGTTGCTTCTCCTTTTATCATTAGTTTTTATCTATTATATATTTTTGATTTAAATATTTCAATAGAATTAAAAAAATTATTTAAATTTATGAATAGGTGTCAATAAGGACGCGACATTTTGACACTGACATTTTTCTACTTCTTTTTTATCTAAATATCTCCATTTACCGAAGTGGAATATCTTTTACTCCTATTCCCGCAATTTTACTTCTATGAAGAGCTAGTACCTTATGTCTTATTGCTTCGCACATTTTTCTCACTTGTCTATTTTTTCCTTCATGTATTGTAATTTCTAATCTAGACTGATTTTTTTCATCATCTGTCTTTAAAATTTTAACTTTTGCAGGTTTTGTTCTATAATCTTCTATTTCCACTCCGCTTCTTAATTTACTTACTTCTTCATATGTAACAATGCCTTTTATTGTAACAGTATATGTTTTTTCAATTTCGTGTTTTGGATGTGTAACTTTATATACAAAATTCCCATCATTAGTAAGTATTAAAGCACCGGAAGTATACATATCTAACCTTCCTACAGGAACTAATCTTTTATTAGTTTTTACTAAGTCTAAAACTGAATCTCTTCCAAATTGGTCTTTCGCTGTAGTCACATATCCAATAGGTTTATTTAATAATATATAAATATAATCATTATCTATTATTACTTCTTTTCCATTATATTTTATTTTATCTACACCTGGATCTACTTGTGTTCCTAATTCAGTTATTACTTTTCCATTAACACTTACTTTTCCGTGTTTTATTAGTTCTTCAGACTTTCTTCTTGAAGCAATTCCTGCTTCAGCTAAGTATTTCTGTAATCTCATTTTTTCCATTTACTTTTAACCCTTTCTGGAACAAATCGGAACGCCCTTAAATTTATAGTATATTATTTAAAAGCATATTTTTTAATTTTCTACAAATTATACTATGTAATGCGTTCCGTAAATTTGTTCTTGTGCGAAATTTTCGCCAAGAAAATTTCTGTGCAACGTTAGGCGCGAAGCGCTTTTATATAATAGGAAAGGATGACTTTC
>JAXJYD010000012.1:0-21028 GCA_036307105.1 Clostridia bacterium | reverse complement strand
TTTACCTCCTTCGAGGTAAATTATAAGACATTTTTATTTGCAATTACACCATAATTTTCAATCTAACTTCTATTTTGATTAAGACATTTTTATTTGCTAATGTATAGACATTTTTGAGACATTTTCACTTGCCAGTCACAAAATAAATTTAATTTACCACAAATTTCTTAGTAAAAGATTTCCTATGTATAGGTGTTAATCCATACTCCTTTATAGCTTGAATATGCTTAGCTGTTCCATATCCTTTATGTTGTATAAAACTATATTGTGGATATACCTCATCCCACTCTCTCATAATTCTATCCCTAGTTACCTTTGCTAAAATCGATGCTGCTGCTATATTATAGCATTTAGCATCCCCTTTTATTATAGGTTCATAAGGTATTCCTCTTGTATTTATATGATTTAATGCATCTATTATTATCAAATCTGGTTTTACATCTAATCCATCTACAACCCTAGTTACTCCTTCTTTAGTTGCATTTAATATATTAATATCATCTATTATATCTTGTCCAATTATTGCAACAGAATAACTAATAGCTTCTTTTATTATTAAATCATATAACTTTTCTCTCTTTTTTTCAGAAACCTTTTTAGAGTCATTTATTCCTTCAATCATTGAGTCTTTTGGCATAATAACGCCTGCAACAACAACCGGTCCTGCTAAAGGGCCTCTTCCTGCTTCATCAATTCCACAAATATTGTTAAAACCTTTATTATATAAATCTTTTTCTATTTCCTTTAATTTAGTTAATCTTTCTAATTCTTTTTCTTTCATATACATACTTTCCTTCTTAAGAACCTAATTTATTTTTATTATATTACTCTTCTATTTTTTCAATATCTGTTAATGAATACTTAAAATTGTTACCATCTTTATATCCTAAAGTGTTATATACCTCAACATTCATAGTATCTATATTATATTTGATAATATACTTTTCATTTTCCTCTAATTCTAACCCCTTTATTCCCATTTCCTCTAAATAATTATTATCTTCATTTGTAGTTAAATCATAATATAAACAAAAAACCGTGTCTCCAGCAGTATTAATTATCCCATTTGATTCAAAATTATTTTTTTCTCCTAAATCTAATTCTCTTCCTTTAAGTTCCAATTTTGCAACATCAATTTTACTTTCTTTCTCATCCTGTTTAATACCTAATTTAAAATTTGCATTTTCTACATATTCTTTTCCTTTTGATTTTATCAATAACATATTTGTTTTTAGCGCTTCTAAATTTGCCTTTTTTATCATATTTCCACCAGCACTTATAGAAATACCTGCAATAATTAGTAAAATTATTATAGTTATTGTTAATGCTACTAATGTGATTCCTTTGTTTTTCATAATTTAATCATCCTTTACTTTTATTTTCTTTTTCATTATATATTTAAAAAATATTTTTTTCAACACTTTTATAAAATCTACAAATCTTTTTCACAAAATGTTCACAAATCTATTGTATTATTTATACAAATTGAGTTAAAATAGTTTTAATATATATTTTAGGAGGATACTATGGAAGAGAATAATGAAGAAAAACAATCAAATTTTAAAACTGTTAAAAATCCAAGTAATGTAAAAACAGTTAAAGTAAAAAAAGAAAAGTCAAATTTAGGTTTTGGTAAAGGATTTTTAGTACCTTTTGTAAGCGGAGTACTTGGATGCTCAGTAGTAATTGGTACATGCTTTGGAGTACCTTCAATTAGAGAATATTTGTTAGGCAATTCAAAAATGTCATCTAATAATACATCGTCAAACAATTTAAGTACAGGATATGTTAATCAAAACTCATTATCTAATTATTCAGATACATCGGTATTTGCTGCAAATAAAATATTACCATCTATTGTTGGTATAAAAGTTGAATATAATGTTAACTCTATGTTTTCAATGTTTGGAAGACAATCTCAACCAACTACTGCAACAGCTACTGGTTCTGGAATAATAATTAGTGAAGATGGATATATTTTAACTAATAATCACATAGTTTCATCTACTTCATCAGAATCATATTATGAAGTATCTGAAGCAACCAAAGTTACAGTTACATTATTTAATGATGAAACAGAATATGAAGCAAAAATCGTTGGAAAAGATGAACAAACAGACTTAGCAGTAATAAAAATTGAAAAATCCGGTTTATCAAAAGCAGATTTTGCTGATTCAGATTCTATTAAAGTTGGAGAATTTGCTATGGCTGTTGGTAATCCATTAGGTATGCAAAGTAGTGTTACATGTGGTATTATAAGTGCTGTAAACAGAGAAGTTACTGAATCTGATGGTAAAAAATTTACTTTAATTCAAACAGATGCCTCTATAAATGCTGGTAATAGTGGTGGTGCTTTAGTAAATAGTGAAGGTAAAGTTGTTGGAATAAATACTTTAAAACTTTCTGGAACAGGAATTGAAGGTATGGGATTTGCTATTCCAATTAATTCTACAAAAGATATTACATCTCAATTAATTCAATATAGTAAAGTAAAAAGACCTTATATAGGTATTACTGGGTTAGACTTAAATGAACAAATGGCAAAAACATATAAACTTGTTGTTGGTGTTTATGTTAAATCTATTGAAGATTTCTCTGCAGCAGAAAAAGCTGGTATAAAAGCTGGAGATGTTATAGTTGAAGCAGAAGGAAAGAAAATTAAAAAAATGGATGAATTAAATGAGATAAAAAACTCTCATAAAATCGGAGATGAATTTAAAATAAAAGTAAATCGTAATGGTGAAGAAAAAGAATTAACAATCACCTTAGGTGAACAGCCTTAATCTGAAGGACTTGGCTTATGCTAAGTTCTTTTTTGTATAAAAATTTTTCTATTTATTTTTCACTTTTAGTTCACACAATAGACAAAAATATCTGATAAAATACAAACATAATCAGATTAGATTATAAACATCCCCTTTTATTTTCAAAAAGAAACCGTACATTTTACCTGTACGGCTTCTTTTTTACTTATAAAATAACTAAATCCATTTCACTAGTTTCTGCATTATTACCATAAGGATATATAATATATATAGCATTTTCTGTCATATAAAATTCCTCTGTATTATCTAGTTTGTACATTTCATTTTTTATATCTCTATTATAAATATTATACCCTAATCCCTCTAGATCTTTTACTTTCTTTTGTTCTGATTCTATCTTTGTATTAATCATATCTTGTATTTTATTTTCACTTAATTGCTCAAATTTTATAACATCTTGTAATTTTAATTCCTTATTATTTCTTAAATCATAATTATATGTTTTTATGATAACTTTTTGTGCTTTTGTTCCCTCTTTAAAATTAGAATGTATCATTACTGATAAAATCCCATTTTGAATATTTGCAGTATAATCAACAGTATAAATAACATTTCTGTTTTCACTTTGTAATATTTTATCCACAAAATCTACAAATATTTCTTTAATCTCTTTATTATATACGTTAACAATTTCACTTTTTATATTTATTTTCGGAATTTGTACTTCTATATCATAACTATTAGCTTTAGTCTCTTTCTTTTCCAATGTTGTATAAACTAATTCTTTATCTAAGTCCTCTTTTTTATTGTTATAATCTCCTTCTTTATTCTCTATAGCATTATTAAGTAATTTTAAAAAATTTGTCTCTAACTCAATCTTGTCATCTTCACTCTTATTCCCAAAACTCTCTACTTGATTTATTCCTACTAATTTGCCTAAATCAATTCTTTTATAGAATTGAACATAAAATGAAATTAACAATGCTATTACACACACTAGAATAATTACGATATATATTATTACTGTTCTATTATCAATTTTTATTTTTTCTGGTTTTGTTACATTCATTACTAATACCTCTTTTTAAATTTATCTTTTTAATTATAGCATTTATATTTTAAATAATCAACTCAAAATTATTGACTATTTAGCTTTTTTGAGGTATTATATTATAGATTAATTTTAAGTAGAAATGAGGAATTTAAAGTATGTTATGTTCAGAATGTAATGAAAATCCAGCAATACTTTTTTATAAAAAAATTGAAAATGGAAAAGAATCTTTAGAAGGTTATTGTTATAATTGTGCTAAGAAAAAAGGAATCAATCCTACTGAAGTATTAGCAGATCAAAATAATATACTTTCCGGAGATAAAGTAAACCTTAATGATATGACAAAACAATTTGAAACAATATTTAAAGATTTAGCAGAAAATATTAATTTAGAAGATATTCAAAATATTGAAGGTGCAATCACTTTTGAGAGTGATAATGACAATCCAGATGAACCCAATAAAATATCAGGAGCAGCTATTCCATTAGGTTCTATTTTTTCAAATATGTTTAATGGAAATGTAAATAAAACTTCTCAAAGTTCTGAAGAAGACTTAAATAATGGTAGAAAAAAAGTAAAAGTTGAAAAAAGAAAAAATAAGAAGTCTAGTAAAAAGAAAAAGTTCTTAGATACCTTTGGAACTAATTTAACTGAAAAGGCTAAAAACAGCGAACTTGATATTGTTATTGGAAGAGATAAAGAAATTCAAAGAATAGTACAAATATTAAATAGACGTTCTAAGAATAACCCATGTTTAATTGGTGAACCAGGCGTTGGAAAAACTGCGATTGCTCAAGGATTAGCGATAAAAATTGCTAATCAAAATGTTCCTGCAAAACTTTTAAATAAAGAAGTTTATTTATTAGATATGACTGCAGTTATCGCAGGTACACAATTCAGAGGTCAATTTGAATCTAGAATGAAAGGTATCATTGATGAATGTAAAGAATATGGAAATATAATCTTAGTTATTGATGAAATTCATAATATAATTGGAGCCGGTGATGGTGAACATTCTATGAATGCAGCAAATATCTTAAAACCTGCATTATCAAATGGAGAAATCCAATTAATTGGTACTACTACTCTAAAAGAATATAGAAAATATATTGAAAAAGATTCTGCTTTAGAAAGAAGATTTCAACAGGTTTTAGTTGAAGAACCTTCTATTGATGATTCAATTGGTATATTAGAAGGAATTAAAAAATATTATGAAGAATATCATAAAGTTAAAGTATCATCAGATATTATACGACAAGCAGTTATTATGTCCGAAAAATATGTACATGATAGATTTTTACCAGATAAAGCAATAGATATTTTAGATGAAGCATGCTCAAGAATCAATTTAGAAAATAAAGATTTAGTAAAATTAGAATTATTAAAACAAGAATTATCTAAAGTCCAAACTGAAAAGGAGGAAGTTGTAGCAGCTGATTCAACGGAAGATTATCAAAAAGCAGCTGACCTAAAAACACGTGAATGTCAATTAATAGAAGAACTTGATAAATTAAATAAAAAAATGAAACCAAAACAACTAACTATTCAAGATATTGCAAATGTTATAGAAAGCTGGACTAAAATTCCTGTAAAAAAAATAACAGAAGCTGAAACTCAAAAATTATTAAACTTAGAAACAAATCTTCATAAAAGAATAATTGGTCAAGATCAAGCAGTATCTGGAGTTGCAAGAGCAATCAGAAGAAACAGAGCTGGCCTTCAAAATAGTAAAAGACCACCTTCATTTATCTTTGTTGGTCCTACAGGAGTTGGTAAAACAGAGCTTGCTAAAAGCTTAGCTTATGAAATGTTTGGAAGTGAAGATTCAATTATTAGAGTTGATATGTCTGAATATATGGAAAGTCATTCTACATCTAAATTAATTGGTGCACCTCCAGGCTATGTAGGATATGATGATGCTGGACAATTAACTGAAAAAGTAAAAAGAAAACCTTATTCTATTATACTTTTAGACGAAATAGAAAAAGCTCATCCAGATGTATTTAATATTTTATTACAAGTATTAGATGATGGAAAATTAACAGATAGCCAAGGAAATAGTGTTAGCTTTGCAAATACGATTATTATTATGACATCTAATGCTGGTTCTAATACCAATACAAATTCTATTGGTTTTGGAAAAACAACTATAGATAAAAACAAAGTAATAGATAAATTAAAAGAAGTTTTTCGCCCTGAATTTTTAAATAGAGTTGATGAAATTATAAGCTTTGACGCCCTAACTAATGAACAACTTTTAGAAATAGTTAATATCATGTTAAATGATACTAAAAAAGCCTTAAATGATAAAGACATAAAAATGGAAGTTACTAATAATGCAAAACACTATCTATTAGAAAAAGGTACTGATATAAAATTTGGAGCTAGACCTTTAAGAAGAGCTATTCAAAGATATATTGAAGATGAATTATCTGAAATGATTTTAAAAGGTGAGCTTTTAGATGGAAAAACTGTAATAGTAGATTTAGAAAATAATACACTAAAATTTGAAGTTAAATAGGAAACAGTTTGAAAAAAATTGCTCTTTTCCAAACTGATTTGTGCCTTTAGGAAGGAATGTAATTAAATATGTTAAAATATGTACCAAACATACTAACTATCATACGTTTTTTATTAATACCACTTATTATATTTTATATATTTTCAGGAAACTATATATTAGCATTTGTATTTTTTACTATTTCTGGTATAACTGATATAGCAGATGGTTTTATAGCAAGAAAATTTAATTTAATATCTAACTTTGGAAAATTAATGGATCCATTAGCAGATAAGTTGACACAAATTTCAACACTTACTTCTTTAGTAATAAAAAACCTAATTCCAATATGGATTTTAATAATAGTGTTGCTAAAAGAATTTATTATGATAGTAGGTGCCTCTTTCCTATATGGAAAAGATGTTGTAGTATATAGTAGATGGTATGGAAAATTAGCAACAGTTCTATTTTATGTAGCGATTGTATTTTCCCTTCTTACAAAGCAATATTCATTAAAAGGTATTTGGAGTCAAATTGATTATATTCTTTATTGTTTTGCACTTATTACTACTGTTTTTGCTCTTATTATGTATGTAAAAGATTTATATAATAAGGGGATTATTGATAAACAAGATTTAAAAAAAGAAGTAACAATTGATAAGAAAGAAAAAAAGAGAAAGTAAAATGGGTGAAACCCCCAGATTAATTATCACGGGGGTTTCTTTTTTTTGGGTTAGCGTGAGAGTGAGTCACGCTAACTCTGTAAATAACCAACAGAAGTTGGAATAGTTGTATTATACTATATTAATTAACATAAGTCAATAGTTTTTACTCAAAATCTTCAATTAATTGATTAAGATTCTGCTTTCCATTTACTCTAATGCCTTCTTTTATTTGTATTTTATCGAAATCTGATAAATATTCTGTAGATATTTCTGTTTCTTGAAATATTTGTTTTTTACCATCTTCTAATATTTTATAAATTGTTACCTTTCCCTCTTTATCTTGAACTAAATAATGTTCATCACAATATCCATCTTCATCTTTTGATAATAAAATATTGCTTTCAGAAAAATCTTCTATTTTCCAGCCACTATATACATTTTGTAATTCTTCTTTTGTTTTGTTTACAAGATCATCTTTTATCTTTTCATATTGGTTTGTTTCATGCCCACATTTCTTATAGTTAGTTTTGAATGTAATAAAACAATTGGGAGATATTTTTTCTTGATTTGTACTTGCTTGTAACATTTTTTCCTGTATTTCTTCATATTCATCAGTACAATCATCTAAAATATTTTCTTCTGCAATTTTAGTTTCTATATTATCTATTTCATCTTTATTATTTATTTTGTAAATTGTTATAGCAGTAAAAACAGCTACCATAATTATAATAATAGAAAGTATTGTTATTATTGTTTTATTCATAATTTTAACCTTCTCTCTTTTTTTATATTTATTATTTACAATTTTGTTAAAATTATACGGTAACAATACTTTCTATCTAAAATAATTATTTTCTGCTAAATACACAATAGCTTTATTATTAATAATAACTATTTAATTATTAAATTTTAATAACTAACTTTATTCTTTATACCTAATCCATCTCCATGACAAATTAGTGTCTCAATTTTTTTATTCTTTTTTATTATTTTCTCTCTATATTTTAATAAATTTTTAAAAGAATCTTTATCGCTATTTATATTTAACTTATCTGGCTCTATAATTAATTTCACTTCTTTTTTTCTTTTTATTTTACTTTTAAAATATAGAAAAATACTTTTTATAAAATTCATTTTTCTTCTCCTTCTTGTATAGTTACAGTTCCTGAACTAGTATTTAAATCTTTTGTTATCTCTATATTAACATTGTCATCCCATGGCCTGTATCCTTCATATTCATCCATATCAATGTCATAGCATTCAAATCTTTCTTCAAATTTCTCTTGTGTTAATTCTTCAAATCTCTTATTTTCTTTGTCTGCAAAATAAAATATTTTTTTACCATCCTCTAATTGGACAAATACATATAAAATTGGTCTCATTTCTTCGTCATCTTTATTATAAACTCTGCTAACTACACATCTATCAAAGTTTAGATTTTCATGATTTAGAATTATTGTTGATAAAATTTCCATAGTAGAATTCTGACATTCACTAAAATCAGAATAATATTCTTCTAATAGCCTTAACTGTTCTCTTATAGATTCCTCATCAGATAATTCTAAATTGTCAATTTCATTAGACTTATCAACCAATGCTTTAATTGGAAAATTGCCATTTTGATCTGCTACACCTATACTTGAAAATACATTCTTTAATGTGTTTTCATCTATATTTAATGTAATTTCAGACAACTCTTCATCATTTTTATGACATTCAAAATCTATACCATCATTATTAATGTCATATTTTCTTATTTCTTCATAGCTTATACAAAAGTTTTCAGGTTTAGCTCCATATCTATGTGCCATTAAGTTCCAAGTTGGATCTAAAATAGTATCACCTTGTATTAGCTCACCTTCATTATTTTCGTATTTTAAATTTTTAATTTTCAGGAACACATGAGTATCACTTTCAACCATTTCAGATTCTATTCCGACTTTATCTAATATATATTTTTCAACTAATGCTATTCCATTACACACTCCATATCCAGAATCAATAATTTTCCATAGTGCTCTTGCATTAAACTCATCGCAAGCTTCTGTTAAATAATCTGGAGAATAACTTATTCTTTTTCCAATTGAATTATCTATAAAAGCTATTTTTTGTAACATATTCCATTTTGGATTAATCTGCTGAACAACATTTTGAATCCAATTTTCTGCATTTTTATATTCTTCAACTGTAGACTTTCCAAATAACAAATCATCAGACATTTGTAATTTTGGACATATATTACACAACTCTAGCAATTTAGTCTTTTCTGTTTCTGATAAATGCATAGCATTTATATATAGTTCTTCATCTAATCCCTTATATATATTCGAATCTTGGTTAAAATCAACTGGAATCTTCCCCTTAGATTCGGGGTTACTACTTATTTGTATATTTAATGCTTCTCTATCAATTCCAGAAAAATTTGTTTTATCAACTTTTTCTTTTACTTCGTTACTAAGAGTTGCTAATATTTGAGTTTCTTCTGCTGCTACTAGATCTAACTGTTCTAATTTATCAACAATCTCTAGTTGTAATTGATCTTCTAAATTCTTAACAATTTGATAAGGTTTTATCTTTTTTTCTTTTAAATAATCTTTTTCTTTATTAATAAATTCTATTATAGAATCTACATTTAATAATGAAATAGTCCCTATTAAATCATAATTATTAAATGATTTTGTACTTGCTAATAAATGATCAATACTATCAGTATTCAAATTTCTCAATAAAGTTTCAGGTATTTCATAGTATTTATTAATCATTTTTAGTTTTAGTTTTTCATCCTCAAATCCTTCAATTAATCTTACAATTGCTCCCTCATCTAAATTAAGTATTTCTTTTAAATATGTGTAATCACTTAGAACACTTTTCTTATTCTTATCACTTAATGAATTTATTACATTGAATTTTGAAACTGCTCTAATATTTTGAATTTTATCTCCTCTGATAAATTCCATTCTTTCATCTTCATTAAATTCATTTAAAAACACTTGTGAATCAAATGGTGGCATAAGTTCTGAGATAACATCTGCTTCATTGTAAATTTGAACTCTTAATTTTCTGTCTCCAATGCTATTAATAATTTCATATTTTCTTCCTACCGCTATATATTTAAGAACTTCGTCACTAAAATTATTTTTTTTATCTCCATTAAATAAAAAACCTTCTGGAATATAATTCTCTAATTTTTTTAAATACTCTAATTTAAACAGATTGATTTTTTGTTCATCATTTAAATAAGTATTAATTAAATCTATAAAATCATTTACAGTAAAATTATAATTTAATAATAAATCTATATTTTCAAATACACTAAATTTATTTTCCGATTTTTCTATTATTTGTTTTAATTCTTCTACACCCATTTTTTTACCTCTTGTTCATAAATATAGTTTATATATTTATTTTATAATAAACTTTTATAAATCTCAATAATTAATTTGAATTTTTTTAATTCTATTTCTAAATTGAATTTTCCCACTACTATTTACTATTATTGAAATCTCTCCCATTTCATCAGTTCTGTAAATTTTTATTCCGCAAGCTTTTTAATCTCTCAATTACTTCATCATTTGGATGTCCAAATGTATTATTTATTCCAACTCCTATTAATGCAAAATTAGAATTCACTGCCTCTAGAAAATCTTGTGTGCTAGATGTTTTTGAACCATGGTGTGGAACTTTTATAATTGTCGCTTTTAATAGGTTAATGTTTTCTTTATATTCTTTTAATATTTCTTTTTCAGCTATTTCTTCTATATCTCCTGTAAAAAGCATTGAAAAATAATTATAATGTAATTTACAAACAATAGAATTATTGTTTAAAACATTTTCACTTATTAGCTTTGAATTATCTGGCCACAAAATATCAAAATATATATTTTTTTCTATTTGTAACCTATCTCCTTTATTTACAACTTGAACCTTTATTTTTCTGTCTTTTATTAACTCTCTAAATTTATAGTAGTTTTCACTTTCTTCTCCTTGTTTTGTAATTACAACTTTTCCTACATTTAGTTCTTCTAATACAGTTAGTAATCCGTCCGAACATGATCTTGATCAAAATGACTAATAATTATATAATCAATTTTTGTATAACCTTTATCTAAAATATAAGGAATTAATGTATTCTTTCCTACATCAAAATCATTAGATTTACTACCTCCACCATCAATCAATATTGTCTTTCCAAATGGAGTTACTATAAATGTACAATCACCTTGTCCTACATCAACAAAATTAATTTGTAAGTTTTTTGGAATTAATTTGAATATAACAAAAATTAAACTAACCAAAATAATAAACTTAAAATATCTTTTCCTATTAGAATTAAATTTATATTTGATTAAAGCAATTAAATTTCTAAACCTAATTAAAGTAGCATTTATTTTTTTACTATTATACAGAATATATAAAATATTGAATAAAAATACTATTATATAGTATAAAATAATACTCCAAGCATTGGGGGTTGGTAAATAACATTTTGAAAATGGGATATTAGAAATATTTGATATATAAATAAAAATATGAATTAAAAGACTTAGAGTGTATGAAACCAATTTAGCTATTGGATTAAAAATAATACTTAGTATTATAGTTATTAGACTTAGTATAAATACTGGTCCTATTAATATACTTATAAGCAAATTACTTAGTAAAAAATAAGTTCCAAACTTATTAAAATGATAAATCATAATTGGTAAGATAGAAATTTGAGCAGATATAGTTACAGCTAAAATTTCTTGTATTTTACTAATAATTTTTAAAAATTTAGTACCTAATCTATATTTCCATTTTTTGTTTTTTATCTTTATTTTTTTTAAAACTTTCTTTATATTCTTCTGTAACAAAACAATCCCTATTGTTGCTAAATAAGATAATTGTAGTCCTGTGTTTTCAATTAAAAATGGGTTATATATAAGAATAATTAATAATGATAAACTAATAGAGGTAGTAAAATCTTTTTTTCTATGAAAAATTTCTGCTCCTAATATTAATATATTCATGAGAGATGCTCTTACAATTGAAGGTGAAAAACCTGTTAAAAACATATAAAAAATCAAAAATAATATAATAATAAATTTTGTTTTTCTTTTTCCTAAGCTCTTTTTTAATATATGATTAAAAGCTAATATTATATATGATACATGCATTCCTGAAACAGCTAATATATGAGATATTCCACTTATTCTAAAGTTTTCTTGAATATCTTCATCTATATTACTTTTATCTCCTAAAACAATTCCTTTTATTATTCCAGATACGTTTTTTTCAAATAAATTATCTAGCTTTTCTTCAATTTTTAAGAAACTAGAGTTTGATAATTTTGATATAATGTTTACTTTATCTTTTCCTATCACTTTTACACTATTTGCTTTAATAGTACCATATATTTTCAAGGATTTTAGATATTCCTTATAATTAAATCCGCCATAATTTCTTGAAACTTCTGGTTCTACAAATTCGCCTTTGATTATTATTTTATCACCATATTGTAAATCTAATGAATTTTTTTTATTTACCTTTAAATATAAATTACTCTCTTTATATTTACTGCTTTTATTTAAATAACTTATCTTGATTTTATATAAATTATTATACTCTTTTTCCTTTTTACTGCTTATGACAATAGCTTCTCCTTCTATTTCATCTATATTTTTATATAAGAAATTGTATCTATTATTTTGATAAATCATAATTGAATTTGAAATAATTGAACTTAAAATAATTAGAACTAAAAATTCTTTTTTTAATATTAATTTAGCATATTTTAAATATCTTTTTGGACTTAAAAAATTAAACTTTTCTTTTTTCTTTTTTATCTTTTTTAATATAAAATATATTGCAATTATTGGAATATATAAAAGGACTATACTTGTATTAAAGTATAGCCCCATTAATATACCTATTATATATCCTATAACTGCAACTAAAATTGGTCTTTTAATATAAATCTCCCTTTCCTAATTACATTACATTAGTTAACTCTTCTTGCTCCAACATAATTATTATAATAATATCCTGAATTTATAGTATCAGTTGTAACACCTCTTGATGGATTTGCAGCATGAACCATTTGGCCACCACCTATGTAAATTCCTACATGATTAATACCAGATTTACCAAACATAACTAAGTCACCTGGTTGTAATTCATCTTTACTAACTGCTGTACCGTTTGAATATTGACCAGCAGCTGTTCTATTTAAAGAAACCCCATATTGTTTATATATATATGATGTAAATCCTGAACAATCAAAACTACTTGGTCCTGATGCTCCATAAACATAACTTGATCCTATATAATTTTTGGCTGTTTCTACAACTGAACCTCCATTTTTTGAAGCAGTTGCTGATGATGTTGTAGTTGTTTGTGTATTAGTATTTTCATTTATTCTTGGTGTCTCTGAAGCTCTTGATGTTTCTTTCTTTTTGTCTGATAGTAGCGAAGATGAAATATATCCTTCTTTTCCACTTACTTTAACTTTGCTCCATCCACCATTTTCCGAATAAACATCTACTGCCATATTTAATGATAGTTTTGATACTACTTCTGAACTTGTATTAGGTTCTTTTCTTAAATTTACAGTCTCAGAACTAATAAATTGTGTTTTTATTTTTGTTTCTTGAGCTACTACCTCTGTTTCATTTTTTTCTTCTTGTTCTGTTTCTAGCTCTTCTTGTTTTTCTACTACTTTTTGTTCTTCTTTAACTCTTAATTTTTCACTTCTTATCCAGCCTTTTGTATTACCTGCTTGTATACATACCCAATTATTAATTGTTTCAATAATTGTGACTTCTTGATTTGCTTTTACTTCAATTATATCTGTTGCATTTATTGCTGGAACAATTTTTAGTTTTGTATCTTCTGATACAAGTTTTATTTTCTCTTCTTGTACATTTTCCGAATTGTTTGTGGCCGTAGTTGCTTCAGTATTTTCTACTGTCTCATTAGTAGTTGTTGTATTTTCAACTGTTGTATTATTATCAGTTGTTTCTTCTTTTACTGATAATAAATCATGTCTTATATATCCTGTAATATCATTTGATTTTACTTTATACCATTCTCCAGATTTTTCTACTAACTCTACTTCATCATTAAGTGAAAGCTGTTTTAAAATTCTTCCATCCGCATCTGCTGTTTCCCTAAGATTAGCAGTTTCTACATTTATTTTTGCGTTATTTGCTGCAAAACTCATATTTATAAAAAACAATGCTACAGTTCCTAAAATTGCAAATAGTACAATGCTTTTTATACTTTTTTTACTTTTCATTTCATATTACTCCTTATTAATAATATTACATCCCATCTTATAGCGTTCTTAATATATAACAAAAATATTTTTTTGTCAAGTTTTTCCACAAATTCTTCTCAACCTGTTGACAAATCTTGTATTTTGTAATAAAATATTTAGCGATTATAGATAATATGATTTAAATATAAAACTTCTCCCCGGTGGTTTTAAATTTAAATTTCATATAAATAATAAATATAAAAATAAATAGGAGGGTATATATTACCATGAATAATACTACATATAGTGCAAAAAAAGGTGAAGTTGAAAGTAAATGGTATATAATTGATGCAGCAAATAAACCACTTGGTAGAGTTGCAACAGAAGCTGCCATGCTTTTAAGAGGGAAACACAAACCAACATTTACACCAAATGTTGATACAGGTGATCACGTTATTATAATTAATTGTAAAGATGTAATTTTAACAGGAAACAAATTAAATCAAAAAATTTATAGACATCACTCAGGTTACATTGGAGGAATGAAAGAAACTCCTGCAAAAGTAATGCTTGAAAAAAATCCAGAAAAAGCTATGACTTTAGCTATAAAAGGAATGTTACCTCATAACTCTTTAGGAAGACAAAGTCTAAAAAAATTAAGAGTATATGCTGGAGCAGAACATGAAAATCAAGCTCAAAAACCAGAAGTATGGGAGGTAAGAAAATAATGGCTAAGAAAGAAACTATTAATTATTATGGAACAGGTAGAAGAAAAAATGCAATAGCTAGAGTTAGATTAGTAGAAGGATCTGGAAAAATAACAATCAATGGTAAAGATATTGATGAATTCTTTGGTCTAGAAACTTTAAAAGTTATTGTTAGACAGCCACTTACAGTTACAAATACAACAGCAAAATATGATGTTGTAGCTAGTGTTAAAGGTGGAGGATTTACAGGTCAAGCTGGTGCAATTAGGCACGGTATTGCAAGAGCATTAAATGAAGCAAATGCTGAATTTAGACCTGCATTAAAACAAAATGGATTCTTAACAAGAGATCCACGTATGAAAGAAAGAAAAAAATACGGTCTTAAAAAAGCAAGAAAAGCACCACAATTTTCAAAAAGATAAAAAGAACTTTTATCAAAATAAATTCAACCTCAGAAGTATTTATACTTCTGAGGTTTTTTGTTTGTGTTTGTCATTTTGCTTTTATTATCATCTACAAGCATTGAAATCAAGCCATTTTTATTTTTTTAACTTATCTTGTTCAAAATATCAAAACATTCTGCACAGCTTGATAAATTTTAATTAAGTATTTTAATGTTCTTTTATATCAATTACACATAATAAAGATTTGGTTTGAATAATAATGCAATAAAATCAATTATTACACCAATTCCAAATAATCCCATCGTAAATAAATAGACTACACCCATTCCTGCTTTTTCTTCATAAAATTTATGAGCACCTAAGAATCCTAGAAAAATGCATAGTAATAATGCAACCCATTTGTTTTTAGCTTTTCCATATCCAGTTCTATTAATATTAGTATTAGTGTTAGTATTACTATTGTTAATTACAACTTGTGGTTGTTCATTTTTAAGTTGTTCTACTTGCCTACCACAATGAGTACAGATTACTGCATCTTCTGGGATTTTTTCACCACAAAATTTACAAAATTTAGTTTTTACTTCTGTTTCTTCCATAATATCCTCCCCTTATTAATATTATATATAATTATATAATATTAATAAAAGATTGTAAAGTATTGTTAAAAAGTAGCAGAAATAGTGTTATTTTGTTAAACAAATTACTATTTTTCTTTATCTACTTGTACGCAAGATTACAATATTACGCGCATATATAAAAAATATCTAATTTTCTTTGTTAAGCTAATTATATAATAAATTCTTCATTAATTCAATTAGATTTCATGATATAACTCACTTGTATTATTTTTTATTACATTTATTCAAACTGTCTATATTTTTTATAATATTTTTAATTGTTCGCTTGTATTTTGAATTAAAATGTTGTAAACTCTAGTACAAGAAAATGAGAATAAAGCAGAGTGTGTTGCCACCTTTATACTTCACAGTACAGCTGTGGGAAAGCGAGGTGGTGCTATGGAAACTGTATTATTACATATAATATACTTACTTTTCCTTGGATTAGTAGGAGTTACTGTCATAGCTATTGCCTTGATTATTGCGTTAGTGGTAATTTTGAGCAAATAAAAAATAAACCATTCTGCTTTTGACGGAGAGAATGGTTTAAAATCATATTTCCGGCAACACATTCTGTTGCTTCTCATTTTCTATTTTTATTATACACAATTTTTATTAAAAAGTCAATAATTTTTAACGGAAACCGCCTCCGGCCTCCTCCGCCACCAAATGAGCCACCTCCGGCCTCCTCCTGAAGAGAATCCTCCTCCACCAGAGCTATAGCTTTCTGCAGCTGCACGTGCAGAGTTTGCACTTGACACTCCTCTTGATGCACAATAATTAATGTAATATATGTTATCATAAGATTGATAATTAGATTGTTCAATTATATCTGGATATAATTTTTTAAACTGTTTTGCTACTTGGTCTGCTATTCCTAAAATTTGGGCAAATATTAAATAGCTTTCAAATAATTCTACTTCTATTGCTTCTCTTTCCATTATTAATGTATAATCAAGTAAATATCTTTTTAAACCAGCTACTTTTAACGCTTCTTCTTTTAATCCTAATGTAGCAGTATATTTTAATCCAAATATCCCTTTATTTTCTTCAGCTATTATTAAATCTTCATTTACTAGATTTATTCTTTGTTTTTCTAAAATATCATCAAACCAATTTAATATTCTTGTATAACTATCTCTACACCATTTTTCAAATTCTTTATTTTCTAATATACCATCTTTACTAGCCACATACATCATATGAAATAATTCTGTTTCTCTTGGATCATCAAACTGTAAATTAGAATTTTCTCCTAAAAGTATAACTGTGTCTTCTCTTTTAAATACTTTTCCACCTTCTCTATTCTCTGTTCTTATCACTCCATCTTTTAACCATTTTAGTATAATTGCACCTAATATATCTGTTTTCTTTTTTATTAATCCATAATTATATGCAATATAATATGCTTTAAATAAATTTCCTTCACAAGGTATATCTCTCCAATATTCTACATCTCTTGGTATTTTTTTACCATATTCTCCATATTTAAAACCATATTTATTTCCATATCCTAATCTTTTTAAAAAATATGCAAATACTCCTAACCATAACGGCCACATTAATAATAGTAATTTTAAAAATTCTACTATATATGAAAAAAATGATTTTTGTGGTTTATTATATTTTGTTGAACCTTCTTCTGCCATATTATAATAATGTTCAAAATCACGATTCAATACATTTGATACATTAAATGTACCTTTAGGAAATTTTGCTAAAATAGTCATATATTCACTTTGTTCTAGTGTTCCATCTGATTGCATATGGATTTTGCCATCTGAAACATAGCATAATCCACCATAGTTTCCATATCCCCATACATCTATTGTGTCTTGAAAATATTTATCTGCATGAATTATAATATCAACTTTTCCAATTGCATTTGAAAAATCATAAGGTATTAGTGTCCAATATATCATTTGTGCATCTGTTAATTCCGAAACAAAATTAGAAATATTGTATGTAACCTTATATATATTGTTACCATAATTACTTATTCCCCAGCATAGTTCAACACCATTATCAAGTGAATTTATACCACACTTATAAGCTTTTGAATTTAGTGTTCCAGAAGTATTCCATTCAACTAGTGAAGTATAATTTCTATTTTTATCTGATACATTTAAATTAGTAATTTTTGAATTACCTAAATTATAGTATGGATGATATACTTCTGTACCTTGGTTAACATTACAATTCCAAGTTTCTGTCACTTTAGCATCACCATTTGAATCAACATATATATCCATAGAGATACTCTGTATTGAGTTTGCATGTACTTCTTTTGATATACTCATTACTAATAGCATAAAAATAGATAATAATATAACTTTTAATAACTTACTCTTTCTCATTGGTTCCTCCTTTTTCTTAAATAATATCATATTTATTCAAATATATCAATTATAAAAAAGGAAAATCTCTTATATATTTATTATGGGTATAAAGGGACAGTCCCTTTATACCCATTTAGTTTATCACTTCCATCGCATTGTCATTTTCATCTACTCCGTTAAAATTATAGTATGTTTCTGGAATTTTTCCTACTATCACATTTTCCAATAATAAAATTTGGTTGGTAATTTCTTTTTCTATATCTTTAAATGGTGTTAAAATATTTACTTTACACTTAACTTCTAAATATAACCTATGTAAAGTTTGATTAACTCCCTGAGATTTAAATTCACTTCTTAAATTAGTTTCGACAGTTCCTATTGATGATATTCGTATCTTTACAGCAGGACCCCTTCCTGCTAGTAGTTTTAATCCAGTAAAACTTCCGCAATGCTATTTCAATATTTTCTCTTTCTGTATTGTCTATTCTTTTTTGAATTTTCTCCGCTATTGCTGAAGTTATTTCATTTATTTTTACAATATTTGATTTTATCATTGCTATATTATTGTTTGAATCTTTTTCTACTGTAAAAAATTCATCATATGAATGCCCTTTCATAGCATTTGTTGCCTCTTCATTTGATATTATAGTTGCTATTGATTTTGCCTTTGACTCACATAAAGTGTCAAATATTGGATATACTGCACCTAGTATTGTTCTTACAGTAAGTATAGCAATAGTTACAATTATTATAATTCTTAATTTATTGACATTAATTCTTTTTATATTCCCACTTCTATTGTTTGATTTGATACTATTTAATTTTATTTTTGGAATTTTTATTCTTGGCCTAGAATATATCTTATGCATATTCATTTACGATTAATTTTTGATAACGTGGAATAAATATTTTTTGTCCTACATTTATAACATCTGGTTCTTCAATTCCATTAACTCTTACTATTTCATCAACTGTTGTATTAAATCTTTTTGCAATTTCCCATACAGTATCACCTTTCTTAATTATATACATTATTACACTGTAATCTTCCTGTTCTTTTTTACCTATTTTTTCTATTTGATCAATTATATTTATATTTGAATTTCTATACGAATTTGTATTAACTTCTAAATCTATATTACTATCTACCATATTATCTTGAACTATAAAATCACTATTTTGAACTCCAATGTCAATATTATTTGCTCCATCACTACCACTTAAGTTTTCTGTTTCAAAACTAAATGGTATTTCTTCAGTTCTAGTATCCACCTGTAAATCATCATTTGATAATATAAACCTAAGCTTTACTTCTCCTTCACATATATTTTTATTACCTAAATTAGTTTGCTTTTCAATCATTGGTTGTACATCTACATCTATTATATTTTTCCCATCTAATCCTTCTAAACTTATTTTTTCTCTTATTTGCTTTACTTCACTTCTATTCTCTTTATTAGTTATTGTTGTTATACTTTTTTTATTAAATTCAATATTTTCATTTGGGCAATATAAATCTTGTATTAAATTAATTTGTTTTTCTTCATATACATTCGCAGTCACTAACACTTCTAATTCAACATATATTGAATGTTCTTCTGCTGAATTTGGTTTTAATACTATATTTTTAATTTCATAATCAATATCTATAATATTTTCCTCTGAAATATTTGGCATATCAATAAAACCAACTATCGGAATTTTTGAATTTACAGTATTTACTCTATTGTCTTCTGTTAGATACATTATCTTTATTTCTGCCTCTGCTTTTGTTAAAATTTTATTATAACTAATTTTTGTATCTTTCCCACAAATTATAACACTTGCCTTTAATATTTCAGCTAAATTATCTATATTATCAATACTAATATTTTCTTTTTCATATATTTTTGTTTCGCCTACTCCTAATAATGAATTAACCTTAACATCCTCTTTTAATATCTGTAAATTATCATTATCCTTTATATCATTTATTATTTCAACTTCTTCATTTTCATATATATTTATTTTTACCTCTACCGCTGCTTTTATTCCTACTTTTCTTCCATTTATAACTCTTGCTTCAATAGATTTTAAGCTCGCATTTAATTTACATGTCATTCCTTCTTTACAATTTGGAATTGAAATACTTTCCATGAAATCTAAATTTGTCGCTAATCCTCTTACTTTATCATCGCTATCATCTGCCATATACATTATATAAGTGTTTATACTTCCTTCTAACTTAACCCTTCCTTCTAATATTTCTTTTTTATAAATACATACAATCCCACTTGTACAAATTGTATTTAAAATATCAGGTTTTGAATCTGGAACTATCATATCCCCTTCTACAAATATAACTTCTTTTTTTGTTTCAACTATTTTATTTACACAGATTTTTTCTTTTATAGTATCTAAAACCATTACTTTAACCTCCTTTATTATTCTTTATATATTTATATGAGGTTTTTGTACAGTTTATGATAGGAACAAATCGGAACGCCCTTAAATTTATAGTATATTATTTCAAAGCATATTTTTTAATTTTCTACAAATTATACTATGTAATGCGTTCCGTAAATTTGTTCTTGTGCGAAATTTTCGTCAAGAAAATTTCTATGCAACGTTAGGCGCGAAGCGCTTTTATATAATAGGAAAGGATGACTTTCCCTTGAAAATAAAATCTTAATTTAGACGATAGAGGCTTATTTTTGACCGCAAAGTCCCTATTGTCTAAATACGCTTTTTTGCATATTTTAC
>JAXJYD010000011.1:0-29831 GCA_036307105.1 Clostridia bacterium | reverse complement strand
TTTTCTTGGTATCATCATCATAAAAACCACTCCTTTTACAAAATAATTTTTTATGTGTTGATACTCTGTTTCAAGGGTATGCACATATATGTAATTCTCATTACATTTATATTGTATCACTAATTTTAGCAATGTCAAGTGCAGAGTGCTAATTTTTTGTGAATTTTTTGTGAATTTATATTTTGCATTTAATTGTTCTAACTTATTTATTGTAATTTATTGTTCTATTTTATTAACTAGTTAAATTTTTATACACATGGGTAGAATGTACTAAAAGGAATACAATTCCTGTACCTACTAATATCCAATTTTTTCTCCATAAACCAATAAATATATAGTAAAGTGGTGGTAAGAAAACTATAAAGAACATCATTATAGGAATAGATTGATATCCCTTAAAATATAGTATCCATCCTAAGAAATTAAGTAATAACACTACAATCATAGATATAAATGCTATTTTTTGTATTCCTGTACCTATATCAAAAAAGCCTGTTTCTTGATTTACAACAAATATCATTAACGCTATGCAAAGAGAACCCAATATTTTTTCCAAAGTATCTAATACTGCTGATGTTTCTGTCATATTCATAATTGGATTACTTTTTAGTTTTAAGAAAGGCATAATCATATACGGAATTTCTTGTATTGCAAATAATACTATTCCTAATACCCAGAATCCTAAATATTGATTATTAAATAATTTAATCCATTTGACCAAAACTTTTACCCCCTTATAAATTACTATCTGTTGTTACAATTATACAATAAAAGCCGAATAATATCAACTTATTATCCAGCTTTACTTATTGTAATTTGTTATTTACTTATTACTTTTTTCTGCCAACTTTTCTCATTACATTTTGGACATTTCATATATCTTGTTCTTCCCATGTGCATGGCCCAAAATACGCTTGAATATTCTGGCACATATTTATAATGACATTTATCACATTCATAATATCCTGCTGTTTGTTCTATTTTTATTGCCTTACCTACTCCTACTGCAAATACTATAGAACCAAATACTATCAGAACAAGTCTAAGCCAAGATGGCATTTCTACAAAAGATGCTACAAATATTAAAATTAAAAATGTAATTGATGAGAAATAACCTATAACCACTTCTAAATTTAATAATTGTCTATCTTTTTCTTCTCTTTCTTTCTCCATTTTCAACAAATTTTCTTCAGCCTGTTTTTTATAATCCTCCATTTTAATTACCTCCCCACTTAATAATTCATTTACACTTATTTTCAGTTCATTACATAAATCCAGCATTATTGATGAATCAGGCATTCCTTTTCCATTTTCCCATTTAGATACAGCCCTATCTGTAATATTTAGTTTTTCTGCAAGTTGCATTTGTGTTAACTTGTTCTTTTTTCTACATTCAGCTATAAATTTTCCAATTTTAATCTGATCCATATTATTTACCTCCTTCAATTTAAGTGTAAATTATTATCTTGAAAAAGTACACATACTAATCGTTGAGTGGGGTATTTTTCTATATCAACGAATAGTTGGGTATTTATAATTCTGCCATACAAATTACTATTTATTAAACTAATTTTAATAATTCTTGTTTTACCTTTTCTAAATCACTTGATGTTAATAGTGGTATTAAATTATTTATTTCTTCAATACTTTTATCCCACCATTTTAATTTTTCCATTATATCAATTAGTTCCTCATCAAATCTTTTTCTTATTGGTCTTGCAGGATTTCCTACAACTATTGTATAAGGATCGACATTACTACCAATAACACTATTAGCACCAATTATTGCACCATCTCCAATATGAACTCCTGGAAGTATAGTTGCATTTTGTCCTATCCATACATCATTACCAATTATAGTATCTCCTTTAATTGGCAAATCATTTTGTGTAGGTGGAGTTTGTTCCCATCCTTCTAAAGTATAAAAAGGAAATGTTGAAACTGCATTCATTTGATGATTAGCTCCATTCATAACAAATTCAACTCCTGAAGCTATCTGACAAAACTTTCCTATAATCAATTTATCATTATTCCATTCATAATGATGTGTTACATGGCTTTCAAAATCGGAATCTGCAATATATGAAAAATCTCCTACAATAATATTTTTATTGTTGGCTTTATATATATTTCTTTATCATATCCTGCAATAGGATTTATTGTATTTGGATTAGGTATTTTTCCATCTTTCATACTATCAACCTCACTTAAAAATCACTATTTATCTTTTTTCTTTCAAGTATCTTTTCAATAAAAATGTTAGGAAATATGGGAATGTATAGAATTTACCATTAAATCCAATATTTTTATTACATAACTTGATTCCATATTTTATATCTTTATAATTATCACTATTAATCAAATTATTTAACGATGCTGTTGCATTATCATTTGCTTTAACTTCAACAGGTATTAATGAATCTTTATCTCTAATAAAGAAATCCATTTCTATTGTTCCCTTTTCATTTTTATAGAAATACAATTTATATCCAGCTTTTACTAACATATCGCCAACAACATTTTCATAAATTGCACCTTTATAAGTGTTGAAATTTTCATTCTTTCTTAAATCGTCTTGAGCTTCTTCATCAAGAGAACCTATTAAAATTCCTGTATCTGAAAAATACAATCTATAATTATCTGGATTATAATTGCCACCTAGTGGAAGTTCTGGTTGTTCCATACAATATGATATATTTATTATTCCTGCGTTATCTAGCCATTCAACTGTACCAACATATTCTCTACTTCTAGCACCGTTTTCAACTTTAGAAATTTGAAATTTCTTGTTTTCATTTGCAAGAAATGCTGGAATTTTTCTATATACACTTAATATTTTTCCTTGATCTAATCCATGTGCATATTTTGTAATGTCTTCTTCATAATCTAATAATATTTGCTTTTGCATTCCTAATATTCCACTATAATTTTTTTGAGTAACAAATCTATTTACAATTGCAGGCATTCCACCAACTACCATATATTCTTTAAAATTAGACATCATAACATCATATTGGGTAGTACTTAATGGTTTAGTCTCTAACATACATTTATAAATATCTTCAATTTGTTCTTCTTTATATCCTTTTGCCCATAGGAATTCTTCAAAATCCATTGAATACATATCATAATCAATTTTATTTCCTACACTATTTGATTCTATTTCCTTGTAATTTATTCCCATTAAAGAACCTGAACATATTACATCAAATCTTCCATCTTGATTAAATGATTTTAGAGATGTTGCACAATTAGGACATGCTTGAAGCTCATCAAAGAAAATTAAAGTTTCATTTGGTATAAATTTAAAATCTGGGTTTTTAAAAGATATGTTTTTTAATATACTGTCTACATCAAATCCATTATCAAATATATCTAAGTATTGCTTATCAAGTGCAAAGTTTATTTCTACTAAATATTTATAATTATTTTCAGCAAAATTTTTTATACTATCTGTCTTTCCAATCTGTCTTGCACCTTTTACAATCAATGGCATTTTATTTTTATCATTTTTCCAATCTATTAAATATTGGTCTATTTTTCTTCTTAAACGACTCATATTTTTTCACCTCTGTATATATTGTATCACAAAATTCTAATATTTTCAATACTGTTTTGTCACAAAATTCCATAAATATTTCGACGATATATCACATTTTTCGGTAAAAGCTTCAATGTTGAAATTTTGTGATGGCCATATATGTAGTAAAAAATTTTTAATTTTAGTAACAAAACACCTCATTTTTAAGGCTTTTTTTCTTTAATTAAGAGTAAAACTTAATCATCACTTTTTTTTACTATTTCTCTTATTTCATTAACCATTTTATCAATTTGTTGTCGTTCTTCTTGTGAAGTATTACCATCATAAATGATTTCTTCAATATTTTCTCCATTGTATAACATATTAATAAATCTTATATAATCAAATTTTTCTTGTTTTCCATCTTTTTCAATATAAACCTTATATTGTTCTTTTGACTTTTTTAAAATTATATTCATCTATTCCTCCCTATATTTTTTAAAATTATATTTTTTAAATCTCTTCTTTATTGCCTTTTTTCCACCATCTGTTATTTCTGCTATATAATCTATTACTAATTTGTTATCTATTGAACCTTCAAGATTAGCAGATCTTATGACAATTTTATCATTTATATTTCTACATAATACTATATTCTGTGCATCTCCAAGCATAGGAATTGTTGCATTATGTGATACCATTATTATTTGTTTATTCCTTTTAGCAATTTTAATTCCTTTTATTAAATCTTGATTTATATATGTATTAGCCAAATTATCTTCTGGCTGATCTATTATTAATGGTGCATTATCTTTGTCGTATTTCAACATTATATCCAAAATCACTGCAGTTTTCCATCCTGGACTTAAGTTATCGAAGTCCTTACCATCATATCCTATTATTTTATATATTTTTTTATTTTTTGATAATATATCATTATTAAGATTTGTAATTAATTCATCATATTTTTTCACTTTACTAGTATAAAAATTATTTTTATAAAAATCACTTGGTTCAAGGTTTTCAAAATTTTTATTCTTCTTAACTTTTATATAATTAAATATTATTTCTCTTAAAATATCCTTTGTAATTTTTAAATTATTTTTAATATATAATTTATTATCTTCATATTCCTTAATAATTGTTTCTACTTCAATGTTTACATTAGAAAGTTCTTTCAATTTTAAATTGAATTGTTCTCTTCCATCTATATAGCTCTTTACAGCATTATACAAATTATTTCTATGTTTTATAACATCTGCATCTGATTTATTGGATTTATTTATTTTTTTGTCATATTCACTTTGGTTTTTTTGAATTATTTTTCTAACTTTCTCAGAAAATTTATACTTATCTCTTAAAAGTTCTATTTCTGATATTGCACTATCAAAAATATTTATATTTCCTGTATATAACTTATTTTTTAGTAATTTATTCTTTATTTCTTTAATTTGTTTAATATCTTGTGTAGCTTCTGTCGAAGTATATTCTATTTTTTCTACTAAGCTATCATCAATGCAAAAAGGATCTATTATATTGTTTTCTATAGTTCCTTTTGTTATCAAATTATATATAGCTGGAACTTTTTTTATCTTTTCTTCTGCTCCTTCAACTTTTTTCACACTATTAATTAATGCATTTATTATACTTTTTACATTTGATAGTTCTTTATCAATTATGTCTTGCTTATACTCTGACTCAGGAAATAAATCCTTTACTATTGGAATATTATTTAATTCTTTATTATCTTTTACTGCACTTGTAATAAAATTTTGTTCTATATAATACGGTTCTACTCCTAATTCATCTTCTATTTCTATATTAGAGACAGAATACTCTTCTTCATAATCGCTATTATTATCATTTTTTAATTTCCTTATTATACTATCTACAAATAGTGTTTTACCTGAAGATGATTCACCTATTACAACGTTTAATCCCTGAGTCAAATTAACGTTAATGTCTACCTTTTCATTATTTAATTTTACATTTTTTATTATATGATAATCTTCTATTGATGGTATTTCTGAATATTCTAATCTGCTATCTTCTGATAAAGCTAACTTTAATCCTCTATAATTTGGGCTTGCATACATCCATGTAGGCACAAATTCGCTTGACTCATCTTTTTTAGGCGACGGATATTTTGACGGATTATAATTATCAGAACCAGTAACTAAGTTTACAAAACTTCCTATTCCTAATTTTTCTAAATATTTTTTAGTAGCTTCCAACCCTTTATTACTTCTTGCAGAGAATCCTTCAATTTGATTATAATATATTGTTCTTTCTATAGTTTCATCACATGTGGATTTCGGATTAATTGACTCTTCAAAAGTTGCATGGTTTTGTCCTCCGTGTGGTATTAAAATGAAATCATAATTTTCAAAACTATTTATTATCTGCTCAATTTTAGGGATTGACTTATCTTTTCTTTCCACCATCTTCTTAGGATATAACAAATTTAATATGTTATTAATATCATCAATTTCTTTTACAGTTATGTCTGTTATATCAAAGTAAATATGACAATGATATGCTGGTCTATCATCATGGTTTCGTATATGAATTTCTACTCCTAAAACTAAGCTTATATCTTCATCTTTAATTCTTTTTAAAACACTTAAGTATACATCTTTATTTATTGTATTGTGATCCGTCAAAGAAATTAGAGCTTTTCTTCCTTGTGCTTTTTGTTTTATTTTTTTTATTAATTCATCGATATTATAATTTTTATTCAAATTATCAGCATTTTCTGATGTATGTATATGTAAATCAACATATATTGCTTCCACTTTTCTTCACCTCTTTTATATACTTTTCAATATAATGATAGTTTTAATTATTTGGTAAAAAAAAGCAAAATAACTCTGTAAAACATATACACAATTATTTTGCTTTTCTTTTGTTCCACTTCACTCATACTTATATTCTTCACTATCTTCAGCAACCATTAAAACATTATTATCTTCGTCTTCATCAATTGAATATGTAATTTCATTTTTTTGATTTAATCTTTTCTTTAAATAATCTGATAAATTTTTATCTGTGCAATAAATATAGCAACCTTTTTGTCCTCTAGTCATTAATGTTCTATATGTATTTTTTATTATTTCTTCAGCTATTTTTTCTGCTTTACTAAAATCTTGTTGATATAGTTTATATATTCCTCTTACTGATTGATCTGTTTTTGCCCTTTCTGTAACATCTGTAACTATTTTGTCATTTTCATATCTTAAATCATTTCCTATAATAACTCCAACATAATCAAATTCTAGACCTTGGGCAGTATGTATACAACCAATTTCATTTATTGATTCAGAATCTATTGCCCATGTTTGACTATTACCTAAATTCCAACTCATAAAAAAGTTATGTTCTGGAATTGTTATATCATATACATCTGATTTGTTCTTTCCGTCTTTTATCCAGTCCCAGCAATATCCTGCTAATAATCTTGCTTTATTATTTATTTTATTTTTTTCAAATATTAAATCCCTTACTTCGTTTGGAGTATCACATACCTTGATATCATAATCTAAGTCAAACCCATCGCTATTTGCTGTCCTTCTAATTTCTAATACATCATCTAACCATGCGATATATCCATCTGAACCATTACATCTAAATTGTGATTCTAATTCCATTACTTCTGATTCAGCATTAGCTTGTCTAATATATTTTTGTATTTCTTCTACACTTCCAATATCTTTAAGTGTTACTCTTTGAGACTCATCTATAAAGAATATTGAAAATTTCGAAGCCTTTATAATTTCTTTTATTTGATTTTCTCCTAAGTTTTGAAACATTCCAGATTTCGCATTTAATCTATGTGCCTCATCTACAATTAAAACATCAAATTCATTTTCTGCAGATTCCACAAATGAGCCTGATCCTTTAAATAAGTTATTAATTCTTGTTTTTCTAAAATCTCCACTTAATTTAGTTGCATATACATTTCTTGGAGCTGCATTTTTTGTAACATATGAACAAACCATATTTTCATTAGTTAGTCTTACTAAAAGATTTATTGCTAGAACAGATTTACCTGTACCAGGTCCTCCTTTTACAACCAAAACTCTTTTATTTCCATCTCTATATGATTTCCTTGCCATATCTAAAGCCGTTTCATATACAAGTTTTTGGTCATCTATCATTATAAACTCATCATTACCTTTTAGCATACTTGATAATGCATCTTGTAATGATTTAGAAGGTCTTATTTTTCCATTTTCAATCATATATAGAGTTTCTTTATCATCACCATATTTAATATATTTATTTATAAAATCTCTCAGTTTTTCAACATCACCTTTAATAAATGCAGGTGCTTTTTCTAAATAATATTTATAATTATCTGATAATAGTGTTGGAGGTGTTACTGTTAAATAATTGTGAAGATATGCACATGGATGTAAATCTATTTGTCTATCTTGTACTGTTTCATTATAATCTTCTATTGTTGTAGCATACGACCATGCCTGATATGAAGGATGTGCTACTTCTCTTAGTGCATGTCCTGTAAATGCTTGTACTATTCCATCTTTTCCTTCTACAATATCTGCCTCTGTCCATTGTTTTAATTCAACTATAATGGCTGTATTTTTAGATTCTCCATCTTTGCCTGTAATAATAAAATCTACCCTTTTAGATGTATTGGGTATTTTGAATTCTATTGCTATTCCAACATTTCCAGGTATATTATTATCAATTAATACTTTCATCATATATTGCATAGAATTATTCCATGCTTTTCTCTCATTTTGGGAAGTATGATACCCCATTTTCTCATAGAATTTTCTATCTATATTTTCTTCTATTCTATCTTGTACAACATCTTCTACAAATAATTGTTTTGTTGCTTCATATACTATCATAATAATTGCCCCCATTAATTATTATTTCTATAGTTTATTATATTTTGTACTGACCCCTTTAGCCTTATCTACTGGATATTTTTTTCTAGTTTTATCTAATTTTTTTAATACTATTTCTTTTGGATCTACTCCTAATTTATCAGCCATCATAATGCAATATGTAAAAACATCTGCTAGTTCTTCACATACTTCATCTTTATTAAAATTATTATTCCATTGAAAACATTCTAATAATTCTCCAGCTTCAATAGAAATTGATTTTGCTAGGTTCTCTGGTGAATGAAATTGATCCCAATCTCTTTCCTCGTTAAACTCTTTTATTTCTTTCATTAAATCTTCCATGTTTTTTCTCCACAATAAAATTCTATTTATTTATATCATAAAATGGCTTTTTTCTCAACAAATGTAAAGTACCACTATTAATAATTTTATTTTTTTATTTTTACTAATCTTTTACTCATCTTATTCCAACTTTTCTTTACCTGTTCATCCATTTTTCCTAATTCACCATATTCTCTTTGTGATCTATCTACATATGTTAAAAAGTTTCCCTTTTTTACATCTTTAGTATTCTTTCCAAAGTAAGAATACTGCTTATATAGTTTTTTTCTTCCTATATTATTTCCTGTCTTTATAGTCCATTTATTTATTGTTTTTATTCTTGAATACATCTTCCTATAATACTTTGATACTGTCTTTTCTCTAATTTTCACATATTTACCATCATATGAAAATCCAAGATAATCAATAATAGTTTTATCTTTAATAACTTTCTTCGTTTTCAAATCAACACTACTAATAGTATCACCTTTTTTTATAAAACACTTAGTTTTATCCGAACTTAATTCTAATCTTGGAACACTATCTTTGATTTGCATTACTTTACTATATATTTCCATACCATGAGCTAAACTTGGAATAATTATAATAATATCATCTGAATATCTTCTATATATTCCCTTGTTAGAAGTAATCAAATCATTTACTAATTTATCAAACCTTATCATATAAATATTTGACATAACAGCACTAATTGCTGATCCTTGTACCATTCCATAGTTTTCTTTATTAGTATAAATCTTGTCCTTTTTGAATCTCCTAAATTCTTCTATGCAAAATAATTTATCTTTGCGTAATTTAGTTAAAGCTTTATGTGTTACTCCTAATTCTTTCAATATATCATCATATTCTATATATGAATAATTAGTTACACTTTTAAATACTTTATATAAATCCTTTGGTAAGGTATCAATATTTAATAATTCTTTTAATCTCTCTTTTAAATATTTATGATCTAAACTATCAAAGAAACCACTAAAATCTGATACTATAATAAATGCATTTTCTTGATTATTTAAGTATTTAAAGACATCGTGTGAAAAATGAATGTTGCTTTTATTAAGATTTGTTCTGTATGCTATTGATGCTTGATTAAATCCTTTTTTCTTAGCATAGTTATTATATTTTTTTGATAATATATCGTTATAATACTCATAAATATATCTATCAATATGCGCTGAATATCTAATATCTCTTGGTGACTTTGTTATAAGTTCATTCCCATCGAATTTTTTCTTTTCCTCTTGATAATGAATAAATGGGTAGAAAGCATGTTTTTCTACCCATTTTGGATTCTTAATATTATTTATATATTTCCAATATTCAACTTTTCTTGTATCAAAATGAGTGTACCCCTTTATTTTATAAATTCTTTTTCTTTTCATTATTTCTCCTTCTTCAAGACCTACCAATCGGAACGCAGAAATCCTTATAGATTGGTAGATCTGAATTGTTCCTAACATATTGCTATGCTATCTGCTATTCTCCACAACCAAGAAATAACATGGTATAATATAGTGGAGGTTAGATATATGAACAAATCATCATCATTACTTGACTTATTCATAATCTATGCAATTGAAATACTATGTAATATCAAAGTTGACATAATTGTCAATATAAATATTAAATTAGTACTTGACATTGCAGTAATATAACTCTCCTATAACTTCTTTTATAGGACATGCTCATTATACAATAAAATTCCTATTTTTGCAATATTGTTACCAAGATTTTACAATTATATTACAATTCATACCTTCTTACCTTTTTCTTTTGCACTTTATCCTGCTCTTTCTCCTCCACCTGCCTAATTTGTTCCTTTATTTTTGCTGTATTATCTACAACCTCATCACACATTTTTATTTCTTTCTTTATTTTTTTAAGTTCGTCTGTAACTTGTATTATTTGTTTTGTAATTTGGTCTTTCTCGCTTCCGTTCTCTGTATTTCCTCTTTTATAATACAATCTATTTCTAGCATTTAGTATCTCTTGCTTTTCTTTTAATTTCTTTTCTTTCAAATCATCAACATTTTGTACTATCTCTAATTTATACTTACATAAAAATCTTATTAGCTCTGAATAGTGATCCATCTTAGCAATATCTTTTCGCATTTCTTCTGTTAGTTTATGTGACACATTATTCTTTTTATAAATCCCTAATAAATGTTTATAGTAATAATACAATGCAATTATACCTTTAGGCTTGTACGCTTTCTTAAAAATACTTTTTGTCCCATAAAATCTAATTTTCATTGTTTTATATGGATATATTTTATCTTCAGTAACAAAATCATTTGCAAGTATTCTTTGTCTAATTCTTTCTACTGAATATTCTTCTCCAAATCTTCTTTCAACTCTTATATTTCTTTTATATGGTTCTTTTCTAATACTTAATTTACCGCCTCTATAATAATACTTATATCCCATAGAAGATAATCTACTTTCAAATTGTCTTTGACTTAATGCATGATTTATAGCATAGTCTAAATCTTCTTTTGCAAATTGAATATATTCAGATTCTTTTGTACTTCTCTTATAATAATTTTCAAAATTTATTCCAGATTTACAAGTCTTCTCTTCTAAAACACTTAATCCATATTCTTCACAAAGTTCATCAGAAGTTTTTCTAAGTAGTGCAGTATTTTCCCTATTGCTATAATACTTTTTTCCATCTTTAAATGAAACTGAATTTAGCACAAAATGATTATGAATATGATCCGTATTTAAATGAGTTGTAACTACAACTTGAAATCTATCACCCCACATTTCATTTGCAAGTCTAACTCCAATTTCATGAGCAAGTTCTGGTGTTACTTCTCCTTCTTTAAAAGATTGTTCACCATGAAAAGCAAGTATGCCATCTGTCTTTCCATTTATTATTTTTACAAGTTCCATTTCTTTTGCTGCATCTTCTACTTTACAATTTATACCTGTCACATAAAATTGTTTTTCAGTTTTATCTGCATTTGTTGCATACATCAAAACATCTCTTACATTTTCAAATTTATCCATTCCAAATTCATAACAATCGTTTTTAGTTTTCTCTTTATTTTTTATATAATTTATTGCATTATCTATTCTTGATTCCACCTTCCAAATCTTTGTTGTTGCCATCTTTTCACCTCCATTATTTTTTATAAAAAGGGGATTGGGGAATTTTCCCCATATTGAATTTCGAGCTGAAGAAATTCATTGCTTGCTAATTCAAAAAATACCCTATTTTTGTACTTCATTATGTTCTTATTATTACATCATAATAAAGCAAAAAGTACCTGAATCATTTACTTAATCCAGGCACTTTTAATACATTTTTAAATTACATATCTAGTATAAAATCTTCTTTTAAATTTGATTCTTCTTTCTCTTTCACGTTCACTTATTACTCTACATGGTAATGTTTTATATCCTGCTAATTTCATTGCAGTAAATCTATTAAAACAGTTATCTAGTATATAATCATCTCCTATTTTAGTAACTATAAATGGAATTATCCTATCTCTTTTTTGCAATGATACTTGATAATTTTTCATCATTTCATCATCTAATAATCTAACATCTTTATTAATTATTTTTATTTTTTCTACTGGTATTTCAACCACTTTTTTATAATCTTTCATCCTTTTTTACTTCCTTTCTCTTTACATTTTTTTCATTTTATATTAAAATATATTTACAATTAATTGGGTTAGTATTTTTAGTTTAGCGACTTTTACTAACTCTTTTTTCATTTATAAGTGTTACTCCATAACACATCTGATATAGTTTATTAATAACTGCATCAGCAAGTTCTTCATCTTGTCCTTCTTTGAATCTTTTAGTTAAAATATTCTTATCAAATCTCGTTGTAATTATTATCGGTAATCTGTTTTCATTACGATTTTCAATTATAGTATATAATTTTTCTAATGCCCATTTACTTACTCGTTCTGTTCCAAGATCATCAATTATTATCATGTCAATATTAGAATATAATTCTATTAATTCATTCTCAGATAAAGTATTATCTGCAAATGTTTCTTTTATTTTATCTAACAAAGTTGTAAGCCTTCCAATAAGAACTATCTGTCCTTTTTCTATAAGTATATTAGCAATTGCTGCAGTTAAATGTGTTTTACCAACTCCTGACGTGCCTGTTATTATCAGTCCATTGGTCTGCTTTTTTGCAATACATTTTTCTGTATAATCTTCAATACTCCTTATTGCTATATCATTTACTAATTCCTTATTAAAGTTTTCAAAGTTCATATTCTGATAATTCTTCTTCATATAACTATCTTTATATAATTGATTTATTATCTTTCTATAATGTTCTCTTTTCATATTCAAATAATCTTCTTTATCCTTTTTAGCCCAGTATTGTTTTGACTTTTCACAATCACATCTTTCATATTCGATACAATCTGGTGAAACATTTTCATAAAGATAATCAAATCCAATTGGCTTTAATTCTTTATTACAGAATCCACATTTTTTCAATTTTCTGTTGATAACTTTAGTTAAAACTGTATTCTCTGAAACCATTTTTGTCCTCCTTTCTTCTATTTTCTTCTTTACTTTCTTCTTTTGTTATCTCTTCTATTTTTTTCTCTTCTTCTGTGTTACCTAACGTTACTGTAACGTTACTTTTTTCACTTTCACTCTTTAACTTTTCACGATGTTTTCTTTGTCGTTCTCGACCTTGTTCTCTAATTTTTTCACATTTATCAATACTTTGATAAACATTCCAATTCTTAATTAAAAATGTTTCCCCTTCTTTTATAAGCATCTCTAATTCTATAAATTTATTCAAAATTTTTTCTATTTTTTTATAAGATTTTCCCATAATCTTTGAAAAATTTTGAATTGTCATTGGATTATTTTCTCCAATTTCTAATCTTCCTTCATTATTACGTTCAACTGCTAAAGCAATTAACTGTATCCATACTCTAAAGTATGTATCACCATATGGAAGTTTGAGAATAATTTGTATCTTTCTATTGGAAAAGATATTTGACTCAACTTTGAACCACTGGATATCATACATGTCACCTCCCTCCTAACTTTGCTGTTAATAATTAACTGAATCTTGCTCTTTTTTATTTAGATATTCGTCTAAGACTTGTACTCTAAATAAATACTTACCGCCAACTTTAGAACATGGTATTTGTTTTTGTCTTACTAATTGATTAATTAACCAATATGATATTCCCAAATACTCTGCTGCTTCTTTCATTGTTAAGGTTGTTCTTTGTACTTTTTGTAGTTCCATCGTACTCACCTCCTTTTTTTAAATAATTATTGACATTTGTTTCATAATGTTGTATATTGTTGTTAACGATGCTCTGGTTGAATTATAATTGCTAACTTATAAAAATTCAAGATTTTTAAAGTTTTTTTGATATCACTTTATTTTTCAACCTTAGCATTTAAAATTGTTAACGAGGTGAAAATATTGATATTTCCATTTTTCTTACTTGACTTTACAGATAAATACGAATATATAAATACCAATTTTTTTAGAATTGAGTCTTTCGTTTATAGACCAAATTCAACAGAGAATTTTGAACCTGTATTAACCAGCGATAAATTTAAAACCAAAAAAGAGTATTACTCTTATCTTTCAGAAAACGACATTCACAATATTGAAAATCGTTATATACAAGATATGCATGCATTTCAAGAAACAATTGGAACATTTTTATTTGATTTTCTAAGTACTAGTTCAATTGATAAAATATATATAAAAAAATTATTATTTAGATATGGAATAGCCGCATTAAACAATCCCGTAGGTAAAAAATTTCACGAAGATTTTAATATATTTTATAATGATCCTCGTGCAAATGAATACGATGAAAGCATTGATATGGACTATTTTGATTCACAAATTCGTTTTGGAATAGAAGAAGTTATGGATTCCTATATATTTTTACATAAAGTATTAAAAGATCTAATAAACTTTTCTTATAACTTAATTGAAGAGAATTACTTAAATGGATTATCTCCATCTCAAAGATATTATATATTTCTTCATTCTTATGAAACAGATGAAGATTTTAACCTATCTGACTTTTTAACTGATGTAAGTTTTGACCAAGAAATAAATTTCACAGAATATGACAACTCTATAAAGAAATCTAAATACAATTCTCCAGAGTCTTTAGCAAAATACATTAAAAATGAATGCAAAAAGAATCATAATTTTCATATTAAAAACTATTTATATTCCTTTAATTCTATTTTGAGTGCATATTATTTCTGTGTTTTATATTTCATAGAAAATAATATACCTATAAAAATATGTAAAAATTGTGGAAAATACTTTATTCCAGAAAATAGAAATTCATCTATTTACTGTAATAGAATTTATAAAGATAACAAAACTTGTAAAGAAATAGGAGCAAATATTGCTTATAATGAAAAACTAAAAAAAGATGAAGTTAATGCTCTATATAGAAAAACATTATCCGCAAAAAAGATGTTAGCAAATAGAAATCCAGATATTCCAATGTATTTAAAAAAATATGAAAAATGGAAAACTGAAGCTAATCAATTTAAACAAGATCTAAAAAACGGAAATAAAACAGAAGAAGAATTCAAACTTTGGATAGAAAAAACAAAAAAAACATATTAATTGGGAGGTATCTAAAATGGAAAATAAAATATATGGTGTTCTAGATTTTGAAAATGAATTCTATTTTTCAGGAGATGTATTAGGTAGTTGTATAGAAACAAAATTAAAAAACATAAAAATTAAATTACACTTTCCTATACTCAATCCAAATATAAAAAATTCAGGATTCCATTCAAAAAACATTACTGCTCCTAGTGTTTATTTTCCTACTTTAAATCCTGATATTGATTGGGGACAATTATTTTCATATCCTAATATTACTGTACAAATCAATCATATAATTTTAGAAATATTAGATGTTTCTGAAAACTTTGAACAAACTATTTTTACTAATATTGATAACTTTTTAGATTTAGTATTTAAATATTGTAAAATAATTTCAAGAAAAATATACACTAATGATAATAAAACAATAAAAGTTTCTGGTTCTTTACACCTATATTCTATAAACGAAAATAATGTTTCCAAAATAAAAAATACATATTTAAAAAATTGTATTGAAATAAATATGTCTCATATCGATAACAATGTTACCTTAGAAAATCTTTCATTAGCGATAAAATATGCCTCCCTAGATAAAGATCTTCCATTAGAGTATCAACTTATACTAAAATCTTATTATGATTTGGAAAACTCGGACTATAGGGGTGCAGTTATCAATGCAAATACAGCATTAGAAGTTACATTATCAAAAAAAATACTATCATCATTAGAATCAATAAGTTTTCCGAATTCTGAAAATTTATTAAAAAGTTTTCAAATGGTTAGTAGAAAATTTGAATTATTAAAACTTTTGAATATTGATATTCCAACATCTGATTATTCAAATAAAATAATAAATCCTAGAAATAATGCTGTACATAAAGGTGATTTTCTTAACAAAGAAATTGCTAGTACTGTAATTAGTGAAGTTGAAAAATATTTAGATACTTTTTCTCCATTAATTACATAGAAAAATAATAATACATTTCCCTCCCACCCATAGGTATGCCTGAAAGGAGGTGAAAAAGGTAATGGCTGGGAGTATTGAAAAAAGAGGAAAGAATAGTTACAGACTAAGTTGCCTTGCTGGATACAACTTGCAAGGAAAGCCTATTAAGAAAACTAAAACTGTTCATGGTACTAAAAAAGAGGCAGAAATAGAACTTGCTAAATTTGTTGCAGATGTTCAAAATGGTATGGTTATTGAAGGAAAATCACTTAAATTTTCTGAATTTACTGAAATTTGGAAAAGAGATTATGGTTCAAAAGAACTTGCTCCATCTACTTATAAGAGATATTGTAGAATGTTAGAAACAAGACTTCTACCCTACTTTGGACATTTCTATGTCAATAAAATAAAACCAACAGATATTATGCAATTCTATGACTTACTAAGTAAAGATACTCAATTAGTTAGAAAAAAAGATAATAATGGTAGCAAAACATTAAAACCGTTATCTGGTAAGACTATCTTAGAGCATCATAGACTTTTAAGAGCAATGCTTCACAAAGCTGTTTATTGGCAAGTAATAGTATCTAATCCTGCTGAACGTGTTCAACCACCTAAAGTAAAAAAGCCTAAAAGAAAATACTATGATGATGATCAATGCAAAATATTGTTAGAAAATTTAGAGCAACTTGATGAGGAACAGATTAAATACAAAACAGCAATCATCTTAACAGTATTTACTGGAGTTAGACTTGGAGAGCTTATGGGACTTGAATGGAACGATATTGATTTTAGAAATGGAATTGTAAGTATAAATCGTTCTAGTCAATATCTAGCAGACAAAGGAGTATTTACAAAAGTACCAAAAACAGAAAGTTCTATTAGAGAAGTCGCAATACCTGATTTTGTCATTTCTCTACTTGAGGAATATAAATTATGGTATGAAGAACAAAAATCGCTTTACGGCGAATTATGGATTAATTCTAATAGGTTATTTGTTCAAGCTGATGGCAAACCTATGCACCCTTCTACAATTAGCAAATGGTTTGTAAAATTTATTGGACAAATTGGACTACCTGTAATTAACTTTCACGGACTAAGACATACAAATGCTACATTATTAATAGCACAAAATATTGATGTAGCAGTCGTAGCAGCAAGATTAGGTCATGCTCAAATTACTACAACATTTAATTTCTATGTACATCCTATTATTGCACATAATAAAAAAGCAGGATTTGCATTAGAAAACTTGCTACTATCTAAAAATTAGCTAAATCTTTTTTCACTAAAGTCATAAACCTTTTTACGATGTAAAAAAAGTAAAAGACTACTAAAAAATATTTTAGGTTTCCCATAGTCTTTTACTGAATTTTTATTAGAAATATCAACGTTTTGTGAGAATTATTTTCCCAACTTTTCCCTAATTTGACATAAAAGTGCCTGTTTTTAGCATTATTGTTAACTAATTGGAGAACATAAAAAATCGCTACAACTTAGATAGCTGTAACGATATAAGTTTGGTTGCGGGGGTAAGACTCGAACTTACGACCTTCGGGTTATGAGCCCGACGAGCTGCCAACTGCTCCACCCCGCGATATTTCTTTTACCAAATTAGTATACTACCAAATATAGTAAAAGTCAATACTTTTTTAATAAAAGATAACATAATTTTATCATTCTGTTTCATAATTATTATCTAATACTATTATATAAACTAAATCCATAAATTATAACTAATTATATGTAAAAAATTTCCAAATCTTTTATATAATTAAACAAAAATATAAAAATAAAATTTTATAAATTTTTTTATCACTTTTATATATCATAATGAGATTTCTAATTAAAATTAAGCTATACTATTGCTTATGTGAATTTTTATGGAGGTGATTTTTTTGATTGATTATAATTCTGAGCACAAGAAATGTGGTACTGTAACTGTTTCAGTTTATACAGACGACTCTAATAATCATTTTTTTGATATTGAATCAGACACAGAAGATGTCTTACCAGTATCTTACGTGATAGAAGATACATTATCATTATATTAAGTTTACAGGCCTTTAATGGTCTTTTCTTTTTTATATTTTAAAAATTTCAAATTTTAAATTTTAAATATCTTATCATATACTTATTAAATCTTTTATATTATTATATTTGCTTTCTCCTATACCGACTCACATTTTTTATATCTTCAATAGACTTAAATTTACCATTTTCTTTTCTATAATTAATAATTTTTAATGCTGTTGATGATCCAATACCAGGTAAAGTTTCTAATTCAGATTGTGTTGCTGTGTTTATATTAACTTTTTTATTATTATTTTGACCTGTTGATTTATTATCACTTTGACCTATATTATTTTTTTTATTTGTAGTTTTATTATCAGTTTGAAATGCAATATTTGATTTTTCTTCGCCGTTATTTTCTTTGTTTTTATTATATTCTTCTATTGTTGGAATATTTATTTTGATTCCATCATCTATTACTTCTGCTAGATTTATCTCTTTTATACACGCATTTTCTTTTAGTCCTCCTGCTTTTTCAATAGCATCTTTTATTCTACTTCCTTCTTTTAGTTCAATAACACCTTCATTTAAAACAGCTCCAGAAATATGAACTACTATATTATTATCTTTATTTTCATCTACTCTATTATTAGATTCAACATTTACTTTATCTTCATCTTCAAGTGTTGCTTCAAAATCTTGCTTAAATATGCTAAGATCGTTTGAATATATATAATAAGCTATTCCTATCACAATAATTACTAATATTATTATACTGACGTTTTTTCTATCAAATTTTATCATAAATTTTCCTTTCCACTACTTTTAAATGTTACAGTTCAGTAACTTTAAAAAATCTGTTGTTTTATTGTTTTTTATATCACTTTTTGTTGAATTTTTAATTAAAATAGTTTATATTATTAATATTGATATTAGTTATTTAAGAAGGGAATTTATTAAAAATGTCAAACAAAAAGCAATTTAAATTTATAGTATTTTTTTTAGTTTTATTTGTATTAATTCCTTTTAGTTATGTATTTTCTGCTGAAGATACATCTAAAGAATTAGGACTTACAGCTGATTCTTATATATTACTTGATAATAAGACTAATAAAGTTTTATATAAAAAAAATGAGAATGAAAAAATGTATCCAGCTAGTACTACTAAAATAGTAACCGCTCTTTTGACCTTAGAAAATTGTAACTTAGACGATACAGTTACGGCAAGCTATAATGCTGTAATGTCTATTCCAGAAGGATATTCAAGTGCTAATATACAAATTGGAGAACAACTAACTGTTGAACAACTATTAGAAGTTCTTTTAGTCCACTCTGCAAACGATGCTGCAAATATATTAGCGGAACATGTTGGTGGTTCAATTGAAAGTTTTGTTACAATGATGAATACAAGATTAAATGAGTTAGGAATTAATAATTCTCACTTTACAAATTCTTTTGGGATGCATGACGAAAATCATTATACAACTGCAGAAGATTTAGCTAAAATAATGAAATATTGTTTAAAAAATGAAACTTTTAGAAAAATTGCAGGTAAAGCTTCATGTGCCATTCCGGCAACAAATAAATCTGGAACACGCTCTTATAGTTCAACTAATGAACTATTAAATGCTAATAGTTCTAATTATTATAAATATTTAATAGCAGGAAAAACAGGATTCACATCCCAAGCAAAAGAATGCTTAGTATCTGCTGCATATAGAGATAATCTAGAATTAATAGGTGTTGTTTTACATAGTAATAGTCGTTTTTCAGATTCTAGAAAATTATTTGAATATGGATATTCAAATTATTCTGTAAAAAATATTGTTAATGAAAATGATTTAATAACTTCTATTAAAGTTTCTGGTGCAACTAAAGAAACAGAAAATCTGAATTTAATGTCAAGTGAAACAATTGAAGCTTTAGTAAACACTAACTCTACTTCTAAAATTGAACCTGAAATAATTTTAAATGATAATATATCTGCTCCTATTGAGGAAGGTTCTACTTTAGGAAAAGTTACATATAATATTGAAGGTGTTTCATATACTACTGATATAGTTGCAGAACACAATGTTGAAAAATCTTATTTTTATTTATACGTTGGTATTTCTGTTGGAGTAATTTTTGTAATTACGATTTTTGTTTTCTCAAGAAAGAGGAAAAAAAGAGTTAAAAAATATGGAAGAAAATCAAAACATTATTAGAATATAGTTAAACTATATAATATAAAAAATTTAGATTTAATTTTTGGAAAGATAAGAATTAATACTTATCTTTCCATTTTTACTTTCAAATTTAGATTTTAAAAATTCATATTTTATTTATAATCTTTTCCGATTATTATTGTTAAATCAACCTTACTTGATGTTGATTGACTATTTTGTGTAATTCCCATTCCTACTGCGTTTTTAATTTCTGTAACATAATTATCTTTTATTTCTTTTTTATTAATAATAGTTGTTTTTGAAGTTGAATTTGTTTCTCCTTTTTTAGTTACTTTAAACCCTGCTTTTTCTAGCTTACTTACAACTGTCTGTAAATTAGTACTACTTCCACTTCCATTTAGCACCTCAATTTTGATACTATCTTTTTTTGTAGCTGTTGTTGATGTGGTTGATGTTGAATTAGTTGATATTGTATTTGATTCAGTTGTATTTGTAGTTTCTTCTTCAGTTTTGTCTCTATTAACAAATAATTCTTCTATTAATGTTTTTGTTTTCTTTGCATCATGTATATATACCCATGTTCCCGAAGCGTTTTTGTTACTTGGAGTTCCAGGTAATACTTCTGTTAATAAATCATCTGTATTGAATTCAACTGCATAAGGCACATAATCTTTTGCTACGTCAAAATCAATATTTGTTATTACATATTCTTTTGCTACATCTAATATTTGTCCTATTTTGAAAATGTTTTCAGGCTTAGCTGTTTGCTTTACAACCTGCATTATAAATTCTCTTTGTGTTCTCATTCTTCCGATGTCATTGTCACCATAATCTTCTGGATATGATGTACCATTATTATTATGTCTAAAACGAACTAATTGTTCAGCTTTATCGCCATCTAATTTTTGTTCTCCGGCTTTCAAATGAATAGCTAAATTTTGTGATGAATCATCATAGTCCATATTTATTGGAACATTAAATGTAACTCCACCTATTACATCTACTAGTTTTATTAAAGCTTCTGTCTTTACAACTACATAATATTCTATATTTAATCCTGTAATATCATTTACAGCTTTTAAAGTTTCGTCTGGTCTATGTTTTCTGCTATACATTGCATTAATTTTTTCATATGCAGTTGCTTTTGATGGATTTTTACCTGTATATGTATCTCTTGGAATTGATAACAATGTTGCTTTTTGTGTATTTGGATTATATGATGCAACTATTATTGTATCTGTTAAATCTACATCTTTTTGATCTGTACTAATTCCTAATATTAAGCATCTAAATTCTCCTAAATTCTTCTTAGTATTTTCATTATGTCCAACCATTGTTGCTAGCATTCCAGACATTCCTCCACCATTTTTATATACTTTATATGCAAATACTCCACCTGCAATTAAAAGTATTAATAATATTACTAAAAGTACTTTTCTTAGCACCTTTCTTTTTTTCTTGTTTTTATTTTTTTTCATTTTTTCCCTCATTTGTTATTAATATTTATATTTTAAATTTTCTCACTCATAAATTCACGTGTTATAAGTATAACAAATATATAGCAAAAAGGCAACAAAAGAAGACAAATTTTCGAAAAATTCACAATTCATTTTTCTCGATTTGTCTCTTATTTTATTTTTTCATAAACAAATTAAAAATATTAAAATTCATTAACAACTTTGTTAAAAACGTATTCTGTATAATATCGTTTAAAGCTCCTTGTGGATCAAATGATATGATTAAATTTAGTAACATTACAATTGCATAAACTATTATTATTCCTCTTAATATTCCATAAGCAATTCCACCAGCCTCGTTAAATTGTTTTATAATTGGAAGGCTTGTTATAGCATCTGCCATTAAATTAATTAATAGCAATAATAACCTTGAAACAATAAATATACCTATCATTGTTCCACCATACATGATATTTGTAGCAACCGTTTTTGATGTACCTGGTAATATTTCATTTTTTGCCCCTTCTATCATGCTGTCAGTAATATTTTTTTCTTCCTCTGTTTTATTTGTTGAAGTTGCTGAATCTACATTTGTTTGAATTGCTTTTTGCAAATTTTCATCCCAGTCAGTATTTTTTATAATTAAATCTCCAATTGGTCTATATAATAAAACCGTGATAATAATTGCTGCAATAAATGCAACCAGGCTTACTGCTACTTTAACCAATCCTTTTTTATATCCTAAATAAGTTGAACCTAGTAAAAATAAAACTAATATAACATCAATTATAATTCCCATTAAAAGTTCCTCCAATATCTATAATTATTCTCTTTAGTCTAGTTAACAAATTTTCAAAGCTATTTTCCAGAATTAATTATAGATTTATTATCTCAATCTTATCTCTATAAATAATTCCTGCTAAACTTTCTGAAACTACAATATTTGTAATTTCTTGGTTTGCAACATATCTCTTAACTAATTTTCCATCTAAATTTATAAACTCTACTTCTGTTCCTAAATTTACTGCAATAATATTTCCATATGTATATAATTCTTTTGTAACAGATTCAGCCGTATATTCCTTTATTTGTTTATTATCTATATTAATAATATTAATCTGAGAGTCTGCTGTAAACAATCCCGATGATTTTTCTTCAATTGAGCACGCATTATTATGCAAATTTATAGATTGAAAAACAATCTTTTTGTTGTTATTATCAAATAAAATTTCATCTTTTCCATCAACTAATTCATGTATTGAATCTGTGTACATACAAACCAATCTATTTTTATCTTGATATTTTATATTTGTAATTAATTTATTTTCTGGACATTTATATGTATTTTCTAAAGTATCTGTTTCATTTTTGCTTGCTTTATCAATCGACATTATTCTTATACTTGATTGTATTATTGTACCTGATGTATCAACTTCAGCTATTGCTAAATATTTATTATCATTTGATATTGATACATCCACCGCTCTTGTAGTAGATAAATATGTATTAAATAATGGTTTTCCTTTAGAATCATACATTTTAATTACTGTTTTATAACTTGTATCTCCAATTACAACTGCTACATATCCATTTTTATTTATATGTACTTGTGAAATATTCCCATCAACATCTGCTTCCCATGAAATATCTTTATCTGTTAAAACATATAACTTTTGCCCCTTTTTTTCTGCAATTGCTAAAAACCTATTAGCAGAATCCCATAATGGATCAGAAATTTGTACATCTAAACTTTTTTCTTCACCTCCTGTATTACTATAAATAGATAATTTTGCTTTACTTAATACTCCTATATATTTATTGAATGCATATATACTAGAATCTTGATTTTCTTTTAAATCTATAGTTGTAGCTTTATCTTGTTTAACTTCTTTCCTCAATATATTAATATCAATCCAATTATGAGCAACATTATTTACTGAATATAATATCAGAACTGCAATATTTATTAAGATTACAACACCTATTGCAATTGCAATCCATATCTTTTTTTTATTAATTTTCTTTTTAAAATCCAAACTTTCTTTCCAAATATCTTTCATGTGATAAACTCAATCCTTCTCATTGGTTTTTCTATTTAATAAAGTTATATCAGTTTTTAACATTTTTTTCAAGATATTTATGGATTTTTCAATTTATCTTTTTTAAATGTCAATCTGACAATTTGAATTATACCCAAATACCCAAAAATAGGATATAAAAAATTAATTAAATTTGAAAACCCAATTTTAGAAATTGCAATAGAAGTTATACACATAATAACCGCAATATGTGTATAACTCTTTTTGTTTTTACTTACATTTTGTAAAAAGCTATTTCCTAAAGAAACTGCTGTAGTAAAAATAGAACCCAGAATAATAAAACCATAAATAATTACAAAAATTTTAGACATTCTAGATACGACATAAACTGCCGGCATTTCTAATTTACTAATATCAACATCTACTTTTGTTAAAATAAAAAACAAACTAATTGATAATAATACTATTATTATTGTAGAAATTACAGATATACTAATCACTTTTCTTTTATTGTTAATATAATTTTTTAAGGTTATTAATACTGGAATTAATAAAATACTATTATAACTACAATATACTATTGAACTAAGTAAAAAATTATAGCTTTTATTACTAATAAAATAATTTTTAATATTATTTATATCAAAATCTTTTAAATTTAATATACTAATTATTGTAATAAAAACAATTAAAATAGGAACTAAAATCTCACTTACCTTGACTACTCCTTTTTGGTTTGTTCTAAATACAATAAAACAAAGAATAGCTAAAACACTACTTCCTATCAAGCTATTAATACCTATTTCTTGTTCAAAATAAGCACCAAAACCAGCAATCATAATAAAAAAAGTAATTAATATAAACATATTTATTATGATATTTATAATATTTTTTATATTAAAAAAAATCTTTTTTTCTTCTTTTTTTATAAGTAAATTCAATAAATCTTTATAATTATTTATATCATTTTCTTTTACTAAAATTAAAGTTTTATATATTATAATTCCCATCATAATTGAGGAAATAAAAATACCAATAATTCCTTTTATTCCATAAGAATAAAAAAACAAATACACCTCTTGACCAGAAGCAAACCCTGCTCCAATCAATGTCCCTATAATTACAAAAACAACTCTTAAAATATTACTCATATAAAATATTACCTTTCATCAAGAGTTTTTATTGATATTGTATAAATCATACCGTTATTTAAACTATTAAAATGTTAATATAAAAATATTTTGAGAACAAATCGAATGCAATTGGAATATTATTAGAAATTCTTATTTAATAAAATGAGGGATGTTCACGGTACTTCGAGCTTTGCGAGATGGGTCTGAGTGAAAGAGGCTCATTTTATTAAATTAGAATTTCTTTAATATGTAATGCAGCCGAGATTTTTCGATAAATATTTTTATAATAACATTTTAATTTATAAAGTCCATTATAAATCAGTAAAAACCCCATAATATTTTATGAGGTTTTTGATTATTTATTCTATTTTTTTCTTCTACGAATTTGCCATACTACAATTCCTACTAAAATAATTACAATAGGAACTGCAAATATAATTACTTTAATAATTGTATCTTGTTCTTCAGTTGCTGTATATTTAACTGTACCTGTACTCTTTCTTGCTGAAATATCTTCTTCTCTATCAGCTAAATATGCAATTGAATTTAATACTAAATCTTTATTATAAGCTAATTGAATAGCTCCATATTGAGAATTTTGATTTAAAGGATAATCTGTTATAAAATAATTTTCACCAAATATTATCATTTTTGATGTAACAGCGCTTTCTCCTGTTTCTTCATTTTTTTCTTTTAATGTCTTATCTAATTCAGCTCCAACAATAAATGTTCCTTTTTCTTCATCTTCTTGTGCTGCATTCGATTGAATACTAAAATTAGTTCTAAAATATGAGTCTTTACTAGCCAAAGCTAAATCTGTTTTTGATACTTTTAGGTCTGATAAATTATCTTCGTTAACATTTATTTTTGTAGAATTTATAAAAATTACACCTGTCGTATTATACAAATCTTTAGTTACTTTTGAGCTTTGAATTTCTGGGATTATTAAATCAGGTGAATTTGTTACCATTTTACTTGCATTCGTTTCTCTAATAACGCCTACTTCAAATGGATTTACTCCATACATTGCTAAAATCTTATTTACATTAGGCATATCCTTACTCGTTGTTAAAGCAGAATTTAGCCATAAAATATTTCTTCCTGAATTTATATAATCTGTAATAGAATTTGTTGCTACATCATCAAAATCTTTAGATGGTGTTGTAATAACTAAAGTATCGCAATCATCTGGAATTTTTCCTACTGATAAAACATCTAACTTTTCAACTTCATTTATTTCATTAGCTAAATACATATTTAAAAAATTCATATTTTTACTTAAAGAATATTCACTATATCCTTGTAAGAAATATACTTTTGGAACTTTTTGGCTAGTTACAGAAATAATTGAACTTGTCAATTTTTCTTCTGCAATACTTATAGTTTCATATGTAGATGTATCATAAGTTACTAAATCATTAGATGTTAAGACTTTAGACTTTTCTCCACATTCTACAATAATTCCTTGTGTTCCATTTTCTATTCCATATTTTTCAACTAAATCTGGTCTATTATTTGCATCAACCGCTTCTGCTGTTATTTTTTCGTTAGCTTTTTTATATTGTTTAGCTAATTCTAAATTAGAATCTTCATCTGTATATCCAACAAAATATATATTTACATCTTTGTCTATATTCTTTACTTTTTCTTTACTTTCATCTGTTAATGTATATAATTTTTCTTGACTAAAATCAATCGGAGTTGGATTCCATTTTTGCATTAAAACATTTACACCTATAAATACAGCTACTATTATTGCCATTAATAAAAATGTTTTACTTGTATCTACTAACCACTTCTTTTTTATTATTTCAATAAATTTGCTAGTAGTAGCTTTTTTTTCTTTTTTCTTTGTCATTGCTTTAGTCACCTTATTTGATTTTTTCTCTTTCAATTCCATTCCCCCTATCTCACACTTTTTCTTCTTTGCATAACAATTATAGTAAATAATATACATGTAATTGTAAATGTAACAAAAGTTACTGTATCTGCAATATCAATTTGTCCTGTAGGAAATTTTGAAAACATATTTATTAATGAAAAATTACTAAATACGCTGTTAAATTGTGGTAAAAACCATGTTAGTATAAAAAATCCTATTGTTATTATACCTGCAATAATTTGATTTTCAGTAACACTAGATGCTAAAATACCAAATGAGATATAACTCATAGCTAATAATAAAAATCCAAGCATAGTAACTAATGCTGTTGTCATTGGTGGTTTACCAAAGAAACTTAAAATAGCAAAATACATAAATGTACAAATTTCTGTGATTATAACAATTAATGTAGCTGCTATAAATTTTCCAAGTACCACTTTTGTAATGCTAAGTGGTGAAGTAAGTAATAATTGCTCTGTTCCTGTCTTTCTTTCTTCCGCAATTGCTCTCATCGTCAATATTGGAACAATAAAAGTTAATATTGTAGCACCTGAATAGAATATATACTCAAAATTTGTACTTTGATATTGGAAAACATCAACATAGAAAAATATACTAAACATTATTAAAAACAATCCAATAAATACATATCCTACTGGTGAATAAAAATATGATTTAAATTCCTTCTTTATAACTGCTAACATTATTTATTTCCTCCTTCAATAAGTTTCATGAATGCATCTTCTAAAGTTGTGTCTGCTTTTTTCATTTCAAATATTGTAATATTTTCTTTTGCAAATTCTTTAAAGATTATTTTTCTTAAATCAACACCTTTTTCAGCTTGTAACTCATAGTCTTTGGTTCCATCTTCATTTTCTTTTATTAGTTTAATTGCTTTTATCTCTTTTATTTTATCTTTCATTAAATCCATTTTATTTTCCGTATCTTCTACTGTTACATATGTAGCATTATTGTTAGAAACTTTATTTTCTAAGTTCTCTGGAGTATCAACTGCAACTATATTACCTTTATTTATAATAATAACCTTATTACAAATTTGGCTTACTTCTGATAAAATATGAGAGCTTAAAATAACTGTATGAGTTTTTCCTAATTCTTTAATTAAACTTCTAATTTCAGTAATTTGTTTTGGATCTAGTCCTACTGTTGGTTCATCTAATATTAAAATTTTAGGTTCTCCAACTAAAGCTCCAGCTAAACTTACTCTTTGCTTATATCCTCTAGACAAGTTTTTGGTTAATTTATTTTGAACATCTTTTAATCCTGTATTCTCTATGATTTTTTCAATCTTCTCTTTTCTTTCTTTTTTATTAACATTTTTAATTTCAGCCATATAAGTTATGAATTCTTTTACAGTTAAATCACTGTATAAAGGAACTCCCTCTGGCATATACCCTATTTCTTTTTTTGCTTTTTTAGGTTTTTTAAGCATATTATATCCGTCTATTATTATATCTCCTTGTGTTTGTTCAATAAAACCTGTTAGCATATTCATAGTAGTGCTTTTACCGGCTCCGTTTGGTCCAAGAAGACCTACAATTTCGCCATCATTAATAGTAAAACTAATATCATCTACGGCTACAAACTTTCCATACTTTTTTGTAACATTTTTAACCTCTATCACAAAAAATTCCTCCTTTAAAAAATATCTATTTATCAACTTTGTATATATTATCATTTTGTCTTTTTATTGTAAAGTAATTCACAAAAAATTCACAAATATTTAGGGAAATGGGTAAAGAGGGTCTGTCCCTTTTCACCCATTTTTATACATATTTATAATTGTTTATCCATATATTTAAAAGACGAGGTGAAAGTATAATGAATTATATATATCCATTCTTTATAAGCTTTATTTTAATATTTGTATCTGAATTAGGAGATAAGACTCAGCTTTTAGTATTATCCTTTTCAACTAAAGATAAAGCTAAAAACATTTTACTTGGTGTTGCTATTGGTACATTTTTTAGTCATGGACTCGCTATTTTATTTGGTAGTAAATTAGGTAACTTTCAAAATGAAACTTTTAGGTTTTATTCCGAACTTTTTACATACTGTTCTTTTTTATTTTTTGGATTAATAGGATTTTTGCCGCAAAAAGAAAAAAGTATTAATTCTAAATCTTCTATTTTAGAATTAATAACTTCAAGTAAATTAAATTATATTTTTATTATTGCAATTAGTATAATAATAGGTGAATTAGGTGATAAAACTTTTTTAGCTTCATTAGGTATGGGATTACAATATCCTAGTTACAGAATTCCATTAATTATGGGTTCTATATGTGGAATGGTAGCTAGTAATTCTATTGCACTTTTCTTTGGGAAAATTTTAGGCAATAAATTAAATCCAAAGTTTATAGAAACTTTATCTAATTTACTCTTCATTGTTTTTGGATTAATTGGACTAATAAATATACTTTTTTAATAAAATTTGTCATTTTCCCAATTTTTTGCCATACTATTCTTGACACTAGCCTATTTTTATGGTAATATATTTATTGTTCATAGACATGGGTCAGTAGCTCAGTTGGATAGAGCACAGGCCTTCTAAGCCTGGGGTCGGGGGTTCGAATCCCTCCTGGCTCACCATAAAAATGGAAAGATTTGTAATTTTCAGTAAAAAGAGATATTTATGATCTTCATAGATATCTTTTTTCTTTTTTAAATAAATTATTCTTGTACATTGGTTATAATAATCGAGTAGGGAAAATTTAAGATTTTCCCTCTCACACCACCTCATCGTGCCGTTCGGCAATGGGCGGTTCAATTCAAAATTAAATATGTGGTACCTTTTGGTAGTAATCTGAAATACTGATTAAGCCTCGCTTGGTCA
>JAXJYD010000010.1:0-2467 GCA_036307105.1 Clostridia bacterium | reverse complement strand
TTTTCTTGGTATCATCATCATAAAAACCACTCCTTTTACAAAATAATTTTTTATGTGTTGATACTCTGTTTCAAGGGTATGCACATATATGTAATTCTCATTACATTTATATTGTATCACTAATTTTAGCAATGTCAAGTGTAGAGTGCTGATTTTTTGTGAATTTTTTGTGAATTTATATTTTGCATTTAATTGTTCTAACTTATTTATTGTAATTTGTTGTTATGATTTGTAATTATTTTTGATATTTTTCTGGTGCTATCGATATATCTCTTATCATGTCTCCATTTATCAAACGAATTTTGTTCTTTTCTTCAACTTTTATCCAATTATCTTCCACTGCAACTATTTTTCCTTGTACTCCAAAAGATTCATTAAATAATATAATTGTACATACTTTTCCTATAAATTCCTTTATTAATTCTTGTGGCATATTTCTTTTCCTTCCTTTCTTCTTTCTATTTATTATTCCTAAATAAAACTTATTTCTTCTTGGTATTATAACATATAATAATATAATCACCAAAAAAATAATCCAAAAATTATTAATCTCTATCACCTCCGTATTTATAACATAAAATTACTATCTGTTGTTACAATTATACAATAAAAGCCGAATAATATCAACTTATTATCCAGCTTTACTTATTGTAATTTGTCTATTTCCTTTTACTAACTCCAAGTAATAATTTATTTGCTATTGGTATTCTTTTTAAGATTTCTGTAACTATTGGTAATATAATTATTGTACCTATAAATAAAATTATATAATTAAACAAGAAATGACTAAATTTAAAATATTCTACTAAAACAAATGCTATAATAATTTGTATAGTATAATGTAACACATAAAAACTAAAGTTGTTTTTATTCATATACTTTGTAAATTTATTTTCAAAATCCAAAAATTTCTTTGCAAGTCCAAATGCTGAAAGAATTACAAACCATATATAAATATTAGTAAATATGTTAGTTAGAAACTCATTTGAGCCAAAATTAGCACCATAATTTACAATTGTAAATGTAATTCCAATAATAAATGTAATAATTCCCATTTGTATTGAAATTTTTTCTAATTTTTCTATAATCTCATCATCTGAAAATATGTAATATCCTAATAAAAACATAAGCAAATATATTCCAAATCTATATACAGTTACGACTGGAGTATTTAGTATAAATGATGATCCCCATACTAATAATACCAATGAAAACAATAAAGGTAAATTAATTTTACTAAACAAAATATCTAGTTTTTTATTTTTATCAATTTTTCTAACTAAAACAATAAGCAAAGATGCTATAAACAATACATGTGCATACCAAAGTGGACCAATACCAATTAAAGAGAATATTATGTATTTAATTGGAACTGGAATCATACTTCCATTTCCTGCAAATATATCGCCATAGTAATTTGTTGTCCATCCACTTATCCACCCATAAACAAATATTCCTATTAAACTTGGAACTAATATTCTTTTTGCTCTATCTTTTATAAATTCTTTATTTGTTTTGCTTTTTAACGAATAATTAGTAGATACTCCTGATACAACAAATAATAAACACATAATCCAGGGGTAGATAAAAACACATATACTATCTAATTCTTTAATGCCTGTTACACCTATATTTGAAACTACACCACTTGAATTAAATATATAAAATATATGATATATAATTACAAAACATAATGTAATCCATCTTATATTGTCTAAATAATGCTTTCTTTTCTCCATTTTTACTTATCCCCTTTTTGAAATACTTTATCTGATAAATCTTCTATTATATCAGATTTAATAAGTGCAATTCCTTTTTCTTTATCACAAAGTACAATAATTGAATCTCCAGATTTTATATCAAACATATCTCTTGCTTCTTTTGGAATTACTATTTGTCCTTTTTCTCCTACTTTGCTTATTCCTACAAACTTATCTCTATCCATTTTTATCCTCCTTAATTTATGCTTGTTATACTTTTCATACTTATTATACTTTGTTGGAATAAAAAAAGCAATAGAATTCTTAAAATTTCTATCACTTTTTATTTATTACCTCGTTCAGAAAATTACTTATGTTACGAACATCTTGCTAAATGACAAATTACTATTAATCTCACACATTTATTGTAATTTATATATTAAATAAGGAAATGATTCTATATAAAACCATTTCCTTATAAATATTATTTAATTTCAATATGTTTTGCTTCTGGAAGTTCTTTTCTTTCTTCTTTTTTTGGAATACAAATTTTTAATATACCGTTTTTAAATTCTGCATTTACATCATCTTCTTTAATTTGCTCTCCCACATAAAAACTTCTTGAGCAATGTCCGTAATATCTTTCCTTATGAACAAATTTGTCCTTTTCTTCATTTTCATCTTCTTTATTAACCTCAGCTGTTACTTCCAAATATCCATCTTTCAATGATAGGTTAATGTTTTCTTTTTCATATCCAGGAAGATCC
>JAXJYD010000009.1:0-115581 GCA_036307105.1 Clostridia bacterium | reverse complement strand
TTATTTTTTTATTTATATTTTCTTTTTCTAAGAAAATAATTATTTTAATTTTTTTATTTATTAGTTTTATTTTTTTAATTAAATCTTCTATACTAATTTCACCTGGTATGTTTTCATATAAAAAAATATAATTTATATTATTTTCTTTTTTTAAAATTTCTATTATTGCTTCTCTATATTGTACTTTTTTTATTATAAAATTTTTATTTTTTATTTCACTTAAATATTTATTAATTTTTTTATTTTCACACGCTAATATTATTTTCATTATTTTCTTTTTTACCTTCTATTATTTCTTTTTCTATTTCTGAACATTCTATTTTAGTCAATATATGGTCATCTCCAACAAACATTAATGCTTCACCTCTTTTTAATGATTTTATTTCTACTTTTTCCTTTTCTGAAAGATTAGCAAATTCTGAAAGAATTTTTATATTTTCTTCCTCTAATGCAAAAAATGTTTTTATACTTGAATTATTTAAAATACTTTTTCCATATGTACCATTATCTAAACTAAAAATATCAGAAATATCTTGTGTAATTGCTACACCACTCCCTCCATATTTTCTTATTGTTTTAAATATTTTATAAATAAAACTTGCAACTTCTTTATTAGATGTTACTCCAATTAATCTCCATATTTCATCTAAATATATTGCCTTTTTTAAATTTCTATTTTCTTTTATTTTATCCCAAAAAATATCAGTAAATAAATACATTCCATATTTTAAATTTTCTTCACCCAAATCATAGATGTCTGCAATTATTAAATCATTATTTAAAGAAATATTGGAATAATTATTAAAAAATTTCATTGAGCCTTTTACAAATGGAATTAATTTAATTTTAAATTTTTTTGTTTTTTCATCTTCACCTAAAATTTTATATAAATCTTCTAGTATAGGCATATCTTTTGACTCTTTAAATATTTCTTTTATTTTATTATTTTTATTTATTTTTTTATATAAACTTTTATCATCAAAATTAATATTTTTTATATTATATGTATTTATTAATTTTTCTTCTAGTAATGCTTTTTCTTCTTCATTCATTTCTCCAAAAATTAAATTAAAAAATCCAATTAATTTTCCTATTTTAGTTGCTAAATAACCAGTTTCTCCGTCTTCTATACTTTCTTTTCTTATTTCTAAAATATTTATAAATGTTTCTGAGTTAGGACCTATTTTAATATTTAACCCCTTTAATTCTTTACACAAATTATCATATTCGCGTTCTGGATCTATAATATATTGTGAAATTCCTAATAATTTATATCTTAATATTAATAATTTAGTATAAAAAGATTTTCCTGCACCACTAGTACCAAAGATACAAATATTAGCATTTTTATATTTTTTAGTATTATATCTATCTATAAAAACTAATGAATCATTATATATATTAGTACCTATAAATACACCATTTTCATCATAAATATTTGATGATATAAATGGAAAAGTTGCAAGCAAACCTGAAGTTAAAATATTTCTTTTGGCTGCTTCTTTTATAATTTTATTATTTTGCATAATTGGTAAAGTTGCTAAAAATATATCTTCTTGTCTAAAATTACCTCTTATAGTTTGTAATCCTTTACTTTGTGAAATTCCTTCTAATTTATTTAAATAATATTCTAAATCTTCTAAATTATCTGAATAAACATTTAGATAAATATATAAAAAATAAATATCTTCATTATTTACTTGTATTTCTTTTCTTATATATTTTGCATCATTATATGTATACGCTGCTATATCTATATCTTCTCTGTTTTGATTACTTTCTTTTAATTCAACTCCAACATTACCTATATGATATGTTAAATCTTTAATTATTTTATATGAATTTTGTTTCTCATAAAAAATAGAAATATTCATATTAATATTTGTTTCAATTAAATTTTTTAAAATTAAATCATTTTGTTCCCTAAAATAATCTACAATAATTAATCCAGAATAAAATAAATTATCAATTTCTATATATCTAGGATTTTTTAAATTTATATAAGTTGGTGAAATTAAATCTTTTTCTTCAACACTTCCTGAAAAAAAATTATCATCTTCTTTTTTATTAATTATTTTTTTTATTTTTTCATTAATTAAATTTTTTATATTTTCTATAATTCTTCCTCCTTTTTTTATTATTTTAAAAAATAATTATTAAAATTAATTTTTTAAATTATTATTTATTTTAATTTTTTTATTTATTTTAAATTATTATTTTATATTTTTAATATTTTATTTTTTTAAAAATTATTAATTTATATTTATTTAAAATATAATATTTATTATTTTTAATATTTTAAATTTTTTATTTTTATATAATAATTATTTTATATTTAATATTTAATATAATTATTTTATATTTTTATTATTTTTTTTATTAAATAAATCTAATTTTAAAATTATTTTTATTAAATTATTTATTTATAAAAATTTTATTATTATATTTTTTTACATTTAAAAATGAAAAAAATAATTTTTCTATATTTTCTTTATTGGATATTTCTTGAACTGAATTTCCTGTACGAGATAAACATTCTTTGATTTTAAAATATTTTTCTTTTAAATCAATTTTTAATAATTCTTCTGTTTGAATATTATTATTTTTTTTATTTTCATTTGAAATAATTATATAAAAATCTTTTGATGATGATTTTCTTTCTGAATTAATTTTATTAATATATTGAATATAATTTTTTGATATTTTTTCTAAATATTTATTTTCTTTTCTTGAGATATTTTTTTGAATATTATTAATATGATGACTTAAATCTTCTTTATTACTTTGAATTAAAATTTGGATATCAAAATTACAAGTTTTTAAAAAAATTTTATAAGAATTTAATATAGATTCTTTTTCTAAATCTGATTTTAAATTATAATTAATTGGATTTACTTTTATTATTTTTATTAAATTATTATTTTTTAATTTAACAACTCCTTTCTTATCAATCTCTTTTATGGGCAACCATTCTTGCAGTGTTTTATTTTTTATAATTATCACCTCCAATTTTATTTATGATTTTACAATATTTTCCTTTTATTGTCAAGAACTTTTCATCGACAAAAATCGACTTTTATTTTTTTGAATATATTTTTTTATTTTGTACATAATAATCTTATAAGGTTAATAATAGTTGAGCAAAGAATATTAATAGATAATAATTTGTTTATTAATATTTGAGCAAAGATTAATTATAGTGTATTTTTATATATTATAATTAGTCGGCGATAAGAATAAATTATTTGTTTGTAGGCTATATTTAAAATAAATATATTAATTATTTTTAATTATTATTTGTTTTTATTCTGAAAAATATATGGTCAAATTATAGGTAATTTATTCGAGCTAAGATTATTCTTATATCTAGTATATATTTTTTAGTGGTTGTTATTAGTCCCTTAAGGATGAATATAGCTACTTATGGTGTATTAATGGTCGAGCGACTGATTAATATTTTTGGTATTAGAGCTTATTTATATAGTAATATATATTAGGTTTTAATATTAGGAATATTAGTTTTAGTAGAGATTATTATTAGCTTTATGCATTAATGGCAGATAAATTATTTTATCTGCCATTAAATATTTTTCTTTTTTATTTTTTAAATATCTAGATTTTTAACATATTTAGCATTTTTTTGTATAAATTCTCTTCTTGGTTCAACTTCATCACCCATTAATAATGTAAATATTTCATCAGCTTTAATTGCATCTTCCATAGTTACTTTTACTAAAATTCTTGTTTCTGGGTTCATAGTTGTATCCCATAATTGTTCTGGGTTCATTTCTCCTAAACCTTTATATCTTTGAAGTCCTAATTGATCTCTTGCAACTCCTTTTTCTTCTAATTCTTTATATGCTTTATCTAGATCTTCATCTGTATAGCAATAAATATCTTCCATTCCTTTTTTAGATAATTTATATAATGGTGGCTGTGCTAAATATACATTTCCATTTTCTATTAATGGTCTCATATATCTAAAGAAAAATGTTAATAATAATGTTCTAATATGTGCTCCATCAACATCGGCATCTGCCATTATTATTACTTTTCCGTATCTTATTTTTGTTATATCAAAATCTGAACCTATACCTGCTCCAACAGCTAAAATTACAGGATTTAATTTATCATTTCCATATATTTTATCTGCTCTTGCTTTTTCAACATTTAACATTTTACCCCATAATGGTAAAATTGCTTGGAATTTTCTATCTCTTCCCTGTTTTGCACTTCCTCCAGCAGAATCTCCCTCAACTATATAAACTTCACATTCATCTGCATTTTTACTACTACAATCTGCTAATTTTCCTGGTAATGTAGATGTTTCTAATGAATTTTTCTTTCTTACTAATTCTCTTGCTTTTCTAGCTGCCTCTCTCGCTCTTGATGCACTAATACATTTTTCTAATATTGATTTAGCAACATTAGGATTTTCTTCTAAAAATGTTGATAAAGCTTCATTTACCATGCTTTGAACAACACCTGTTACTTCACTATTTCCTAATTTTGTTTTAGTTTGTCCTTCAAACTGTGGTTCTTTTACTTTAACTGATACTACTGCTGTAATACCTTCTCTTATATCTTCACCTTGAAGATTAGAATCTTTTTCTTTTAATATATTATGACTTCTTGCATAATCATTTAAAACTTTTGTAAGAGCTCTTTTAAATCCTTCTAAGTGAGTTCCACCTTCAATTGTATTAATATTATTAACGAATGTATAAATATTTTCAGAATAACTTGAAGTATATTGAATTGCAATTTCAACTGGTACTTCACCATCTGTTTTTTCTATATATATTGGTGTTTTGTGTAAAGTTTCTTTATTTTTATTTAGAAATTCAACAAAAGATTTTAATCCACCTTCAAAACAAAAATCTGCTTTTTTAGGTGTTTCATTTTCTTCTTCATTTACCCTTTTATCTTCAATTGTTATTCTTAAACCTTTTGTTAAAAATGCCATTTCTCTAAATCTTTTTTCTAATGTTTCATATTCATATTCTAATGTTTCAAAAATAGTATCATCTGCTAAAAATCTAACTTTTGTTCCTGTTTTATCTGAATCACCAATTCTTTCTAATGATTGAATTGTTTTTCCTCTATTAAATTTCATTTGGAAAATTCCACCATCTCTTTGAATAGTTACTTCTACCCATTCAGATAAAGCATTAACAACAGATGCTCCAACTCCGTGAAGACCTCCAGATACTTTATATCCGCTATCTCCACCAAATTTTCCACCTGCATTTAATTGTGTATAAACTGTTTCAGCTGCAGATATTTTTGTTTTCTTGTGAATATCTACAGGTATTCCTCTACCATCATCCTCTACGCAAATAACATTTCCAGGCTCTATAGTTACATGTATGTTTTTACAATATCCAGCTAGTGCTTCATCAACCGCATTATCTACAATTTCATATACACAATGATGTAATCCTCTTACAGATACACTTCCTATATACATTCCTGGTCTTTTTCTTACATGCTCCAAACCATCTAATACTTGAATTTGTTCGGCTCCATATTTATGATCGTACTTTTCCATTATTTTTTTCCTCCTTTAGTTACTTTGCCATCTTTCACATTATACATTAAAATATTTTTATTTTCAATATTAATTTTATCAGTACAAGTTATAATTACTTGAGTATCATCTATTTTTTCTAAAAAATGATTTCTTCTTTTTTCATCTAACTCTGACATAAAATCATCTAATAATAAAATAGGTTTTTCTCCAATTTCTTCTTCTATAATATTTAATTCCGATAATTTTAAAGATAAAATTGCTGTTCTGTGTTGACCTTGTGAACCAAATATATCTATTCTCTTCTTATTAATATATATCACAAAATCATCTCTATGTACACCCTTAGTTGTAAATCCTTTTATAATATCTAATTTTCTTCTTCTATTTAATAAATTTAAATATTCTTCTTTATTAATACATTCTGATAAATATTCAATTTCAATTTCTTCTTTATTATCTGTAATTTCTTGATGAATTATCTTAATTTTTTTATTTATTTTTTCTATAAATTCTTTTCTATAATTATAAATATTAATTGCATATTCTGCTAATTTTTCATCCCAAATTTCTAATAATTGTTCACTTTTATTTTCTTCCCTTATTTGTCTTAAAAAATTATTTCTTTGTTCTAGTGTTTTTAAATATAAATTTAAATTATACATATAATTAGGTTTTAATTGACTAATCATAATATCTAAAAATCTTCTTCTATTTTGAGGACCACCTTTTAAAATATTAATATCATCTGGTGTAAAAATTACTAAATTAATATTTCCTAATAATTCACTTAATTTTTTTATTTTTATTCCATTAATAAATACATTTTTTTTATTATTTAATTCTATTTTTATTTTTCCATCTCTATCTAATTTTTTATATTCAATTTCTACTACTGCATTTTCTTTTTCTAATAAAATCATTTCTTTATCTTTTTTTGCTCTAAATGACTTTCCCATTCCACACAAAAAAATAGCTTCTACTATATTAGTTTTTCCTTGTGCATTTTCTCCATAAAAAACATTTATATTTTTTTCTAAATTAATTTCCTCAAAATTATAATTTCTAAAATTATTTATTCTAATATTATTTATCCACATATTATTCTCCAGTTGTGTATAATTTGTTAACTTCTATTTTTCTAATTTATTCTTTTTTTTACTATTTTTTTCTATTTTTTATAAATTATTTTTAATTTATTTTAATTTTTTATTACCTATGAAATTATATTAATAAAAAATTAAATCGTCTTATTTTTGATTCTCGTGCTTTGAATTTTCCACACCGTTATCCACATGCCAATTTTCTTTATTTATCTATTTTTATCTTTTTTTTCCTATTTTTTTCGATTTTTTTCAATTATTTTTATTTTTAAATTATCCACATTTTGTTTTACTTCTATTTTCTAATTTATTCTATTTTTTTTGATTTTTTTCTATTTTTTTCATTTTTTTCTTCTCGAGTTATCCACAGCATTTGAACAAATTGTGAATAATTGATAACACTAATCAATCTATAAAAAACATTATTTTTTATAACACCTTAATTATATTCAGATTACAATATCTCAATATTTTGAGAATAAATCGAATGCAATTGGAACATTATTATAAATTCTTATTTTATAAAAATAGAATTTCTTTAATGTGTAATGAAGCCGAGATTTTTCGATAAATATTTAGATATTATAATCTGAATACCACATATTTATCAAAATAAAGGCAGAAAAATCTACCTTTATTCTTCCTTTAATCTAATTGGTAAAATCATATAAGTATAATCATTATTTTCTATTGATTTTATTAAACATGGTGAAATACTACTTCCGAATTCTATATATACTTCTTCGTCATCAATTGCTTTTAAGCTATCTAAAAAATATTTCGGATTAAATCCTGCTTCTATATTCTTCCCTTCTGTTGAAATATATAATTCTTCTTTAGCATCACCTGTTTGATTTGTACAAGATATTGTTACTTTTCCAATATCAACTTGAACTTTTACAGGATATTTTTTTTCTTTTTCTACTGCAGATGCAGATATTAAACTTATTCTTTCAAAACTGTTTTGTATATTATTTTTATTAACTCTAATTCTTGTTTCCCAATTACTTGGAATTACGTTTTTATAATTTAAAAATTCACCATCTAAAATTCTTGTAACAATTTTACAATTATCCATTTCAAATAATGCTTGATTTTTTGCAACCCCTATTTTTACTGGTTCAAAAGAATCTGATATGATTTTATTTACTTCATTTAGCGTTTTTCCCGGTATTACTGCACTAAAATTATTACTTTGTTTATTAAGATATATACTTCTTAGAGCTAATCTAAAACCATCTACTGCTACAACATTTAATTTATTATTCTCAATTTCAAATAAAGATCCTGTAAATATTGGCCTACTTTCTTCACTACTTACTGCAAATATTGTTTTTCTAATCATATTTTTTAAAGTATTTTGTTCAATTTCAATTGAATTTTCAACTTCTATTTTTGGAAGTTCTGGAAATTCTTCTGGATTCATTGTTGCTAATTTATATAATGAACCTTCACATTCTATTTCTAATAAATTTTTGTCATTTAATGTTATATGAATCTCTGTATCTGGTAGCTTTCTAATTATTTCACTAAACATTATTGCATTTACTACTGTACTTCCTTGTTCTTTTACATCACATTCCATTACATATTCTATACCAAGTTCTAAATCATAAGTTGTTAATTTAATTTCATTATCATTAGTTTGTATCAATATTCCTTCTAGTATTGGCATTGTTGTTTTAGATGCTACACCTTTTACTACGGAATTGATAGCTTTAATTATTTTGTCTTTATAACAAACAATTTTCATTCGACTTCCTCCTTTTATATTTTATAATTTATATAATAATTTAGTAGTAATAGTATTAGGTGCTGTGGAAACTGTGGATAACTATGTTGATAGTTACAACCCCTAGCAAAACTACTGTTAATAATTCAGTGGAAAACTTATAAAATTATCCACAGTTTAAAATTTTATTTGTGTAAAATTAAGATATACACAGTTTATAAACAGGTTATTAACATTGCCTTGTGGATATCCAATGTACTTATTCCGTAGGAACAAAAGCATTACTGTAAATCCAAACAATCATTTTTACAAACACAAATTTTAAAAAATTTAAATTTTCTTTTTTATTTCTTATTGTTTGCCATCTACAATTATGTTTTTCACACTTTCCACAATTAACTTTGTATTACTTTTTTCTTTTACCTCTTTTTCTATTTTTCTACATGCATGCATAACTGTTGAATGGTCTCTTCCACCGAAATCAACTCCTATTTGAGGATATGACATATTAGCAACATCTCTGCATAAAAACATTGCAATTTGTCTTGGAAATGCTATATCATTAGACCTTTTATTTCCTGATAAATCGTCTTTATTTATACTAAAATATTTTGCAACAGTTTCTTTAATAAAATCGCAAGAAATAACTTTTTCGTTTTCATATTTAAATTCATTAATTATATTTTCAGCTAATTCTATAGTAATTGGACTATGTGTTAATGATGCTCTTGCTACAATTTTGTTGAACACACCTTCTAATTCTCTAATATTTGAGTCAATCTTATTTGCAATATTAGAAAGAATAAAATCATCAATTACAATATTTTCATCTTGTGCCTTTTTTCTTAAAATTGCCAAACGTGTTTCATAATCAGGACAAGATATATCTGCTAAAAGTCCCCATTCAAATCTTGATTTTAATCTATCTTCCAAAAATGGAATATCTCTTGGTGGTTTATCACTAGAAATTATAATTTGTTTTCTATTTTCGTATAATGTATTAAATGTGTGGAAAAATTCTTCTTGAATTCTCTCTTTTCCAGCAATAAATTGAATATCATCTATTAATAAAACATCTATTGTTCTATATCTATTACGAAAAGCTTCGTTTTTATTATCTTTAATTGCATTAATTAATTGATTTGTAAATTTTTCAGATGTAACATATAAAACATTTGCATATTTATTATTTTCTAAAATTCTATTACCAATTGCATGCATTAAATGTGTTTTACCTAAACCAACTCCTCCATATATAAATAATGGATTATACGAATTTCCAGGTTCATTTCCAACAGCTAATGCAGCAGCATGTGCAAATCTATTATTATTACCAATAACAAAAGTTTCAAAAGTATATTTTGGATTAAGTGTTAGTTTATTTGATTCTATTTCTGCACTGTTTGCTTCTGAGTCTTTTTTATAATCATTAATTGAAATTACTTTTGAATTGTCTTTTCCTTCTTCATCAAGATTAATAACAGAAAAAGTCCATTCTCTATTTGTTATGTACTTTAATGTGTTGAAAATTAAAGTTCTATATTTATTTTCAATAAAATCTTGTTGATATTCAGATACAGCTGTAAAAACAATGTGGTTTCCATCAATGCTTCTTATTCCTAAAGGTAAAATCCAAGTATCATAAGAAATTTGAGTTAATTCTGGTTTTAAAGCATCTCTAATTTTGGAGATTAGTTCATCTTTTTCAATAGCCATTTAAGTATCATCCTTTCATTATAAAATTATCCACAAAGTTATCCACAGCTGTTGATAATTCTGTAATAATTTTGTAAAAATAAAAAACAAACATACAAACAAAAATTCAAGAAATATCAATAAAAAGTAGACTTGTTTTTTACTTTCCCCATAATAACAAATTTTTATATAATAAGTCAATATGTTGTGGAAAAAAATGTGGAAAAAAATTTTTTTATGTGGATAAGATTATAAAAATATGTGGAAAACTATATAAATATTACGATTATTTAACAGAAACATTACGATACTGTTACAAAAAAAGATTTTAAAAATTTAGTATTTTTTCTTGACATTTATATGAATTGTGCTGTATAATCGATATACTTGTTATTTGTAAAAATAATATCTAGTAAAATGGATTTATATAAAAAATCAGTAGGAGGTGCTAAAATATGAAAAGAACATATCAACCAAAAAATAGACAAGAAAAGAAAGAACATGGATTTATGAAAAGAATGAAAACAAAATCTGGAAGAAACGTATTAAAAGCAAGAAGAGCTAAAGGTAGAAAAAAATTAAGTGCGTAATTTGTTAGTTTTTTTCATTAATTTTTATTAATTAGCTAATTGAAGGAGAAAAGTAATGAAAAAAACAAAAATGTTAAAAAAAAATTATGAATTTAAAAATGTTTTAACAAAAGGAAAATATTATTCAGGAAAAAGAATAGAAGCTTTTATAAAATATAATAATTCTAATATCAGTAATAATTTTTTAGGAATTGCTATAAGCTCTAAAATTGCTAAAGCCGTAAGAAGAAACAAAATTAAAAGATTGATTAGAGAGAGTTATAAAAATTTAGAAAATAATATAAATACATCTAACTCAATAATCTTTTTATGGAAAAAGAATGTTAAAATAGAAGAGGCGACTTATAAAAATATAATGGAAGATATGAAAAATATTATAAAAAAAGCTAATATTTTTATTGAGGAAGAATAATGAAAAAAATACTTATATGGCTTATTAATGGATATCAAAAACATATTTCAAATTGGTTAAAAAGCAAGAATATAAATTGTAAATTTTATCCAACATGTTCAGAATATACCAAACAAGCTATTCAAAAATACGGTTCACTAAAAGGTAGTATGCTTGGAATATATAGAATTATGAGATGTAATCCTTTTTCTAAAGGAGGTTATGATCCATTAAAATAAACCTGGGAGGATAACTTATATGTTTCAATTTTTTGCAAATATATTTGGTTATTTACTACAATTGATGTATAATCTAGTAAATAATTATGGATTGGCAATTATATTATTTACCGTAACAATAAAAATAATATTAATACCATTGTCAATCAAACAACAAAAAACAATGAAAAAAAGTGCTGAATTACAAGAAAAGATGAAAGTAATTCAATTTAAATACAAAAACGACCAAGAAAAAATGAATCAGGAAATTATGAGCTTATATAAAACAGAAAAAATGAGCCCATTTAGTGGATGTTTAACAGCAATTATACAAATGTTATTGTTATTATCAATATTTTATTTGGTAAGATCACCAATAACGTTTATGCAAAAATTACCACAAGAAAATGTCAATAATTATATTAATCAATTAAAAGAGGGAGAAAAGGCTGTAAGTAATGTATACCCAGAAATTGATTTGATAAGGGAATACAATTATTTAAAAGAAAGAAACCCAGAAGATGAAAATGTAGATAAATTAAATTTACAAATGAATTTCTTAGGACTTGATTTAAGCAAGATACCTCAACAAAATATGGGTGATTATACTGTATACATTATACCTGTATTATATATTTTATCAACATTTATTTCTATTAGATTGACAACATCAAGACAGGCAAAAATGAATAATAAAAAATCAGAAAATGTAGAAATTGATGGAACAACTGGGGAAGAATTAAAACCTGTAGAAGATGAAAAGAATGAAGTAGATACTGTAATGCAAACCAATAAAATGATGTCTTGGATGATGCCTATAATGTCTATTTCAATAGCTTTTGTGGCTCCGTTAGGATTGGCTTTGTATTGGTTAATAAACAATATTCTTATGATTATAGAAAGATTAGTTCTAGATAAAGTTATAAAGGATTAAGAGAAAATCTAAAAGTTTGAAAAAAAAATGAATACGATTCTTTTCCAAACTGATTATTACTTGAGAAAGGATTGATAGTAAAAATGACAAAAAGTATTATTTCTGAAGGAAAAACTACTAATGAAGCTATAGAAAAAGGACTTAAAGAATTGAAAGTTTCAAAAAAAGATGTCGACATTAAAGTAATAGAAAGTGAAGAAAAAAGAAGCTTTTTTAGTATATTGGCTCCAAGAGTTGTAAAGGTAGAATTAACGGTAAAAGAAAATGCTGAGAAACATGAAATTAGGGGAAATATAGAAAATAAACCTAAAAAAGAAATAAAATTATCTGTTGAAGAACAAGAAAAAGCTAAAGAAAATCTAGAAGTATTTTTAGGAGAATTTAAAAAAAATCTTCCTGAAACCACTAAATATATTATTGAAAGTAGTGAAAACTATATTAATGTTTCTTTAAATGGTGACGATTTAGGATATTTAATTGGATATAGAGGAGAAACTTTATATGCATTACAAAATATATTGTCTGCCATTGCTGGAAAAGGTATTCAAAATAAAGTAAGAGTTATATTAGATGTTCAAGGATATAAAGAAAAAAGAGAAAATACTTTAGAAGAATTAGCAGAAAAGGTTGCAAAAACTGTTGTTAGAACAAAAAAATCTGTGAAATTAGAACCAATGAAGGCATATGAAAGAAAAATCATTCACAGTAAATTACAACAACACTCAAGAGTGGAAACAACAAGTATTGGAGAAGAACCTTATAGAAGAATTATAGTTTCTTTAAAAAAATAAATTAATAAAAGTATAAAATCGGAGGTCAAAGGTCGGATTTTACAAGTGTTTTGTAATGTCTATCTTTGGCTTTTTTATTTGAAAAATAATTGAGTTTTGGCTGTGTTAAACTGCATTCGAAAATCCTGCGACGTGCAAAAAGCACGCCTCGGATTATTCTCACTTGTTTGCCTTGCCAAAATCACAATTCTTTTCCAAATATTTATTTAAAAGTAAGAGAGGATGAATTAAAGTGAGTACAATTGTTTCAATATCTACGGCTCCACGGAATAGGAGGAATAGGTATTATAAGAATGAGTGGTAAAGAATGTTTTGAAATTTTAGATAAAGTATTTATTCCTAAAAAAAAACAGGAGATAGATGATATAAAAGGATATACGATTAAATATGGAAACATAGTGAATGAAGAGGAAATTGTAGATGAGGTACTAGTTTCGTATTTTAAAGCTCCTAAGAGCTATACAACAGAGGATATGTGTGAAATTAATTCTCATGGTGGCAATATAATTATGAAAAAAATATTAGAATTATGTTTAAAGAATGGCGCAACACTTGCGGAACCAGGAGAATTTACTAAAAGAGCATTTTTAAATGGCAGAATTGATTTAACACAAGCAGAATCTGTAATAGATGTAATAAATGCAAAATCAGAAAAAGAAGCAAAAACGGCTATAAATCAATTAGAAGGAATGCTTTCTCAAAAAATCAATGAAATAAAAAAAGAGATAATGGATGTAATAATCAATATAGAAGTAGCTATCGATTATCCGGAATATGATGTTGAAGATACTACAAATATGCAAATTTTAGAAATGTTAAATAGTGTTGAAAAAAAATTACTAAAGTTATCAAAAAGTTTTGATGAAGGTAAAATTTTAAAGGAAGGAATAAAAACTGCAATAATAGGAAAACCAAATGCAGGAAAATCTTCTTTGCTAAATGCAATATTGAATGAAGAAAGAGCAATTGTTACAGAATATGAGGGAACAACAAGAGATACTATAGAAGAATTTGTAACAATAGAGGGAATTCCTTTGAAATTAATAGATACAGCAGGAATTAGGGATGCAAAGGATGAAGTTGAAAAAATTGGAATAAAAAAATCAAGAGAAATTGCAGATACAGCTGATTTGGTAATTGCAATATTTGACTCCTCAAAAGAATTAGATAAAGAAGATATAGAAATATTAGACTTAATTAAAAATAAAAAGTCTATAATAATACTTAACAAATGTGATTTAGAGCCTAAAATAGATGAAAAAAATACAAAATTAAATGATGCAAGTGATTACATTATTAAAATATCTGCACTAAAGAATATAGGAATTGATGTTTTATATGAAAAAATCAGTGAATTATTTAATTTAAATCAAATTAATTTAGATAATGAAATTCTAATAACAAATATTAGGCAAAAGGATTTTATAAATAAAGCAATAGAAAATGTAGAAAAAACAAAAGATACAATTGATAAGAAAATGACAACAGATATTATTGCAATTTTTATTAAAGATATTTTAGAGGATTTGGGAAGTATAACAGGAGAATTTGTTACTGAAGATATTATAAATGAAATATTTTCTAAATTCTGTTTAGGAAAGTGATAAAAATCTTTACGAGAATCAAAAATAAAGAAATTTAAAAAATAAAACAATTAACTTTATTTTTAATTTTTAAAATTGTTTAAAATTGAATATGAAAATAATGAGGGTGTTATAAAAAACAAAATCTTGATTTTAAAATTGATGAATGTTTTTATTAGATATAAAAACAAACAAAGGTTACATAAATAAAAAACAAGTAGTTAAAATTAACTACCGTCGACAAAATTCGACAAATGATTGATAATTAAACTTTGCGTAGATAAATAAGAATAAAAAGTTTATATTAAATCAAAACTTAACAGGTGATTTTGATTACAAAATTCTTGCAAACACTGATTTTTTGTTTCATAAGGAATAGAAAATATTAAAAAACAATTAAATTTTGTTATTATTTAATAACATTCTAAAATGTTAAATATATAAATTTTAAAAACTTTTCAAATAAATAATAAATAAAAACTATAAATGAATGTTAAAAAAGTATAATAAAAATAGAAAGGGAAAATGTAAAAATGAAATTTAAAAATGGAGAATATGAAGCAGGTGAATATGATGTAGCTGTAATTGGTGCAGGACATGCCGGTTGTGAAGCTGGACTTGCTGCAGCAAGGTTAGGTATGAAAACATTAATATTTTCAATAAGCTTAGAAGCTATAGCAAATATGCCATGCAATCCACATATAGGAGGAAGTTCTAAAGGACATCTTGTTAGAGAAATTGATGCACTTGGAGGTGAAATGGGTAAAAATATTGATAAGACTATGATTCAAATCAAAATGTTAAATACTTCAAAAGGACCAGCAGTTCACTCTTTAAGAGCTCAAGCAGATAGAAAAAAATATCAGGCTGAAATGAAGCATACTTTAGAAAAACAAGACAATCTACAAGTTAAACAAGGCGAAATAGTTGAAATATTAATTGAAAATGATAATGTAATTGGCGTAAAAACAGATTTGGGAGCTGTGTACAAAGTTAAAGCGGTTATTGTTGCAACAGGAACATACTTAAAAGGAAAAATTTTTATTGGAGAATATTCAAAAGAAAGTGGACCTGACGGAGTATCTGCTGCTAATAAGTTATCAGAATGCCTAAAAAAGTTGGGAATTGAATTAATTAGATTTAAAACAGGAACTCCAGCAAGAATCAATAGAAGAAGTATTGATTTTAGTAAAATGGAGGTACAAAAAGGAGATAATGGGATTGAATCATTTTCGTTTGAAAATGAGATAAGAGATTTTGAACAGGTAGATTGCTATTTGACTTATACAAATGAAAAAACTCATGAAATAATAAGAAAAAACTTACATAGATCTCCTTTATATGCTGGGATGATAGAGGGTACAGGCCCTAGATATTGCCCATCAATAGAAGATAAGGTAGTAAGATTTAGTGATAAGCCAAGACACCAAGCATTTATTGAACCTGTCGGTTTAGACACTGAAGAAATGTATATTCAGGGAATGAGTTCTTCATTACCAGAGGACGTGCAAATAGCATTATACCATACTATACCAGGATTAGAAAATGCGGAATTTACAAGACCTGCATATGCTATAGAATATGATTGTATAGATCCTTCTAATTTAAAATTATCTCTAGAATATAAAGGAATAAATGGTTTATTTATGGCAGGACAAATAAATGGAACATCTGGATACGAAGAAGCTGCTTGCCAGGGATTGATTGCAGGAATCAATGCAAGTAGAAAAATAGAAGGGAAAGAGCCTATAATTTTAGATAGAACACAAGGATATATAGGTGTATTAATAGATGATATTGTAACAAAAGGAACAAACGAACCGTATAGAATGATGACTTCTAGAGCAGAATACAGGTTACTCCTAAGACAAGATAATGCGGATCTAAGATTAACTGAAATAGGTTATAATATAGGGCTTATAAATAAACATAGATTTGATAAATTCCAAGACAAAAGAAGAAATATAGAAAACGAAATAAAAAGATTAAAAGAATTAACGGTCAAACCAGGTGATGAAGTAAATAAAATACTTAGAGATAATAATACAACTGAACTTTCAACTGGAACAAAGATGGCAGAATTATTGAAAAGAACAGAACTAAATTATGATATATTAGAGCCAATTGACAAAGATAGGCCAGAATTATCATATCAAGAAAAGCAAGAAGTAGAGATACAAATAAAATATGAAGGATATATAAAGATGCAAGAGGCACAGGTTGAAAAATTTAAGAAACTTGAATCTAAGATATTACCAGAAAATATGGATTATGAACAAATAAAAGGTATTAGCTTAGAAGGAAGACAAAAATTAAACAAGTTTAAACCTTATTCAATAGGACAAGCATCAAGAATATCAGGAGTATCACCTGCTGATATATCAGTATTACTAATTTATTTACAACAAAAAAATGAAAGAAAATAAAAAACTGAGTTTAAATATTAATTAAAAATACTGAAATATAAGATACATATTATTCTGGAAAGGAATTTTATTATATGGATATAAATGAGTTTGAAGAAGAATTAAAAAGACATTTAAATAGCATAAGTATAAAATTGGAAGAGAAACAAATAAAACAGTTTTATAATTATATGAATTTATTAATAGAATGGAATAAAAAAATTAATTTAACAGCTATAATTGAGCCTAAAGAAATAATTTTAAAACATTTTGTAGATTCATTAACAATCAGTAAATACATAAATCAAAAATCAACATTAATAGATGTTGGAACAGGAGCAGGCTTCCCTGGTATTCCTTTAAAAATATTTAGAAATGACCTAGAAATAACTCTAGTAGACTCTTTAAATAAAAGAATAAAATTTTTAGATGATGTAATAAAAAAATTGAATTTAGATAATATAAAAACAGTTCATGGAAGGGTAGAAGAAATAGGAAGAAACAAAGAATATAGAGAAAAATTTGATTATGCTACATCAAGGGCAGTTGCAAATATATCAACATTATCTGAATATTTGATTCCTTTAATAAAAACTAATGGTAAATGTATATACATGAAAGGACCTGATACAAAGGATGAATTAAAAAAAGGTGAAAAAGCCATTAGTGTTCTTGGAGGAAATATGGTAAATAAGGTAGAATTTGAATTGCCTTATTCTAAAATAAAAAGGACAATAATTATAATTGAAAAGATAAAAAATACTCCAATAATATATCCAAGAAAGGCTGGAACACCCTCAAAAGAACCGATTGAATAGGTTTATTAATTATTAAATAAAAAAGTCGATAAATTTACAAATTTTTATTGACTTTTTTACTATATTTTTATATTATATTAGTACAGTACACATCAAACTAAAGAGTAAATATTAACTAAAATGGAGGCAATAAAATTGGGTAAAATAGTATCACTTGCAAATCAAAAAGGTGGAGTTGGAAAAACTACAACAACAGTAAATTTAGGAACAATTTTAGCAAAAAAAGGTAAGAAAGTATTATTGATTGATGCCGATCCTCAAGGTAATGCAACAAGTGGGTTAGGTATAGAAAAGGAAGTAGAATACTCAACATATGATATTTTGGTAAATGATGCAAAAATACAAGATGCAATACAAGATACAATAATTAAGAATTTAAAACTATGTCCTGCTAATATGAGTTTAGCTGGAGCAGAAGTTGAATTGGTTTCTATGATGTCAAGAGAACAACGACTAAAAGAAAAATTAGATGAAGTAAAAGATGAATTTGATTATATTTTAATAGATTGTCCGCCTTCATTAGGTTTAATTACTCTAAATGCGTTTACAGCATCAAATAGTGTTTTGATACCGGTTCAATGCGAATATTTTGCATTAGAAGGATTAGGACAGCTTATAAATACAATCAATTTAGTGAAAAAACATTTAAATAAGGATATTCAAATAGAAGGTGCTTTATTAACAATGTATGATATAAGAACAAATCTTTCTAATCAGGTAGTAAAAGAGGTAAAAAAATATTTTGAAAATAAGGTATATAAAACAGTAATACCAAGAAATGTAAGACTTAGTGAAGCTCCAAGTTATGGAATGCCAATTACTGAATATGATCCACGTTCAAAGGGAGCAAAAAGCTATACTAAATTTGCAAAAGAGTTCTTAAAAATTAATGAAGAAGAGAAAAAAGCAAAACATATGATGTAAAAAAGATATTATACGAGGAGGTATTATAATGGCAAAAATGACAGGATTGGGAAAAGGTTTAGATGCATTATTTGGACCAACACCTGAAGAGGAGCAAATACAAGAAAATGATTTACTAAAAACATTAAAAATAACAGAAGTTGAACCTAATAGAGATCAACCAAGAAAAAGATTTGACCAAGAAGCATTAGAAGAATTGTCAGAATCAATAAAAGAATATGGATTAATTCAACCAATTGTAGTTACTAAAAAAGATAACTACTATAGTATAATTGCCGGAGAAAGAAGATGGAGAGCTTCTAAATTGGCAGGATTAACTGAAATTCCCGCAATTATCAGAGAAGATGATGAAAAAATAAATTCTGAAATTTCTTTAATAGAAAACATGCAAAGAGAAGATCTAAATCCAGTAGAAAAAGCAATGGGAATAAAAATGCTTATGGACAATTATGGTATGTCTCAAGAAGTTGTAGCTAAAAAATTAGGAAAAGGAAGAAGTACAATAGCCAACTGGGTTAGAGTTTTAAATTTAGAACCTAGAGTTTTAGAGATGGCAAAAGAAGGAAAAATTACAGATGGACATTGTAAGGCTCTTTTAGCAATAACAGATCCTGAAAAACAATATCAGACTGCTATACATATGTTAGAAAGAGGTCAAACTGTAAGACAAATAGAAAAGAAAGCAAAAGTTAAGGAAACAAAAGAAGAAGAAAAAAGAAAACATGTATTATATAAAAATATAGAAGATACATTTCAAGGATTTTTTGGCTCAAAGGTTAGATTAGATGCTGGAAAAAGACGTGGAAAAATAATTATTGAATATACTTCAAATGATGATTTAGAAAGAATCTTAGGATTAATCAAATAAAAATCCAAAATTTACTATTGACAAATGCCTATAAAAATGCTAATATAAATACTGTCGCTGGACATTTGTCTAATGATATGGAGAGGTGGTCGAGTTGGTTTATGGCACCAGTCTTGAAAATTGGCGTGCGTTTGTAGCGTACCGTGGGTTCGAATCCCACCCTCTCCGCCAAACAAAAAAGTTAGATATTATAGATATAAAATATCTAACTTTTCTTTATAAATGTAATATGAATATGGAGATGTACCCAAGTGGTGAAGGGGACTGTTTGCTAAACAGTTAGGTCGTGAAAACGGCGCGGAGGTTCGAACCCTCTCATCTCCGCCAAAATCTACAAAGACACAAGTTTCAGGACTTGATGTCTTTATTTTTTAAAAATAAGTAGTTAATTATAATTCTTGTGCCAATAAAATTCGTTCTCAGAAGAATTGTAAAATAATAAAAAGTATAGTATACTATATAACGTATTATATTGAGTGGAGATAAAAAAATATGGAAGAAATAATGAATGATGTTTCAGTATTATGGAATTATTTATGTTTGGATAAAAAAAATAAAGAAAAGTGAATGCATAATAGGTCTAGGAAGTATATTAAAAATAGTTCCTAAAAAATGTGCAGAATTATATAAAGGAGGTTTTATTATATTTTCTGGTAATTGTGGTAAAGGTACAGAAGGTATTATTGAAAAAACTGAAGCAGCAATATTTAAAAATATTGCTATAGAGGAAGGCGTTCCAGAAGAATCAATATATACCGAAAATGATGCTACAACAACATATGAAAATTTTAAATATATAAAAAGAGTATTAACAAAAAATAACCTTAACCCTGAAAGCTTTTTAATAGTTGGAAAGCCATATCAAGAAAGAAGGGCTTTAGCAATAGCAGATATAGAATTAGCAGACAAGGAATACAATATTGCATCACATAATATTACAGTTAATGATTATTTAGAAATTGTAAAAAAAGACAAAAATATGGAAGTAGAAGATTTTATTAATGAAATGATTGGAGAAATAAGTTTATTAATGCTTATACCTAAATATGGGTTGCAGAGTCCTCAAACAATACCTGACTATGTAATGCAATGTTATAGAAATATTATAGAGGCTGGATATAATAAATATGTATATCAAGATGAAGAGTTAAGAAAATATGTAGAGGGCTTAAATGAAAAACTTATGAATCATAGTGAAAAGTGTAGTATTGAACCTGAAAAATGAAATGAAGGCAAAATATTCTACAGATAGTTAATATTAACAGATAAGTAATTTAAAATTGACAATTTAAACATAATTTGCTACAATATAATAGAAAAAATAGCAAAAAGTTGAAAAAATCTTCAAAATAGAGTATAATTGTAATAGAAGTAGAAAAATAAAGATTTGTAAGAGGTGAAAAGTATGAAAAACATATTAGAAATAAGTATAAGAATTATTTTAACAACATTTTTAATTTCAATATTATTTTGTACTTTTTGCAATAATTTTGTTTATGCTGATCCACCAGGATATAGACCACAGGATGACAATAAAACAGAAGAGTTTAAAACAGACGAATGGAGCCCATCATCTAGTACATTCAATGAAAAAAGAAAAATAACTGAAATTGGAAATAGAATAATTGGAACAATACAGGTTATAGGAAGCTTTGCTTCTGTTATTGCTTTAATTATAATTGGAATAAGATATATGGTTGGAAGTGTAGAAGAAAAAGCACAATATAAAGAAACAATGGTACCCTATATTATAGGTGCGGTTTTAGTATTTGGAATAACAACAACATTAAGAATTGTTTATGATATAGCACAATCTGTTAACTGACATTAAAGAAGGTGATAAAAATGTATAAAATAATTTTTAAATTTATTGTTATTATATTATTATCAGTATTAATAATTAATATTTTACCTAATATTTCATATTGTGATGATGACTGGGTTGGACAAGCCGATGATTTTATAAATAAAGCAGATGGTACAATAGGTATAGATAAGGAAAAATTAAAAGAGGCATCAGATGATATATATAATATTTTAACATCTGTTGGTATGATTTTATCTGTAATTATTGGAATATCATTAGGAATTATTTATATGATGGCAAGTGCTGTAGATAAAGCAAAAGTTAAAGAAACATTAGCACCATTTTTAATTGGAAGTTTTGTAATATTTGGTGCATTTGGAATATGGAAATTAGTTATTAATACATTAGGTGGATTATAATATACAGAAGGTGATTAAATTGAAAAAGATAATAAAGATTTCGGTTATAATTTTATTGATTATCATAATATTTACTACATGTACTTACGCTATAACTATAGAAGAATTAGATGGTTCTGGAGCAAAAATAGGAAATATAAAAAATGCAGGTAACAAACTAATTACGATTATTTCTGTTATAGGTTCAATAGTCTCAGTTATTACATTAATTTGTTTAGGGATAAAATATATGTTGGGTAGTGTAGAAGAAAAAGCATCATATAAAAAGGGTTTAATGCCGTATGTGATTGGTGCATTGTTTGTTTTTTGTGCATCTACAATTGCAGGCATAATATATAGTTTTTTTTAATAAGTTTTTAAAATTCTTTGAAAAACAAAGATTTTTTATATAAAAAATAAAAGAAAGGATGATGAAAGATGAAAAAAACAACAAAAGTTATTTTTTCAATAATTTTAGTTTCTATAATTATTATGGCTAATATTATACCAGTACTTGCAGCTACTGGAGCAATTGACCCTAGTGGAATAAAAGGAACAGCTACTAATACAGAAAGAATGGAAAATATTGGAGGACAAATAGTAACAATAGTTTCTGTTGCAGGTTCTATTATTGCTGTTGTGGTACTTATTGTATTAGGTATCAAATACATGATGGGTAGTGCAGAAGAAAAAGCAGAATACAAAAAGACATTATTACCATACATAATTGGTGCTGGATTTGTATTTGCTGCATCAGCTTTAGCAGGAATTGTATACACTTTTGCTCAAAGTATAGGAAATAAATAATTAATAGGATAAAAAAGAGAAGACAGAATAAAGTTCTGCCTTCTCTTTTTTATTAAAAAATATTGCTTGAAAATTACAAAAAGATTACAATTATATTAAATTTTGATTATTTTTCTAAAAAAGTTCCAATTAAAGACAAAATCTGTTATAATAGTATTGAGTACAAATGGGTTTAAAATCCTAATGGAAGGAGAATTTGTAATGCAATCTTATTACATACCAAGAAATTATAAAGGTGAAGGAAGAATTTTATATATATTCTCAACAAAAGCTATTATTTATACAGCTATAGGAATTGCTATAGGATTAATTTTTTATTTTTTATTTAATCTTATTGGGCTAACAACAATAGGGATAATAATAACTGTTATATTAGGTGGAATAGGATTTGCTATAGCAACATTTAAAGTTCCAGATTTAAAAAATTTTGAGATAACAAAAAAAACAGGTGGAGAAAATATAGACGAAGTAATTAAAAGATGGTTTATGTTTAAAAAGAAAAAGAATAAAGTTTATATTTATAAAGTTAAAAATATCCAAAGTTCAAACGAAGATAAGGAGGACACAAAAGATGAGTAATCAAACAGTTGATATATTAAGCTATGTTTTAATATTTATGATTGTAATATTATTTGTATTAACAGTAATATTTGTTATATTAAAAATAAAAGAAAAGAGTAGTGAAAGAGAAGAAAATAAACAAATTAAAAAACAAAAGAGCGAATCTAAAAGAAAAGATAACATAGAACATACAAAAGAATATACTAAAGAATCAATCTTTTCTTTTATGGAATTTGATAAAATTGAAGATAATATGATTATAAAAAAAGAAAATAAGAACTATTTGATGGTAATTGAGTGTCAAGGTATAAATTATGATCTTATGTCAGGAGTGGAAAAAACTAGTGTTGAGCAAGGTTTTTTACAATTTCTTAATACATTAAGACATCCAATACAAATTTATACTCAAACAAGAACAGTTAATTTGGAGAGCAGTATAAGAACATATAGAGACAAACTAAAAAACATACAAGACAAATTAGCAAAAGTTGAACTAGATTATAGACAAAAAGTAATCTCAAAAAAGTATACAAAAGAAGAACTTGCAAAATTTCAATTAGAAGTAGTTAAACAAAGAAACCTATATGAATATGGATTAGATATAATTCGTAACACAGAGCAAATGAGTTTCAATAAAAATATATTAACAAAACAGTATTATATAATAATATCTTATTATCCAGAAGATATGGATAATAAGTCTTACGATAAAGAAGAAATAAAAAATCTAGCATTTTCAGAGCTTTATACAAAAGCACAATCAATTATAAGTGCATTATATGTATGTGGAGTTAGTGGTAAAATATTAAATTCCATTCAATTAACAGAATTATTATATGTTGCCTATAATAGAGACGAGTCTGAAATATATGATTTAAATAAGATGATGAATTCAGGATATGAAGAATTATATTCTACAGCACCAGATGTTTTAGATAAAAAAATGAAAGAGTTGGATAGAAAGATAGAATTAGATGCTTCAAGAAGAGCGAATGATGCAGTATTTAATGCTGTAGAAGAAAATGAAAAAGAAAAAGCCGTAAAAGAAAAAGAAAGAAAAATAGAGTCATTAATAGATGAAATGGCAAAAATGATAATAGAACAAAGTGAAAGTACATTTGGACAAGAAATAACAGAAAAGGCAAAAAATATAATAGATGAAGAAGCATCTAAAAAGAAACAGACGGGAGGGAAGGTAGATGAGAAGAAAGAAAAAACAACAAGAAGAAATAGAAAAACAATATGAACAAATTAAAGAAGATCAAGTAAAGATATTAAGAAAAAAAAGTATGAAAGAATTAATTGCACCATCTGGAATAGATGCATCTAATATTGATCACTTAGAAATTATATCTAATACAAAAAGATATGCTAGAAGTTTTTTTGTATCCTCATTACCTAGAATGTGTACTTTTCCGGAATTGTTTAGAGATATGTATTTATTTGGTGATATTAACACATCTGTATATATAAATCCGATAAAAGAAGAAAGGTCTCAAAATGAGTTAAACAGAGTAATAAATGAGTTAGAAACAGAAAGAATTGTTGCAGCAGATAAAGGAAATATAAATAGAGAGAGTATTATTTCACAGAAAAGATTAGAAGCAGAAGAATTAAGAGATGAAATTGCAGCCGGATTCAATAAACTATATGAGGCATCTATTGTTTCAACATTATTTGCATATAATTTAGAAGAATTAGATAGATATACAAAACTTTTAGCTGGTGAAATGTCTAAAACATTAGTTGGAATAAAAACAGCTTGGGGAATACAAGAAGAAGCATTTCAATCTAATTTACCATTAATGAATGATAAAATAAGAAAAACACATACATTTGATAGAAATTCAATGGGAACTGTATTCCCATTTACTACATCAGAAATAGGACATCCAACGGGGGTGCCGTTAGGATTTAACAAACAAACTGGTACACCTATATTATTTGATAATTTTCATAATTCACTTACAAATTACAACATGGTTATATTTGCAAAATCTGGAGCTGGTAAATCTGTTACTATGAAAACTTTAGTATCTAGATCATCAGTGCTTATGGGAATTGAAAGTTTAGCATTAGATGCAGAAGGAGAATATAGAATTGTTGCTGAAAGCTTAGGTGGAATTAATGTTGTAATAAGTCCTACTTCAAAAACAATTATTAATGTTTTTGATATAGAGGTCGAAAATATAAAAGACGAAATTACAGGTAGAGAAAGAACAGTATTAAATGTAGAAAACAAAGTAGAAGACGTAACACAGGCATTATTAACAATGGCAAGAGGAAGTACAAAAAGTGATGAAGTTAATGAACTTACAAAACAGATAATTGCGGAATCTGTTGCAGAAGAATATGCTGCAAGAGGAATAACAAGTGATCCAATGAGTTTATATGAATCATCAAAAACAGGTATTAATAATGGAAATATGTTTTCAAAAACTAAGAAAGCAATGCCAACTATAGGAAGTTGGTTTAAAAGAATTCAAAAGAAAGCTCAAGATAATACAAATACAGATTATAAATATCATTATAGCTATTTATTAAAAGTAATGAAACAATACATAAGAGAATATGATGGACAAATGGCTTATTTTGATGGACAATCTACATTCGAATTATTAGATGGGTCACCATTTATAAATATCGATATCTCTCAACTTGAAGAAAGATTTGCAAGACCATTAGCACAACAAATTTTACTTTCTTGGATTTGGGAGAAATTTGTTAAAAAGAATAGTGAAGATAGAAAGAAAGCAAGAAAGAAAAGAGTACTTGTAGATGAAGCATGGATGTTACTTCCATTCCAAGAAGCCGTAGACTTCTTAAACAAAATGGCAAGACGTGCAAGAAAAAGAAATGTTTCACTTGCCATAATTTCTCAAAGATTTCAAGACTTTTATGAAAAGCCAGAGGCACAGGCAGTTTTAACATCATCAGATACAAAATTATTCTTAGCACAAGATAAATCAGAAATACAATACGTAAAAGAAGTATTTAAACTTTCTGAAGGAGAAGCAAACTTTTTGATAACATGTCAAAAAGGAGAAGGATTGCTAAAAGTTGGTTCAGATACTGCAATTTTAAAAATCATACCAACAAAAAAAGAGTTTGAATTTGTAGAAACAAATTTAAATCAATTAGCAAAGCAACAAAGAGCATAGAATGAGGAGGAGAATGATGAAAATATTTACTAATAAAAAGATTTGGCAGAAAATTGTGATAGTATTATTGATAATGTTACTTTTTCAAATATTTATACCCAAATCTTCACATGCAATTGTAGGCGATGTATTACTAGAACCTATAACTAGCCTATTTGCAAACCTTGGCGATGGGATAATGAGTATTATGCAAAAAACATTTATGGGTATGGATGCTTCAGGTGCATGGGTAGAGGAAAGCAGTAATTTATGGATAATTATTTTAACAATATGTGCAGCAGTTTTGATAGCTGTAATTGCTGGTGTAGCTATATTCTTTTCATGTGGATTAGGACTTGCTTTTGTTATTGGAACAGTAAGTGCTGTAGTAAAAATTGGACTTGGAACTGCGGTTGTTTGTTGGACTGTAAGTCATGTTCATTTTGGAGAAAAAGGTTTTTATTTACCGGAATTCAAGTTGACACCTCAGGCAATTTTCCAAAATGAAATATTGGCATTTGATGTTAATTTCTTTAATCCTAAGCAAGATGAAATAAAGACAACGTCAAAAGTAATTCAAAAGGAAATAGATTTATCAGACAATTTTAAATGGACATCAACATGGGCGGCATCAGGAGCAGGTTATTATTTATTAAATGAAGATGAATTTTCAAAATTTAAGCAAATATATGGTTTTTCTGATAGTGCTAAAAAAGATGATTCATCTTTTACACAAAGTAATGGACTTGCCGAATATGATTATGAATGGAAACATGATGATAAAACATATATAGCTAGAATAAGTGATAAAAATGCAAGAGGCGAAAGAAGAATATATGATATGTTTTTAAATGAAGCAGAAATAAAGGAGCTAAAATCACCTGCAAATGAATTACAACCCACAATAGCAAGTTGGTATATTGCATTTAGAAATATAGCTTTAGTTGCATTACTTTCAGTATTAGTATATATAGGTATAAGAATAACATTATCAAGTATATCAAGCGATAAAGCAAAATATAAACAAATGCTTGTAGATTGGGTAACAGCTATATGTTTAGTATTTTTAATGCATTATATAATGTCTTTTGCAGTAACAATAAATGAAAAAATTGTTGATGTAATAAAGGCTGTGAGAGTAAATAGCTTAGGTGATGTAAATGATTTTATTAATAATGAAGTAAAACCAACTGATCCAGAAGTTCACACAAAAGGTGTGGGCGGGGTTGAATATACTACATCAAATGGAACATTTGTATTTGAAGATAACATTCCAGCATTATTTGTAATTGATAAAGAAGATGCAAAAAGGGCATATAAAGTTTTAGTTGGTGATGATAATGCAGAAAATGCTGAAGGTAAATCTGGGGAAAATAGTGATTACATTAATAGATTTAGCGAGGATCATGAAACCTTATATTGGCCAGCAGACGATTTTATGACACAAGCTAGGTTATTAGGTCAAGATCAAGGTGAAGATGATAATCAAGCTAATCAAACAGCAGTAATGAGAGCAGGATATAATATTATTTATATTGTTTTAGTAATTTTTACAGTAATATTCTGTTTTACATATTTAAAAAGAGTAATATATTTAGCATTTTTAACAATTATTGCTCCACTAGTTGCTATAACATATCCTATAGATAAAATAAATGATGGTAAAGCTCAAGCTTTTGATATGTGGTTAAAAGAGTATATTTTTAATTTATTAATACAGCCACTACATTTGGTTTTATATACTGTATTAGTAGGTTCTGCAATGAAGTTTGCATCAAATAATATATTTTATGCTGTTGTTGCATTAGGATTTTTAGTGCCAGCTGAGAAATTAGTACGTAGATTCTTTGGATTTGAAAAAGCTCAAACAGCAGGAATGTTTGCAGGTGCTACAGGAACAGCTTTAATGATGTCTGGATTAAATAGACTTATGCATAGACCACCTTCAAAACGTAGATTAAATTCTGGAGAAAGTGGAGGTAGTGAAGGCAAAGAAAAAGAAAAATTTCCAAAAATGAATAGAAAATTTGAAGATGATCCAGATTTATTCTCATCAGATAATAGCAAACAAGAAAGTGATGATTATAATGGACCAAAATTCCCAGATAATAGAAAAGCAAGAAGACCTTTAATACAAAACGATAAAGAGAATAATAAAGAAAAAGATACTACTGATTCAAACAAAGAAAAAATAGATATAAATCAATTTAGTGATTATTATAAAAAAAGCAATAAAACAGATGGTAGTGATACAGATAAATCTTCAGGAAATGGTACAACAAAAAACAAAGGTAATAACAATTCAAGATGGCAACGTTTTAAAAATAAGGCTAAAAATAAGACTAGACGTATAAGAGGTGTATCACGAGGAGTATTAACGACAATGGGCAAAAACTCTAAAACATACAGAAGATATAAAGGAAAAACAAATGGACAAGTTGCTGCTCTATTTGCTAAGAGAGCATTATCAAAAACAGCAGGACTTGGTGCAAGAGTTGCAATAGACACTGCTGCAATTACTGCAGCGGGACTTGCATCATTCTCAGATCCGTCAAAAGCTGTTCAAAACATTACTACAGCAGCTGTAGCAGCACATTCTTTTGGAAAAGGAGTTTCAGATAGATTTGATGCTACAGATAATCAAAATGTAATTGAAGCGGCAAAAGAGTCTTATTACGGTGATGATTATGATGAAGTGCAACAAGAGAAATACCAAAAACAATTTGCTAGAGATGAAGAAAATATAAGGAAGATAGAAAAGAAAAAGAAAGTCGATAGAGAACAAGCAAAAGAAATTGCTGAACAAATTGCACATCATACAAGATATGATGGAGTAGACAATGTTGAAGATGCATTAGCATTCCAAGAAATGCTGGACCATGATTATACAGAAGACCAAGCTAGATTTACAATTGGTTATAATAAAGCTGCATTAAATGGGGCAAATACAAATTATATGAAATCTGATGATAGAGCAAAACATCAATCAACTTATAAAAACTCTTTAATTAAAAGAGGAGTAAACGAAACTGAAGCAGAAGAAAGAGCAACGAGATTATTTAATGCAATGGATGCGTATTACAATTTCAAAAAATAAAAATAGGAGGCTAAAATTATGCATAATTTATTAAGATATTTTAGACAAAACAGGAAAAAGATAATAAAGGTAGCATTAATTGTAGCCTTCTTAATTGCTATATTGCAATTACTAAATTACCTAGCAGGAAGAAATAACAACATTAAATTTGAAAGTAGTAATAATGATAATTTAATAAAAGAATCTAATGGAACAATTACATCAGATAAATCTGCAATTTCTGGTGCAAAAATATCTACTAATGAGATTAAAAATGTTGGAAATAAGATTAATGAATTTGTTGATTTATGTAATAACCATAAATTAGATGAAGCATATAATATGCTTTCAAATTCATGTAAAGAGATATTATATCCAGATTTACAAAACTTTATACAAAATTATTATGAACCACTATTTAAAGAAGAAAACAAAACATATACAATTCAAAATTGGAGTGGTAATACATATTTAGTAAAATTTGTAGAAGATTTACTTGCAACTGGAAAGTCAGCTAAAGAAAGTGGATACACAGATTATATTACAATAGTTGAAGAAAACGGAGAAAAAAAATTAAATATAAACAGTTTTATTAAGAAGGAAGAAATATCAAAAGAAAAAGAAGATAACAATATAAAAATTAAAGTTTTAAATAGAATAAAATATATGGAATATGAAGAATATGAGTTAGAAGTAACAAACAATACAAATGGCACAATATTATTAGATCAATTAACTACTTCTGAAGGTATATATTTAAAAGATAGTAAAGAAAATAGACATTATGCATACGCAAATGAACTTACAAAAGATGAAATGAAAGTATTTTCTAAATATACAAAAAAAATAAAAATAAAATTTGATAATCCATATATAACAGGTAGAAGAATTAATAATTTATGTTTTTCTATGATTGTATTAGACTATAATGAAAAAAATTATGCGGCAATTGATTCAACAAAAATTTCTGTAAATATATAAAAAAGGGAGCGATATTTAATGGCAGAAAATAATAGTTCAAACATTACAGAAGGAAAAGAAGCAAAAAAGATATTTTTAAAAACCGGAAAACGTTTATTGCTTTTAATATGTATTATAATAACTATAGGAATATTACTTGTAGCATCTCTAATGATTATTTTTAAAAATGATACAGGAGACAGTGCATTTAAGGATAATAAAAAGGATTGGGAAGAAGTAACAAAAGATTTTAAAACAGATTAAAAAATATTAAATACAAGGAGAAATTAAATGTTAATAGAAAAAATGCGATACAAAACAAATAATAAATTTAATATTTTTATAAAAAAAGTAGTAGCAATGTCTGTTATTGTAACAAACTTATCTTTTGCTATTCCAATTGCAAGTTTTGCAGAAGATTCAAAATCCGACACAGATCAAAAATATCCTGCTTTAGTTCCTGTTGCTGCAGATTCTATAATTTCTAAATTTGTTAGTACTAAATTTTCAGGTTCAAATGCTTCATCATCAAGCTCAGGTGAGATAATAACAAATTATGAAGAAAAAGGCGATGGATGGAACAGTACAACAACAGTTGAGTATCCAAATGGAGTAAAAAGAACATACAGGAATTATAAACAATATGAAGGTTCATATGCTGGTATACCTTATTGGAATGGTAATATTGCTTCAGATGGTTGTGGACCAACTTCTGTTGCAATCGTTTTAAGTGGTTATGGATATGATTATGATCCTGGAAAAGTAGTAGAAACTATGATAATAAAGGATTCTTCATCTTTTGAACATTTAAGACAAGCATTAAAAGATATAGGAAATATAGATGCAGAAGATCATTATGGAGAGGGAACAAGTGGTGACATTCAAACAATAAGAGAAAATCTAAAAAATGGAAGGCCAGTTATTGTAAATGCACCAGGTCATTATATAGTACTAATAGGTGAAGATAATAATGGAAAGTTAATAGTATCAGATTCTGCATCTAAATTTTATGTTTCTAAAGGAGATGAAAATAATGTACCTTCAGTTCCTGGATCACCAGATAATCTAGAAGATTTTGTAAATAATGGAATGATTACTTGTGGATATATATTAATTACTTCTGATGGTAATGCAAGTTCCAACAATAACAATAATAATACATCTTCTAAAAAAAGCACTAGTGAAAATACTAATAATAAAAATACTGACAATAAAACTACAAAAACAGGAGAATATAAAATTACTCCATGTGATGTCAGCAATGGAGGGTATGAATCAATATTTACGAGTGGAACAACAGGGAGACAATTTAAAGAATTTAAACAAAATTCTCCTAAATATAATTATCCAACGCTAAATAATGCTAATTGGGGTCAAGAATGTACTACAGTAAGTCTTGCAATTGTTGGTAGTGGATACAATAAAAACTTAGATATGCAAGGTATTGCAGATAAATTAAATGATAATGGAGGAAATACATATTTTGAAGAATTTATTAGTTCTTGGACAGGTCAAAATATACAACAATATAATATTAGTTCAAAAGAAGATTTAATAGATAAGCTATCAAAAGGATATGTAGGAACCGTATATGACTTTGACTACAGTGATGATGGACATATGGTAGCAATGTTAGACATAAGTAAAGATAAAACAGAAGTTTATATTTCTAATCCAGATGTATATAAACGGAAAAGATGGAATTGGTCAAGGATGGACTTCAATTGATAAGTTTTATGAATCTATTTCAAAAGTCGGTGGAGTAAAAGGTGTACCAGGAAAAACATATACATTTTTTGCAACAAATGATGGTAGTGTAATAGACTATTCTGGAGACAATTCTGTTAATTCAGGTAGTTCACAACAAATAGACATGAGTTCTAAAATAATTGAAAGAGATGGAAAATACAAAGGGAAAGGCTATAAGATAAATATTGATTTAGATGAAGAAATAGACAATATGCTTGCTAAACTGCGTAAACTAGGGTTTAATATGGAGAGTTATTTAAGTACTTCAAAACAGAAAGAATATTTAAAAAATATGATTAGAGCATGTATAGTAACACAATATCCTGATTTAAGAAGTGCAGACCAAATTAAAAATAATGTAGAAATACCTTCAGATGAAACTCAAGGATGTATAAGAATAAAAAGATATACAGATAATGAAACAGAAGTATTTTCTAACAATAGTTTAAGAAACCCAACAGATGATGAAAAAAATGGTGGGGGAATGTACTTAGAATATATGCCATTAGATGATTTAAACGAAATGATTTCTAATGGAGATACTAAAGCTTTAAATTATTTTTCCATGGATTCATCAAACAATATAGTTGTTGCAGGATGGGAAACAATGGATGTTACAGTTAATATAGAACAAACTAATGTAGATGAAGTTGGAGTATGCCCCGTAGATATCTATGGAGAAGTAGAATATAATCCAAAAGCGGAAAATTATGAGAAACTAACTATTAAAAAAATTAATTACTTAAATCAAGTTTCAAACTATATGATACCATTTAGTTTGTTTTGGAGCTTATTAGTTTATGGACATGATGAAAAATTTATTAACGATTTTGCAAATTTAGTAATAGATACAGATATAGTAATAGGTTGTTATGATGTTACAAAAACAACAACTACAAAATATACTGATACACAAACAAAAAAAGGAGTTGCAGAAATCAATAATTACAGAGTTATTGATGAATCAGAAAGAGGAAGAGATAACGGAAAAGTTGGAGAAACAATTTATAAAGAAATTAGTTATAATTTTCTAATAACAGAAACAGATATTTTAAAAACAGACAATCCTACACTAAAAGTAAAATATGCTGATACATGGACAGCAGTATATAATAATGATTATAAAATGGAAACAAAAGAGAAAGAAGAAAAAGGAGAAAAGGTTGAATATGAAGATGATAATGAATATGAAGGAAGTTATCAAAAAGTAGTAAGAGAAGATGGAACAGTAGGTTACACAAACAATAACAGACCAAGTGATGAGAAATTAGCTGATATGGTAGAAAATGCTATCAACGAATCATTTGAAAACAATGTTAATTTATTTAAACAAGAAGCAGAAAATAAAAATAGGGGACTACAATATAGATATACAATATTAACTGAATTTTTGGAAGAAAATAGTTTATATAATGAAAGTGCAATCAATATTAATGCAACAAATCAGGAATTAAAAGATTATTTGAATAAAAAAGAAGTACAGGATTATTTAATTAATTTTATTATTAATATTGCAGATAATGAATATATTGATACAATATTTAATAATACAGAATCAGAAGATTATAAAATGCTGTTAATATATGCAAATGATATTAATAGTAATAATGCAAAGGGAATAGTTGAATCAGCTGGAACCACTGCTAAAACAATATTACAAAAGTATGTAAGAGAAAAAGGAGGAACTGATTCAGATTTATATAATTTACTAACCAAAAATGGCACAGAAACAAAATTGTGTTATACTACTGCAAGTATGCAATCATCTCAAATTGGTGTTACAATAAAAACAACAAATAAAACAGAAGAATATGAAAAAAATATTATTGAAGAAGAAATTATAGAGGTACCAAATCAAGATAGAAATATTAGATGGAAAGACGATAAAAATGCCCAAGAAAATAGTTTTGTAAAACTATTAGCATACAGTAGAAGTGCAAAAGGAAATTTACAAATAATAAGCGCATGGTTTTTCGATTCTGTAGAAGATACAGCTGCAATAGCAGATATGGAAGATTTATTAAAATTTTTATTCCAAAAAGTATATAACAAAAATTATGGAATTAAACCAGAAGATGCAGATAAATTATTAAAAGAATTCTTTGATCCAGCAAACATGAAAAAATTCAATAAAAAACAAACATCACATGGTACAGTGGTTGGAGGAGCATCATACTCTACTATTCAATTAACTGATGAAGAAATGCAAATATTATACAAATTAGTACAGGCTGAAAATAGTTTTAATCCAACATGGACTGCATGTATAGTATTAAATAGAATTCTTTCTTCTTCATTTCCAAATACTTTGGAAGAAGTTGTATTTGCACCAGGTCAGTTTCAGGTGACTTGGGATGGTGCTTATGATGCAGCAAATCCAACACAAGAAACAACTGATGCAATTAATGAAGTATTAAGAACAGGAGATGTTTCTAATGGTTCAATAGGATTTCAGACTATAGAGCTTTATGATTCTCAGTATCCTCGTCAAACATTGGAAACACCAATAGAAACTTTAAGAGAAGATTATGGAGGAGGATCATCTGCAGTATACTTTACAACAGCAAGTATACAAGCAGAGTTAAGCCAATTTAAATAGAAGGGAATAATTATGAAAAAAATAAAAAAAGTAATAATTTATTTGGCAATAATTATTTTAATACTAATAATAGTATTAAGTGTAATATTATTAATTCAAAAAAATGATAGTAAAACTTTTCAGACAACAGCTAATTTAGGAATAGATACAAATACACAAAATATTTTATTATTAAAAGATGAGAGTGAGTATCAAGATATAAAAAGGGTTTTTAATAAATATATAAGCTATATCAATTATTTAGACTATAATCAATTTCAAGTAAAACTAAATGATAATCAACAAAAAAAAATAAAGGAAGAATACTTAAAAAAGGGAGAAGATGCCCTAGAGAATATAATGATAGAAAAAGCCCTTAATAATAGAGATTGGATAAAGATGTTAGCTTCTTATTCAAGAAAAAAAATTAATATTTTAGAAATTAATAAACTTTTTTATAATAATATGTTGGTATATTTACTAACAATTGAATATGATAAAAAAAATACAGATAACATAATCGTTTTTATAGATGAAAAAAATGAATCTTTTTCAATACTACCGGATAAGATTTGGAAAAAAATTTCTAAAGAAAATTTAGTGTCATTACTAGATGAAATAAATATAGAACAGATAGAGAAAAATAATTATAATGAAGTAAAAAAAATAAAATTAGATGAAGAAAAAATATGTTTACAATATTATTATGATTATTTGGACTTGTTAAGAAATGATCCTGACAAATTATACGAAAAATTAAATAAAGAATATAGAGAAAAACGATTTGAAAACATTGAGAATTTTAAGAAATATATCAATGATAATAAAGAAATGTTACAAAAATCAATACTTTCAAATTATCAGGTAAAAGATATAAATGACTATAAAGAATATACATGTGTTGATGAGAATGGAAAATATTATGTTTTTTGTGCTACAGCAGCAATGAAGTACACACTTTATCTAGATACTTATACAGTTGATTTACCAGAATTTACTGAAAAATATAATAGTGCGAATGACCAAGAAAAAGTGATTTTGAATATAGGAAAAATTACAACAGCATTAAATGCAGGAGATTATAAATATGTGTATAATAAATTAGCGGATTCATTTAAAAATAATTATTTTAAAAATCAAGAAGACTTTGAAGAATATTGGAAAAATTATTTGTATAAAAAATTTGTAGTTAATTATCTTGATTTTGCAGAAGAAGGAAATTTATATACATATAAAATTAGAATTACAAAAGAATATGAAGATGGAGAGTCATTGCCAGAAGGAAAGAATTCACCATCAGAAAATTTAAATATAGTAATGCAGTTAAAAGAGGGAACAGATTTTGTTATGTCATTTAGTGTATTAGAACAATAGTAAAAGAAAGGGTTGCAAAATGCAATCCTTTTTTATATAATTAGTAAAAAGAAAGCTGGAGTGAAAATGATAGAAATAAAAAACATTTCAAAATCATATAAAAAAGGTAAAAAAGTTATTGATAATATAAATTTAAAAATTAAAGATGGTGAAATATTTGGATTTTTAGGACCAAATGGCGCAGGTAAAACAACAACAATTAAAATGATTACTGGAATCTTGGAAATTGATAATGGAGATATTTTAATTGATGGAGCAAGTATTAAAAATTCTCCGATTAATGCAAAGAAAAAAATTGGTTTTGTTCCTGATAACCCTGATATGTTTTTAAAATTAAAAGGAATAGAATATTTAAATTTTATAGCTGATGTTTATGAAGTTTCATCAGAACAAAGGATAGAAAAAATTAAAGAATTATCAGAAATGTTTGAAATGGAAGGAAATTTAAACAATAAAATTCAAAGCTATTCACATGGTATGAGACAAAAAATAATTATAATGGGAGTTTTATTACATGAACCACAAAATTTAATTTTAGATGAGCCAATGACAGGATTAGACCCAAAATCTTCATTTGACTTAAAAAATATAATGAAAGATTATGCAAAAAAAAATAAAACTGTATTTTTTTCTACACATATTTTAGAAGTAGCAGAAAAATTATGTGACAGAATAGCAGTCATAGATAAAGGAAGAATATTATTTATTGGAACATATGAAGAAATGAAAAAGCAATTTAATAATAATGGTTCATTAGAAGATGTATTTATGGAGATTACAGAAAATGATTAAAAATAAAATAAAAAAAATATTTAGTTTATCAAATATTTTTTTAAAAGATTCTTATCAAAATTTAAATATTATTAATTTTGAAAATCATAAATTAAATAAAAAATCTATTTTTTTATGGATGATTATATTTTTATTATTATCATTGTTTTGGGTATGTGAAAAAGGAATAAAATTTTTAGTACAAAGAGGATTATCAGAGGTATTTCTGAATATTTATTTTTTGATTTTTTCTGTATTAATAATGTTCCAGACTGTTTTGGTATGTACTAATATTTTTTATTTTTCTAAAGATATAGAATTTATATTACCATTACCAATAAAACCGACAGAACTATTAATTTCTAAGTTTATAACATTAATAACAGGAATATATATTTTTGAATTTATTTTTGGAATTATTCCTTTATTCTTATATGGAATTTATAATAATTATAATTTTTTATTTTATATAAATACCATTATTATTCTAATAATATTTCCATTATTCTTATCATTATTTATTAGTATTATAATGATGTTTGTAATGAAAATATCTAAATTTATAAAAAATAAAGATATATTTCAACTTATTATTACACTTTTCTTAATATCATTTATATTTTTTATTGAATATAAAACACTAGGAACTATTATAGTTAATAATGGCGAAATAGAAAACATAGATCAAGAACAGGTAGTAGAAAAAATATTAGATTTTAATAATAGAATTAAAAATTCAAATAAATATTTTTTAGTAATTAATCCAAGTATAAATGTATTATTAAACTCAAATTTTAAATCATTTATAGAAATATTTAAAATATTGTTAATAGACTTTATAACTTTTTATATTTTTATTTTAATAGGAAAAATAACTTATTTAAAAGATATATTAAGAAATGCTACATACTTAATAAATAAAAAAAATACAAAAATGAACATTCAAAAAAAATGTAAAAAAAATAATAGAATAAAATCATATATAAAAAAAGAATTTAAAAATCTATTTAGAAATCCTATGTTTTTTATGCAGTGTATTTATCCAGTTATTATAACATTAATTACAATTATAATAATGGGGATAATAATAAAACCAAAATTGCAGCAGGCATTTTTAAATGAAGAATTTAAAAATATAATAGGAAACATTTCTTTTGATATAACAACTATCTATTTAGTATTAGGTATTATGCAATTTTTATTTATGCTATCAATGGCTTCATTAACTAGTTTTTCGAGAGATGGCAAAAATTCATCTTTTGTTAAGTATATTCCGATAACATATTATAAACAATTTATTTGTAAAGGAATACCTCAAATATTAATTAATACTTTTTCTATTATAGTTATATTAGGAATTTTATATTATGTATATCCATCAATTAATTTAATATATTTATTAGATATTTTTATTTTAGGCTATTTATTAAATATAATTAATAGTTATATAATGATAATAATAGATTTATTAAATCCTAAATTAGAGTGGGATTCAGAATATGCATTATTAAAACAAAATAATAATAAAATATTTCAATATGTTTTTGCAATTTTTGTTATATTATTTTTAGTTTATTTAAATAATATTTTTGAAAATAGCAATTTGGATTTTTCTATATTTTTAACTGAAATTATTTTTATAGCAATTATAATTATTATAAATATTTTTGTATTTATAAAACAAAAAAAATTATTTAGAAAAATAATTTAAATTAAAAATAAAAATTAATAAATTTTAATAATAAAATATTAATTTAAAAATTTTTTTAATAATAGATAATTTATGAAAAATATAAAAAATAATAAAAAATTATTTAAAAAACTTTTATATTTTTAGAAAGAGAGAAAAAATTAAAAATAAAGATATAATTAATAATATTAATTATTATGAAAATGAAGCATCGCAAAAAATATTAAAAAAAATAAAATTTTCTGATAAATTTTTTTATTTAATTTTTATATTAGAAACTTTGTCATATATTTTATTAGTAATTAATTTAAGAAGATTAAGTAGTTTGATAATTATTTCTTTTATTTATTTATTGTTTGCATTAGATATAAGTTTATTTCATAAAAAACATACTGAAAAATTAATGGATGATTCTATTAATAAAACAATTTGTCCTGATGCATATATTAATGTAAATTTATATTTAGCAAATAAAAAAATTTGTCCAAAAAGAAGCTTTAATTATTTTTTAAATAATATTTCTTATAGTTATATTTTACTTGGTGAAATAGAAAATGCAAAAAAAATAATTAAATATTTAGATTCACAAAAAAAAGATTTATTATTACAGAGCAGAATAATTAAAAATAAAATGGAAATAGCTTTTTTAAATAATGATATAAAAGAATATAATAAATTAAAAAAACAGTTAGATACTATAGTTAAATTTTTACCCGGAAAAATAAAAAAAGAAATTAGATTAGATTTAAAAATAAAACAAGCAGTTATAGATAAAGATACTTCAAAAGTTAATGAATATTGTAACATTTCAGAAAAAAATAAAAATATGTATAAAAAAATAATAGCAGAATATTATAGAGGATTAGTGCAAGAAAACAAAGGTAAACAAGACTATTTTGAACATTATAAATTTGTGGCTGAAAATGGTAATGATTTATTTATTGCAAAAAATATAAGAGAAAAATTAAATATTAAAAATCATGAAAATAAATATTTTATTAAAAAGTATTATTTTTATAATATGCTTAGATTTATAGTATTTTTAGTTTTTTTATCTAGTACAATGTTTTGGGTTATATACACATTATATAGAATTAATATATAAAATAAAATTTAAAAAAAGAAAAATGAATTTTCGCTTTTTATTGAGAATTCATTTTTCTTATTTTAATTATTATTACTAGATTTTGATAATTCTTTTTCTTTAACTGATATATTTTCTTCATCTATACATTTCTTTTCATTTTCTTGTGTTTTTATATTATCTTTAGCAACTGTCATTAATAGTTTAATTCTATTGGTTTGATTAGTTTCGCTCGCACCAGGATCGTAATCTACAGGAGAAATATTTGCACTAGGGTATTTACTTCTAATTGTTTTTATAACACCTTTACCGACAACGTGGTTAGGAAGGCAAGCAAATGGTTGAACACATATGATATTTGGAATATCATTTTCAATATACTCAATCATTTCAGCTGTTAAAAACCAACCTTCACCAGTTTGGTTACCAATAGATAAAACATCTTTTACTTTTTCTTCAAGATGCCAAATATCACATGGTTGTAAATAATCTTTTTTAGAATTTTCTAATGCAATTTTTACATCTTTTTCTAATATATCTATTAGTTTTATTGCTGTTTTCATTATTTTTGAAGATGTTTTATTAATATTTAATAAATTATTAAATGTTACTTTATGTGTACACATAAATTTAACAAATCCCATAAAGTCTGGTAAAACAACTTCTGCACCTTCTTTTTCTAATACATTTGCAACATAGTTATTTCCAAATGGGTGATATTTAATTAATACTTCTCCAACTATACCAACTTTAGGTTTTTTAACTGATGTATCTAATTCTATTTTTTCAAAGTCATTTACTATATCATAAATACTTTGTTTAAATTCCTTATTTGTTGATTTTTTTAGTAATTGTTTACATTTTTCTAGCCATTTTTCGAACAATGCTTGTGTTTCACCTTTATTCACTTCATAAGCTCTATTTTTTGTAAGCATTTTTTGGAGTAGATCTCCATAAACAACCATTTTTAGTAATCTTTCTGCCATAGGAATTGTTAATTTAAATCCAGGCATCTTTTCCATACCAACTATATTAAATGATATAACAGGTACTTGTGAAAAACCAGCATCTTTTAGAGCTTTTCTGATAAATCCAATATAATTAGTTGCTCTACATCCACCACCTGTTTGAGACATTATAATTGCAGTTTTATTTACATCATATTTACCAGATTGAAGAGCTTCTACAAATTGCCCTGTTGTTAAAATAGATGGATAACATGCATCATTATTAACATATTTTAAACCTGTTTCAACTGTTTTTTGAGTACATTCTCTAAGTAATTCTACATGATATCCAGAAGCTTGAACAGCAGCTTCTAATAATTCAAAATGTATTGGAGCCATTTGTGGCATTAGTATGGTATAATCTTTTCTCATATCTTTAGTGAAGATTTTTTTCTTAACTCCATAATCTCCATCTGGCTCTTCAAGTTTTTCTTGTTCACGTTTTTTCATACTAGCAATTAAAGAACGAATACGAATACGAACAGCCCCTAAGTTGTTTACTTCATCTATTTTTATTAGAGTATACATTTTATTAAAGCTTGATAATATTTCTTCTACTTGATCTGTCGTAACAGCATCTACGCCACAACCAAAAGAATTTAATTGTACTAATTCTAAGCAGTCATGTTTTCCAACAAAATCTGCTGCAGCATATAATCTAGCATGATATACCCATTGGTCTACAACCCTTATAGGTCTTTTAGCTTCTGTTTTATCAGATACACTATCTTCTGTTAAAACACATAGACCTAAAGAAGTAATTAAGGTATCAATACCATGGTTTATTTCTGGGTCTACGTGATAAGGACGCCCTGCTAAAACAATTCCTTTTAAATTATTTTCTTCAATATATTTAACTGTTTCAGCACCTTTTGTTCTTATATCATTTTTACATTTTTGATATTCATCTTCAGCTTTTTTAGCTGCTTCATTTAATTCAGCTTTTGTAAAATTGTATTCTTTAAATTCATCTAATTCTAATACTTTTTTTACTAAATTCTTTCTTTCAAAAGGTAAGAAAGGATTTATAAATTTAATTTCAGGATTTTTCAAGTTTTCTACATTATTTTTTAATACTTCTGAATAAGAAATTACTATAGGGCAGTTATAATGATTATCTGCTTTTTCATATTCTTTTCTAGAATAAGGTATACAAGGATAAAAGATTGTTTTAATTCCTTGTTCAATTAAACTTTCTATATGTCCATGTGATAATTTTGCAGGGTAACATACTGATTCAGAAGGCATTGATTCCATACCTTTTTCATATGTTTTTCTTGTTGTTTTTTCTGATATAATAACTCGAAATCCTAAATTAGTTAAAAATGTGAACCAGAATGGATAATCTTCATACATATTTAGAACTCTAGGGATACCAATAGTTCCTCTTGGTGCATCTTTTTCATCTAATGGTTTATAATCAAATAGTCTTTGATATTTGTATTGTACTAAATTTGGTAGTTCCTTAGATTTTGTAATAATACCTGCACCTTTTTCACAACGGTTACCAGATACATGTATTTGTCCATTACTAAATTTATTTATTGTTAATTTACAATGATTTTCACAATTATTACAACGAGTGTGAGTAACTTTAATTTCTAATTTATCTAATTCATTAGCTTTTAATATGGTTGATATATATTCCATATCTAAATTAGATTCATATTGTTCTTTAGAAAGTAAAGCCATCCCATATGCACCCATAAGTCCAGAAATATCAGGTCTTACAACATTTTTTCCAACTATTAATTCAAAAGCTCTAAGTACTGCATCGTTATAGAATGTACCTCCTTGAACTACTATATGGTCTCCTAAAGTTTCTACATCTCTTACTTTCATAACTTTTTGAATAGCATTTTTAATAACAGAATATGATAAACCACTAGAGATATCTCCAACAGAATATCCTTCTTTTTGTGCTTGTTTAATTTTAGAATTCATGAATACTGTACATCTTGAACCCAAATCAACAGGTGTTTTTGCTTTAATAGCTTCTTTAACAAAGTCAGATATTTCTATATTTAAACTTTTAGCAAAGGTTTCAATAAATGAACCACAACCAGAAGAACAAGCTTCATTAAGCATAATATTATCTATTGAACCATTTTTCATTCGGATATATTTCATATCCTGTCCACCGATGTCAACAATGCTTGTTACTTTTGGTTGAAACTGTTTGGCTGCTGTATAATGAGCTATTGTTTCAATCTCATTTAAGTCAACGTTTAAGGCGGTTTGGATTAATTTTTCTCCATATCCTGTAACTCCACTAAATCTTAATATTGCTTTTTTAGGAAGTTCTTCATACATTTTCTTAAGCATATTCATAACGCTTTTTAGTGGATTACCTTCATTACTTCCATATAAAGAGTACAATAAATCCCCCTCATTATCTATTAATACAAGTTTTGTTGTTGTGGAACCAGCATCAATACCCAAAAAACAGTCTCCTTCAAAATCTTTTAAATCTTTTTTTGTAACTTTATCTTTATCATGTCTTTCTTTAAATTTTATATATTCATCCTCATTTTTAAACAAAGGATCTAAAGGCTGAGTTGTATTATCATGAGATTGTTTTAAAGTTTCAATTTTTTTAGCTAACTCATCAGGAGTTATCTCTTCAGAGTTTATAGAATCTAAGGCAGCACCTTTTGCAACTAAAAGATGGGCTTCTTCTGGTACAATAATTTCATCATCTTTCAAATTCAAAGTTTCTATAAATCTAACACGTAATTCAGACAAATAATTTAATGGACCTCCTAGGAATGCTACATTTCCTCTAATCGGTCTACCACAAGCTAAACCACTAATTGTTTGATTAACAACTGCTTGGAATATAGATGCAGCAATATCTTCTTTTGCTGCACCTTCATTTATTAAAGGTTGTATATCAGTTTTAGCAAAAACACCACAACGAGAAGCAATAGGATAAATTGTTTTATAGTTTTTAGCTAAGTCATTTAAACCATTTGTATCTGTATGTAAAAGTGAAGCCATTTGATCTAAAAATGCACCAGTTCCACCTGCACAAGTACCATTCATACGTTGTTCAATAGATTGGTCAAAATAAATTATTTTTGCATCTTCACCACCAAGCTCAATCACTACATCTGTTTTGGGTATGTATTTTTCTACAGCTCTTTTACAAGAAACAACCTCTTGAATAAAATCTACACCTAAAAACTTTGCAGCCGACATTGCTCCAGAACCGGTAAGTGCAATAGTAAATGTATTTGAAGGGTATTTTAGAAGTAATTCTTCTAATACTTTACAAACAGTATTTTTTGTGTCTGAAAAGTGTCTTTGATAGTTTTTATATATTGTATTTTTATTTTTATCCATTACAATAATTTTAACTGTTGTTGAACCTACATCAAGGCCAACATGTAATATTCCATTCATATTTTTCAATCCTTTCATAAGGTATATATGGCTATTAATGTACCATATAGAATAAGAATATAAATTAATTTTAATAGTTATTTATATCCAAATTCTTTCTTATATTTTTTATACTTCAACACCCTTAATTTTATATGGAAAATGGCTTTTTGTCAAATGGAAAAAATTTGAAGATACAAGTAATATTTTGGACAAACAAATAATATTATTTATTGTAAATAATAAATTTCAAGGAGAAAGGTTTGAAAAAAGTAGATAACTTTTACAAACTAAGTTGTACCTTGAGAAGGGAGAGTCTGTATAAATGAAAAATAAAAAAATTGTTATTATATTTAGTAGTTTATTAATTATTTTATTGATAGGGGGATATTATGCAATAAAAATTGTAAAAAATAAAAAAGAGGAAGAAAATATTACAGCTGAATATACACCACAAGAAGAAATATCTGAAGATCAACTAAGACAAACAATTGTAAGTTTATATTTTCAATCAAAAGAAACCAAAGAATTAGTACCAGAAGCAAGGTTAATTGATATTAAAGAAATAATAAACGATCCATGTGATAAGTTAGTGCAATTATTAATTGATGGACCTAAGAACGAAAAAGAAGAAAGAATAATTTCTGAAAATACAAAATTAAATAAAAGTTATATGGATAATGATTGCGTTGTTTTAGATTTTTCATCTGAGCTATTAAATTATAATAAAGCAGAAGAAAATGGGAAAGAAAATTTAATTAATAGTCTAGTGAATACATTAACTCAACTAACAGAAATTAATAGTGTTAAAATTTTAATAAATGGAAATGAAAATGATGAATTTAACGAAATATATAGTTTGAAGAACAATAATTAACAACAAATATGAGGGTATTTAAAGTTAATAAAATATAAATACCCGCTTTATTTGTATATAATCCTATTGACAATAAATGGAAATTGTTGTATACTGTTAAAGATTTACAAATCAAAAATTGTATTCTGTGTTTTTATTCTAAAATTTTAAATCAAATAATTTTATTCAAAATTTAAATCTAAAATTAAAAATTTCTAAAAAAAGAAATCAGGTGATAATAAAAGAAAAATAAAGAAAATGAGAAAAATAAAATTTATATTAATAATTTTACTAAAAAGTTGAAATTGACAACAAAATCAAAATATACTATAATTTAATTAAAGGAGAAAATGATGAGACCATTTACATATAATGATTATATTTATTATTTATTAAAATTAAAAGATAAAAATTCATTTTTATTTATACTAAACGACAAAAAACAAAAATATAGATTTGAGAAAAAAGAATTACATCAACCACATGATAAAATATTTAAAGAAATTTTAGATGATAAAAATGAAGCAATAGAATTTTTAAATAAAAATTTAAAAATTAAAAATACAATAAATGAGTTAAAAGCAGAAGATATAGAAAGATATAATAGAAAATTTATAACACAAGATTTTTTTAATATTGAAAGCGATATTATATATAAAAAAGTAGATGAAGATATATTTTTTCTAATTGAACATCAATCTAAAATAGATTATGCAATGCCATATAGAATCTTAAAGTACAATATGGAAATTATAGATAGTGCAATAGATAGAACAAGATTAAATACTAAAGATTATAAAATACCAGCGGTATATTCATTTGTAATATATACTGGAAATCAAAATTGGAATGTAGAAAAGTATATTACTAACAAGCAAAGAAAGCTAAAGGGGGTTACTAATAGATTATTTGCACAATTCGAAGTAATAGATATAAATAAATATTCTGATAAAGAATTATTAGAAAGTAATAATTTATTAGAGAAAGTAATGCTATTAGAAAAAGCTACAACTATAAAAGAATTCGAAGAAAACCTATTAGAGATTTTAAATAATGATTTAAATAAAAAACAGATTTATTTTTTAAGAAGGGTTATTAATTATATAGTTAATGATAAAATAGATACTAAGAAATATAATGAAATTATAGTAAGAAAATTAGAAGGAGGAGAGAGTAGAATGAATTTTGTTGAAATGGTAAGAGATTATATTGATGAGTTATTATTAAAGGTAAAAGTGGAAGAAGATAGAGTAAATAAAATGAAAAATGAAGTAAAAGCAGAAGAAAATAGAGTAAATGAAATGAAAAATGAAGTAAAAGCAGAAGAAAATAGAGTAAATGAAATGAAAAATGAAGTAAAAGCAGAAGAAAATAGAGTAAATGAAATGAAAAATGAAGTAAAAGAAAAAGAAAATGAAGTAAAAGAAAAAGAAAATGAAGTAAAAGAAAAAGAAGCCAATATTAATAACAGAATGAATAAATTAATTTTAAATTTAATAAAAAGTAAGATAGATGACAAGACTATAGAAGAAATATTAGAAATAAACAAAACGGAATTATTAAAAATAAAAAGAGAAAACCACATAATTGCCTAATATAGTAAAAATGTAAAATATATTATTGCTTTATAAGGTGAAGATTTATATTTAATATATAAAATTATTTAAATAATTTATATATTTTTAAAAAGTATTTTAATTTTTGAAAATTATTTAAAAAATATTCAACATCATTTAATGAGTTAAAAGTATTTTTCATATATTTTTTAAAATCAAAAGAATTTTTTTGAGGTGATTTTTTATCGCCTCTTTTACTATTTAAATTAAAATGCATAAGACAACACCTTGATTTTTGCAAATTTTTGCTTTTTATTATATAATATGTGAAAAATAAAAAGTGTTGAGAAAAAACTATAAAAAAATAGTTAGCTAAATTTTTAGACATTAAAAAAATAATTAAAAATTAAAAAAATTATAATTATAATAAAAACAAAAAAGAGGAAATATGGAAATTGAATTAAAAGAAAATGAAAGAATAGATGATTTAGAATTTAAAAACTTAAAAATAATACAAAATAAGGAAGGATTTTGTTTTGGAATAGATAGTGTACTTTTAGCAGACTTTGCAAAAAATTTAAAAAAAGGTGCAAATGTTTTAGATTTAGGAACAGGTACAGGAATTATTTCTATTTTATTATGTGGAAAAACTTATCTAAATAATATTATCGGTGTAGAGATTCAAGAAGAAGTTGCTCAAATGGCTAATAGAAGTAGTAAATTAAATAACCTAGAAAATAAATTTAAAGTAGTTAATGAGAATATAAAAAATTTAAAAAATATATATGAAAAGCAAAGTTTTGATGTTATAGTTACAAACCCTCCATATAAGAAAAAAGAAACAGGAATTATAAATGAAAATGAAAAGAAAACAATCTCAAGGCATGAAATTACAGCTACTCTAGAAGATTTTATTAAGGTATCAAGTGATTTGTTAAAAGATAAAGGCGAATTATATATGGTTCATAGACCAGAAAGATTAGTAGATATTTTTAGTTTAATGAGAAAAAATAAAATTGAACCTAAAATTTTAAAAATGGTATATTCAAATATAAATAAAGAACCAAAATTAATTTTAATTAAAGGAATAAAAAATGCAAAACCATTTTTATTAATAGAAAAAAATCTATATATTTATGATAATAATGGGAATTACACAGATGAAATTTTAGGAATTTATAATAATAAATACTGAAAAAAAAGAAAATAATAATATAATTAAAATATTAAAAAACAATAAATAATAAATATAAATATTTATAGAAAAAAATTAGAATAAATTCGAAAAAAATAGATAAAAAAAGAATAAAATAGAAAAAAATAGATTTAAGGAGTTATGAAATGCAAGTTAAAGAATATGGAATTTTATATATTGTAGCAACACCAATAGGCAATTTAGAAGATATTACTTTAAGAGCTATTAGAGTATTAGAAAATGTAGATTTAATTGCTGCAGAAGATACAAGACATACTTTAAAATTATTAAATCATTTAAATATATCAAAACCTATGATAAGCTACCACAGACATAATGAAGAAATAAGAGTAGATGGATTAATAAAAGAATTAAAAGAAGGTAAAAATGTAGCGGTCGTTTCAGATGCTGGTACTCCAGGCATATGTGATCCTGGGGAAATAATAATTAAAAAATGTATAGATGAAAATATAATAGTTGTTCCAATTCCAGGAGCATGTGCAATGATTAATGCTCTTATTGTCTCAGGAATAGACACTGAAGAATTTATCTTTTTAGGATTTTTACCATTAAATAAGAAAAATAGAAGAAATAAATTAGAAGAAATAAGAAAATCTAATAAAACTATTATCTTATATGAAGCACCTCATAAATTAAAAAATACTCTAAATGATTTAAAAAACATATTAGAAAAGAGAAAAATAGTAATAGCAAGAGAAATTACAAAAATTCATGAAGAGTATATTAGAGGAACAGTAGAAGAAATTTTAAATATTGCTGGTAATCTAAAGGGGGAGATGATAATAATTATTGAAAAAAATAAAAATAATACTGAAGAAAACCATTTTAACAAGTTGACTTTAGAAGAACATTTTGATTATTATAAGAATAAAGGATTAGATAAAAAAGAAATTATTAAAAAAATTGCAAAAGATAGAAATGTAAGTAAAAATGATATTTATAAATATTTTATTAAATAAATAATATTGATAATAATGAAAAAATATTAATACAAAAACAATCCCCAGATTTTGGGGATTTATTTACTTTTCTTGCGATAAATTACCAATTTTTTTTAAACATTTTTCACAAATTAATTTATCTTTATATTCTAATAAATTTTTTGTGTTGCCACAAAAAATGCAATTAGGTTCAAATTTTTTTAACACTATTGAAGAACCGTCCACATAAATCTCCATTGGATCTTTTTCTACAATATCAAATTGATTTCTTATTTCTATAGGGATAACAACTCGTCCTAGTTCATCCATTCTTCTTATGATTCCTGTTGATTTCATAATTCAAATCCTCCTTAAAAGTTTATATTTTAACAATCCTTTATTTACACGACTAATATATCATAAATGAGGCTTAAGGTCAATTAAATTGTAATAAAAAGTAAAATATTAGAATAAAATTTATAGGTGATTATTTTGTTAAATATAGTTTGGCCAATTTTTATAATAATATCTTTTTCTTTTGCTATTTTTTCTGGAAATTTAGAAAAGTTAAATTCTTCAATTTTTGAAAGTACAGAGAGTGCAATAAATTTAACGATTAATTTATTGGGAACTATGTGCTTATGGAGTGGAATTATGAAAATAGCTAATAATACAAGAATAATTGATACTCTAGGTAATATATTAAAACCGCTTATAAAATTATTATTTCCAGAATTAAAAAACAATAGAAAAATTCAAAAAGAGATATCTATGAATATGATTGCAAATATTTTAGGGCTAGGAAATGCAGCAACACCACTAGGATTAAAAGCAATGGAATCTATGAATAAAGAAAATGAAGATAAAGAAAAATTGACTGATTCAATGATGATGTTTATAGTAATAAATACGGCATCTATACAAATAATACCTACTACAGTCATTGCGATTAGGAACTCATTAGGTTCAGAAAATGTAACTTCAATAGTTTTTCCAGTATGGATTGCAACATTATTTGCTGCTATTACCGGAATAATTGTTACAAAAATTCTAATTAAAGTTACAAAATGAAAAAAGGAGAACATGTTAAAAATGAAATTAATATTTTTTATTTCAAATTTAGCAATGCCGATGATTATTTTAACTATAGTAATATGTAGTATGAAAGAAAGAAATAATATATTTGATAATTTCTTAGAAGGAGCAAAAGAAGGAATAAAAATTACGTTAAATATTTTTCCAACACTAGTAGGATTATTTGTAGCAATTGGAGCATTAAGAAGTTCAGGAATTTTAGATTTAATTAATTATATTGTTGGTCCAATTTTAAACATAATTCATTTTCCTAGTGAATTAATGCCACTTGCAATACTAAGACCTATATCAGGAAGTAGTTCCATAGCAATTGCTACAGATATTATGAATAATTATGGTGTAGATAGCAAATTAGGAAAAATTGCTTCTACAGTTATGGGGTCAACAGAAACTACTATATATACAATTGCTATATATACAAGTAGCATAAAAGTGAAAAAAACAAGATACATTTTATTAGCAGCATTATGTGCTGATATAGTAGGGATAATTACAAGTGTTATAGTTTGCAATTTTATGATATAAATCCTAAAAAATTACGTCAATGACAATAGTGAATTAAATATATAATATGAAAAAACAAAACTTACCTATGATAAGTTTCACCATTTTGTATTTTAAAAGCTCTAAAGATTTGTTCTAATAGAAAAACACGTATTAATTGATGTGGAAAAGTCATTTTGGAAAAACAGATTTTTGAATTACATTCTTTTAATAAATTATCTGTTAATCCAAGAGACCCACCGATTATAAAGGTTATATGACTAGTTTTCATAGATAGTTTTTCTAATTGTTTAGAAAATTCTTCAGAAGTATATTCTATTCCACTTAAGTCCAATGCAACTACATAAGAATCTTTTTTTATATGGTTCATAATATTAGTGCATTCTTTTGTTTTTATTTCCTGTTCTAATTTAGAATACAATTTATCTGGTATTTTTTCATCAGTAAGTTCAATAATATTTAACTTACAATACTTTGACAATCTTTTAGTATATTCTTCAGTAGCATCTTTTAAATATTTTTCTTTTATTTTTCCAACACAAATTATATTAATACTTAACATTTTTCCTCCTAGAAGTTTTAAAGTTTTGTAATTAATTTTTGATTGTTTTCATAATAGTAATATTTTTTTGTAATTATAACTCAATTAATTTACTATGTTTATCTCTAGAAGCAACATCAAGAGAAAAGTTATTTTCATCATAATTATTTAAAATTAATTCATTTAAAACTGTTTGATATGCAAGTTCAGGGAAATTGCTTTCTTTACTCAGATGTCCAAGCATTGCAGATTTTAAGCCTGTTTTTAATAAATGTGAAATTGTTTTTCCAGCAATTTCATTTGATAAATGTCCAATAGGCCCAGCAATTCTAGATTTTAAGTTAAATGGATATGCAGAACATCTAAGGACTGCTGGATCGTAATTAGATTCTAGCAAAATGAATAGACTTTCTTCTAAATTTTTTAATATATCATTTGTCATATGACCAATATCTGTTGCAATACTGATTTTTTTATTATCCTTATATATGTTAAAACCACAAGGATTAGCAGCATCATGGGGAATAGAGAATGGATGAATCTTTAAATCTCCTATTTCAAAATTTTCATTAATATTAAATATTTTAACATTACTATCAGATAGTTTGTCCTTCTGTTTTGGCATTGCATCTAAGGTTTTTTGATTTACAAATACAGGTAAATCAAATTTTTTAGAAAGCGTACTTAAGCCTTGTACATGATCTGTATGTTCATGTGTTACTAATATTCCATCTAGAGATGATGGATCAATATTAATATCATTTAAAGCAGTTTCAATTTTTTTACAGCTAACACCAGCATCAACTAATAACTTAGTGTTTTTAGATTCTACAAAAAGACTATTTCCACTGCTTCCACTATATAAACTACAAAAATTTAGCATAATTAATCTTCTTTCTTTAGTTATTAATGTTTATTCTTTTACTCTTTCAATATTTGCTCCAAGTTTTCTGAATTTTTCTTCTATATTTTCATAACCTCGATCAATATGTTCTAGGTTATAAATTTCAGTTACACCTTCAGCAGCTGTACCAGCAATTACTAAAGCTGCACCAGCTCTTAAATCTGTAGAGTATACGGGTGCTCCATATAATTTCTTTACACCTTCAAAAAATGCTATTTTTCCTTGAGCAGTAATTTGTGCCCCCATTTTGTTTAATTCATCTGTATACTGGAATCTTGAGTCCCAGATACTTTCTGTAATAGTACTTGTACCATTAGCTAGAGATAAAACAACTCCCATTTGAGGTTGTAAGTCAGTTGGAAATCCTGGGTATGGTAGGGTTTTTATATTTGCTTTTCCTGGTCTTTTATTACACCAAACTCTTATACTATCACCGTTATCTTCTACATTTCCACCAACTTCTAATATTTTTGCAGTAATTGATTCTAAGTGTTTTGTAATACAATTTTTTAAAGTAATATCACCTTTTGTTGCTATGGCTGCAAGCATGAAGGTTCCTGCTTCAATTTGATCTGGTACAACAGAATATGTAGCTCCACCATGTAATTTTTCTACACCATTAATCTTTATTACATCTGTTCCAGCTCCTCTAATATCTGCCCCCATGGTATTTAAAAAATTGGCAACATCAACAATATGAGGTTCTTTTGCTGCGTTATCTATAATAGTAGTGCCTTTAGCTAATACACTTGCAAGCATTACATTAATTGTAGCTCCAACAGATACAATATCCATATAAATAGGTGAACCTTTTAATTTTTTTGACTTTGCATAAATGGTTCCTTTTTCTACAGTAATATTTGCTCCTAATAATTCAAATCCTTTAATGTGTTGGTCAATAGGTCTAGCTCCTAATTTGCAACCACCAGGCATACCAACTTCAATTTCACCCATTCTACCAAGCATTGCACCAATTATATAATAAGATGCTCTAAATTTGCTTGTCAAATCTAATGGCGCATGTGTTGTAGTGATATTTGTAGAATCTATAGTTACACTATTTTTATTATTCCAAGTGATTTTTGCACCTAATTTTTCTAAAATTTTGCAAGATATTTTTATATCACTTATATTAGGTAAATTCTCAATTGTGCAACAGCCATCTACTAAAAGTGCTGCAGGTAAAAGTGCAACTGCTGCATTTTTTGCTCCATTTATTATAACTTCACCTTTTAAAGGAGTAGGACCTTTAACTACTAATTTTTCCAATTAAAATACCCCCTAGATTATATACATAATATTATTTGAACTTATAGTTAAAAATAAAAGACCACAAATTATTTGGAGTTTAATTTTTTATAAATTTAAATAATAAAAATTTTTAAAATACAAAATAGAGTGTATTAAGCTAAACACTCTATTACTAACTAAATATAACATAAAGTTTAAAGGATTGCAACTATTTTTTTGCTGTAATTAGACCATTTTGATTAAAAAATTCTAATATTTTAAACTTGAATTTAATATCAGGGCTTGAATCATCTGAAATCAAGGCATATTCTTCTTCGGTCATGTTATTTTGTAGGTTTTCTTTTGATTCTTCTGGTATAATTCCAGAAGTAATATCAACAAAACAAAGAGGAGGAAACATAACGCACCACCAGTTATGGCCTTTAGCCTCTCCAATTTCTACCTTCAAAGCGTCATAATATCCTGCGGGGAAAGAAATATCTCCATATTGTTTTGTTGGAAATTCAAAATTACCAATATTTATATTAACATCATAATTGTAGCCTTCATTTTGAATGGTATCTAACGATATTTGTTTAAAGTTGTTTTGATATTTAGTTACTAATTCTATTGCTTCTTGTTTTGTTTTACAATTTGAACAAATATCATTCATATATTTAATTAAACTATCACGAACCTTATATTTTAAGTCTTGATCTTCTTTGCTATTGCTATTTGCAATTACATGTAATCTAAAGACTGAATTTGAAATATCAGTAGTTATATTACTAGCATAAGACAGAGCACATATACTTATATATATGAAGAGTAAAAACGATAAAATAAAAATCATTTTTATTTTTGAATTTTTTAAAAAATTAAATATTTTTTTCATAAGTTACCTCCAAAAGTTAAAATTGTTAAAAATTTCTTTAATTAAATTATTTCCAATTTAAAAAATATTATACAATTTTGAAATAAGATATTTTTTGTTATGTGTTCTTAATTAAAGTATACATACTTTCAGAATTAAATCCTATTTGAGTGTGAATTGTAACAAGTACGAAAAATGTCGATGAATTTTATTTGAAATATTATTGACATATTTGTAAAGAAATGGTAAAATTTACCAGTAAACAAAATAACGAAGATATGCTTTCCGTATATTTTAGTAGATTTGAAGGGATGGATTTTTAATGAATAAAAATCAAAAAACAAAAGATAAAATATGTTCTTTTTATACTAGCGATTATCATTTTGAAATGATAAGTTTGCCTTATATAAGTAAAAAAATAGAAGAGAATAAAGAGGTTATAATTTTAACAGAAAATAATTTAGAAAATACAATAAATAAATTAGTTTCTAATATTAATTTAAATAATGATAAAAAAGAAAAAATATTAAATTTAAATTGGAAAGACGATGATTTTAAAAAATTTAAAATAATTAATAAAAATATAGATAATAAAAAAAATATGGTTATATTTATAAAAGGAAATGAAAATTATATAAAAAATATAAACAAAAATATTGAAAAATGGATTGATAAAAATTATGATACACAAGTGATTGATTGTTATAATTTAGAGGAAATATCAGAAAAAATAGATGAGATAACAACTAATTATACTGAAGTTTTATCAACAAATGGCAAAAAAAATTGGAGAAAATTAAATAAATAGTTGCTTTTTTTAATAAAATATTATATAACTAAATCTATCTATACAAAAAGAAGAAAGGAAGAGATATATGGATAATGATATAGATAAAATAAAAGCAACTTTAAAAAAATATAAGCAAGAACATTTATTAAATCATTATGAAGAGCTTGAGGAAAATAAAAAGGAAAAATTACTTGATGAAATTCAAAAGATAAATTTTGAACTAATGGATAGCTTATATAAAAAAACAAAAAATCAAAAAGAAGAATCAAGCGATGAAATAACTCCAATTGATTATTTAGATAAATATAAATTAAAAGATGAATATAAATATTATGAAAATATAGGAAAAAAAGCAATTAAAGAAGGAAAACTTGCTGCTGTAACAATGGCAGGAGGGCAAGGAACAAGACTTGGACATGATGGACCAAAAGGCACATATGATATAGGACTTGATTCTCATAAATCTTTATTTGAATTATTATGTGATTCCTTAAAAGAAGAGGGGAAAAAATATGGAGTTACTATTCCATGGTTTATAATGACAAGTAAGGAAAATAATAAAGCTACAGTTGAATTCTTTGAAAAAAATAAATATTTTGGATATCAAAAAGATAAAAATATTTTTTTCTTTATTCAAGGTGAACTTCCAATGATGGATACTGAAGGAAAAATACTAATTGGAGAAGATGGATTAATAAAATTAGCTGCTGATGGACATGGTGGAATTTACGAAGCACTTGTAAAAAGCGGAATGACTAAGAAAATGAAGGAAATGGATATCGAATGGGTTTTTATTGGTGGAGTAGATAACTGTTTAGTTAAAATGGTTGATCCTGTACTTATGGGAGTTGCTATTGATAAAAAAGTAACAGTTGCATGTAAATCTGTTGTAAAAGCAAATCCAAAAGAAAAAGTAGGAGTATTTTGTAAAAGAAATGGTAAGCCTAATGTAATCGAATATACAGAAATAACAGATGAAATGGCAGATGCTACAGACGAAAATGGTGAATTATTATATGGAGAATCTCATATTTTATGTAATTTATTTAGTGTAGATGCGATAGAAAGAATGGGAGCAAATCCATTACCTTACCATGTAGCATATAAAAAAGCAAAATACATAGATAAAGATGGAAATCTTATAACTCCAGATTCACCAAATGCATATAAATTCGAAGCTTTTTTATTTGATGCTTTTGGTGAAGTTGATGAAATGGCAGTATTAAGAGTTAAAAGAGATGAAGAATTTGCACCAGTAAAAAATGCAGATTCAGCAGGAGTTGATTGCCCAAGTACAGCAAGAGCTTTATATGAAAAATTTTATAAGTTAAAATAATTAATATTTAGAAAATGCGTAGAATAAATTTTAATACGCATTTTTTATATTTTTATTTACTGTAAAACTATTATATGATAAAATTGTTAAAAATAATGAATTAGGAGGGAAGAATTATGGATGATTATATGCAAGAATATAAGAAATGGTGTGAAAGTCCAGAATTTGATGAAGAAACCAAAAAAGAGTTAATTGCAATAAAGGATGATGAAAAAGAAATAGAGGATAGATTTTATAAGGAATTAGAATTTGGTACAGCAGGATTAAGAGGTGTTATGGGAGCTGGGACAAATAGAATGAATAAATATACAGTAGGAAAAGCAACTCAAGGTTTAGCAAATTATATTCTAGAAAAAGGAACTGAAAGTAAGGGCGTAGCAATTAGCTATGATTCTAGAAATAATTCAAAAGAATTTGCTATGCAAACTGCTTTAATATTAAATGCAAATGGAATAAAAACATATTTATTTGAAAATTTAAGACCTGTTCCAGAATTATCTTTTGCAGTTAGAAATTTAGGATGTACTGCAGGGGTTATGATTACAGCTAGTCATAATCCTGCTAAATACAATGGATATAAGGTTTATTGGGATGATGGAGCACAAATAATCTCACCTGTTGATAAACAAATAATTGAAAAAGTAAGAAATATCGAAAGCTTTAGTGAAATAAAAACAATTTCAGAAGAAGAGGCTAAGAATAAAGGATTATTTAACACTTTAGGAAAAGAAATTGATGATAAATATTTAGATGTATTAAAAAAATCCATTTTAAATCCTGAAATTATAGAACAAGTAGGAAAAGATTTAAAAATAGTTTATACACCATTTCATGGAACTGGAAATACAGTAGCAAAAAGATTATTAAATGAAATTGGTTTTAAAAATGTATATGTTGTACCAGAACAAGCAGAACCAGATGGAGATTTCCCAACTGTAGCTTATCCAAATCCTGAAGATAAAAACGCATTTAAAATGGCATTAGATTTAGCAAAAGAAAAAGATGCTGATTTGGTTTTAGCTACAGATCCAGATGCAGATAGACTAGGTATATATTCAAAAGATGATAAAACTGGAGAATATATGGAATATACAGGAAATATGTCAGGTCTTTTAATTGCAGATTACAGAATATCTCAAATGAAAGAAAAAGGAATATTGCCTAAAAATGGAATGATTGTTACAACAATAGTTTCATCAGAATTAGCTAAGGCAATTGCAAATAATTACAATTTGGAATGTGTAGAAGTTTTAACTGGATTTAAATATATTGGTGCAGTTATGAAAGAAGCAGAAACAAAAAAAGATAAAACATACTTATTTGGTTTTGAAGAAAGTTATGGTTGTTTAATTGGAGATTATGCTAGGGATAAAGATGGAATAGCAGCGGTAATGTCACTTTGTGAAGCAGCAAGCTACTATAAATCTAAAGGAAAGACATTATGGGAAGCAATGCAAGATATATTCGAAAAATATGGATATTATAAAGAAAGTCAAGTTTCTATCACACTAGAAGGAGCAGATGGAGCAAAAAAAATAAAAGAAATGATGGATAAAATGAGAAATACAGAGATTAGCAAAATAGGAGACTATAGGGTTTTATCATTTAGAGATATTGAAAATAATATAAAGAAAGACTTAAAAACAGGAAAAATAACAGAAACAGGACTACCAAAATCAAATGTTTTATACTATGAACTAGAAAATAATAGTTGGTGTTGTATACGTCCATCTGGAACAGAACCAAAAATAAAGGTTTATTTCGGAATTAAAGGAACATCTAATGAGGATGCTAAAATAAAATTAGATGAATTAAAACAAGCTATGCTAAATAAAATGGAACAGTAGAAATGGGGAATTGGAGACAGTGCCTTTATACCCATATTATGAAAAAAGACCAGAGATTTTTAATTCTCTGGTTTTTGAAATTTCCACCCATCAATATTTCTTCTTATTGCACCAAATAAATTAGCACGAATCATTGGAATATTTTTAGACATATTAAAAATAAATTGCTTCATATCTTCTCTTTTAGACGTTCCGATCCATTGGGCAGACTTTAGCCATAACTTCTAGATTATTTTTTCTTACAAATCGTTTAGTTTCCTTCTCAGATGTATAAATTAGAGGTCTAATTAGTGTTATTTTTGTTCTATCCATATAGCTTACAGGGGCAAATGTTCCTATACTTCCTGTATAAAATAAATTTAGTAAAAATGTTTCTAAAACATCATCTTCATTGTGACCTAAGGCAATTTTATTACATCCTTGTTCAATTGCTATAGAATTTATAATGCCCCTACGTAGGTTTGCACATAACGAACATGGATTTTTTTCTTTTCTAATATCAAAAACAATTTCTCTAGCATTACTTTTTCCAACAAATAAAGGAATGCCAACATCATCACAATGTTTTTGTAATAAATCTGTATTAAAAAATTCAAAACCAGGATCAATGCTAATTGCAATTATTTCAAATTTTTTAGGATAAAACCTTTGCAATGCTTTAAAAGCATAAAGCATTGTAATAGAATCTTTACCACCAGATAAACAAACTGCAATTTTATCATTTTCTTCTATCATATTATATTCTTCAATTGCCTTCCTCATATGGCTCAAAATACGTTGCATTTTTTTGTTCCTTTCAAATTAAATTTTAAAAAACAGTAAATATATCAAAAAATTAAATAATTGGGATTTTTGAAATATCTTAATTATTTATTTTTAAAATTCATATATCTGTTTTCTTTATTTCTTGATATCTCTTAATCTTTTGAGTAGTAGTTTTTTCCATAGGCACATCAGTAATTGTAATTTTCTTAATATGTTTATAATCTGCTAAATTTTTATTAATTTCTTTTATATCATTCCATATTATGTTTTTATAGTCATTTACAGATTTATCAGGAAAATTCTTTTCCATTATTTCTTTATCATAAACTATTTTTGCAGCAAGAAGAGTATCTGTTTTTGAAGCTTCTCTAGAATATACCATACTTTCTTGTACATAATCTAATTTATTAATTAAAAACTCTAATTCTTGAGGGTAGATATTTTTACCATTTCTTAAAACTATGATATCTTTTTTTCTACCTGTAATAAATAAAAATCCTTCATTATCTATATATCCGTAATCTCCTGTTCTAAACCAACCATCTTCAAAAGCATCTTTAGTTTTTTCTTCATCATTATAATATCCAAGCATAATATTTGGACCTTTTGCAAGTATTTCACCAACACCATCTTTATCAGGTTCAAAAATTTTTAATTCTACTTCATCAAGTGGATAACCAGCAGAACCAGGTTTATGTTTTGTTTCACTTTCTGCAACTAATACAGGAGATGTTTCTGTTAAACCATATCCTTGAATTGAATCTACTCCAAAATTATTAAATCCAACAATTGTATCTTTATCTAATGCAGCTCCCCCATAAAGAATGATTCTTAATTTACCACCAAATTTATCAATAATTGCTTTAAATATTTTTTTTCTAACATCAATATGCATCTTAAGAAGACCATTAGATACTTTAATCATAGTATTTATTAGTTTTTCTTTACCTTGCTCTTTAATTCCTTTATTGATTTTTTTATACATAGTTTCTAATACTAAAGGAACTGCAACAAATATACTTACATGATATTCTTTTAAATTATCTGCTATATATCTTAAACCATCACAAAATGCTACAGTAGCGCCACAATAGAATCCATATATAATAGTTATGCTACTTTCAAAAGTATGATGAATTGGTAAAAAAGAAAGCAAGGTATCTGTTGGTAACATTTTAAAATGATTTTGATATCCATATACATTATTACATATATTTTTTTGTGAAAGCATTACTATTTTTGATAAATCTGTTGTTCCAGATGTAAATAACATTATTGACATAGCATTATAATCAACAGTAATATCTTCGTATTTTTTTATTTTATTAGAATTACTTTCTCTAAATTTCCTACCTTCTTCTAATATTTCTTCAAATTTTATTATATCTTTATCTTTTATATTATCCATACAAATTAGAGTATGTAATTGATTTGAATTACTATTTTTTAATTTCTTAAATGTATCTAAATATTTTTTATCAAAAATAGCAACATCAACTCCACTTCTTTCTATAAGTGAAATAATTTCATTTTCTGGTAGCATTTTATCCATTGGAGCAATAACCATTCCGCTACATACAGTGGCAAAATAACTTATAACCCATTCATACCTATTATTACCAATTAAGGCTATTCTCTTAATTGGTTTTTCATAATTTAAAAAAGCTTCTGATAATGCTTTTACATCTTCTCCAACATTTTCATATGTTTTTTCAACATATTCAACAGGTTTTTTATTGATGTTTTTTTTGTATTTATAAGCAATATTATCTCCGTAACTTTTAATTGAATTTTCAAGTAAATCTCTAAAATTATTAAATTTAGGTATTAATTCTGTTTGTTTAGACATCTTAATAATCATTCCTTTCCGTAGTAAAAATCTTTTTGGATTATATAACAAAAGTGTGATTTTTGCAAATGATGTTTGACTTTTTTCATAAATCATAGTATATTAAATAAGTAATGTATGTGCTTATAGCTCAGCAGGATAGAGCAGTCGCCTCCTAAGCGGCCGATGGGGGTTCGAGTCCCTCTGGGCACACCAAAAGGAAAAACCATGTAAGTATTGAAAAATCAATATTTTATATGGTTTTTAATTCTTAGAGTAATGCAGTAGCAATGCAGTAGAGTTTGATTATTGCATTTTTTTCATTTCTTGAGTAATAAAATCAAGAGAAACATCTGTATAAATATTATTAGTTATTTTGCTTCCTTTAATATGTCCAACTAATTTTTGAATAACAGGTAAACTTAATCCATTTTCTTGACATCTTGTAATAAAAGTATGCCTTAATCTATGTGTAGATAAAGTTTCTTCTTTTGATTTTAATATATCATATTTGATATTTAGCCTAGATAAGTATGAGTTGACTTCACCATCTGTTATAAAAAAATTCTTTTCATAATCCCAAAATAATAAATCATTTATATTAGTTAACTTAGCATTATATATTTTTTTAATAATTTGTTTTACGTTAGGTTGCATAGGAAAAGTTCTTTTCCCCTTATCGATATAAGTTTTCTTATCAAAAGTTTTTGTATGCTCTCCTAATATAACTTTATCCTTTATATTTCTTGTGATGGTTCTAGATACTGTAAGAGTATTGTTTTTAAAATCAATACTATCTCTTGTTAAAGCTAAAACTTCACCGATTCTCATTCCAGTATATAGTTGTAATAAAAGTATATCATTATATCTATGTTCAGTAGAAGTCAAAATTTTAATTAGCTTTTTTTCTTCTTCTCTTGACAAAGATGTAATAACTTTAGTTGGTTTTACCGAAATTGGTTTTGAAAGAGTTTCATCTTCCATTATGTTGTATGATATCTTTCTTCTAGAATATGCTATTTTAAATCCTTTTCGTAAAAAAATCCATATCTTTTGAATTGTACTATTTGAATATTTTCTTATACCTTCTTTTGAGTCTTCAATATCTTCTACGGTAACTTTTTGAATAGGCTTATAAATCCAATCAGAACAAGTTTTTTTAATCTGATTTAGGGTGTCTTTATCTCTCAAATAGGTTCTATCAGATGTAATACCATCCTTATTTTTTTGCTCTATAAACCTTTCTAATATGACTAATAAAGTATCTTTATTGGCTTCAACATAATTACCATTATCTAATTTACTTTTTAATTTTGTTACACGCTTTTTAAACTCTCTGCTTTGTTCGTTTTTCTTTTGTTTTAGAGTTTTTCTTTTTCCATTGTATACATATTGAAATATCCAACATTTTAATGTTTCACTGTAGTATAGTGAACCTTCTCCATTTCCTACAGATTTTGTTTTCTTGTTTTTTCTTTCCATAATAAATAATACCTCCAATTTGTTTAATAAATTTAAAATTTACTATTGAAAATGAAAGTATTATTTGATATTATATATAATATAATCACTTTCAATAGTGTTTATGTTTGAGAATTATGTACCGTGTCGCAAACTTTGGAACATAATTCTCTTTTTTATTTGAATGAATTTAATAATTCTTTTGTATTAATAAATTCAGTTTCATTTTTATGGTTTGTGTAATATTCATCTAACATTTCAGATAATTGTGTTTTAGTAATGTTATAATGTTTTAACCAACTTTGATATGCTTTATATTGCTGTTGTTTTTCTTCTGTATTATTTCTTGACAAGTCAATTAAATTAGCCATTTTATCATTAATACTATCATCATCATAAGTCATCATAGGACCTGTTAAGGTATTAGGTATTCTTTGAATAGTGATTCCTTCGCTTTCGTTTTCTAAATTAATATATAATGTTCCATCAATATTAGTTATCTTAATTTTATAGTTTTCCTCTTTAAACATTTCATATAATTCTAAAGAAGATAGCTTTGAACCATCTATATTTTTTGAAGATAATTTTTTAGGAGCAAAAACCACAATTAGAATTACAATTATTGATACTATAAGAAGAACTGATAGCGATAAAATGATAATATTTTTCTTATCTTTTAACATATATATTCGCCTCCTAAATTAAAACTCTCTTTTTAATTGTTTTACTATACCTATTATTTTAACAGGAATAGATTTCATTTCATCTTTAGTAAATATTAGTGGTTCATATTTAGTATTTAAAGGTTGTAATAGAACGCTTGTATCACTTTTCTTTCCTTTTTTTATAGTAGCTTCATCTCCATTTATAATTGCTACAATTATATCGCCATTTTCAAAATCATCTTGTTTTTTTACGAGAACTATATCATCTTCAACAAGAACAGGAGACATACTATCGCCATGAATTTTTAAAGCAAAATAATCTTTACCGTTTCCAACAATTGACTTTTCTATATCAACAGAACCAATCCAGTTTTCTTGTGCTAGATAATCATAACCAGCTTTAACTGTACCTAAGATTGGAATTGATGTAGTTGTAATGTCAAATAGGTTAATATAATTGTTAATTCGTTGTTCTTCTAATCGTTCCCTTTCTGCTAAATCAACATATCCAGCCTTTTCATACAAATCAATATAATCAAGATTATAAATAGGTGCTATTTTTTTTAATATAATTGCGCTAGGTTTCCTTTTACCTGTTTCCAATAAAGACAAATAGCTAGGGGAAATGTCACAAAGTTTATTAACATCATACGTGCTATACCCAAGCTTTTCTCTTATATCTCTTAAGAATTGTCCGAATTCTAACAATGACATAGACATTTTGTTTACCTCCGTTGAATATATTCTACTACAAATAATTACATTTGTAAATATTTTTTGAAAAAATTTTAAAAAAGTATTGACAAATGTAATCGGTGTGATATAATGATGACAAAAGTAATTAAAGGAGGGGTAAAAAGTGGCAAATAGAACAGTACTGGTAAAAAACATAGATGATCTAATAGAACAGATTGTCAAAAACGGGTATTCATACAGAAAATTAGCAGAAAAAGCCAATTGTTCTCAAACTCAAATCAGTTTAATTTTAAAGGGAGAAAGAAATCCTAGCCCAGAAAATGCTATAAATATATGTAAAGCATTAGGCTGTAATTTTGACGATATTTTTTTTATCAATAATGATTACAAAAGTAATCAAAAATAATGCGACACGGTACAAAAAAGAGAGGAAGTGATTATATGGAAGAGCTTTTAAAAGAAATAAACTCAAAACTAGAAACGATTATAACTAATAGGAAAGACCCATATGAATTATTAACTGCTGAACAAATATCAAAGGAAGAAAATATACCAATTAATAATGTAAGAAAATTATTTAATAACAAAGATTTAGCAGTTCAGACTTACACAAAGCCCAAAAGAGTTACAAGAAGAGCTTGGAACGAGTTTATAAGTAAAAGAAGATAGAAAGGAGGAACAAAAGATGAAAAGAAAACTAGATAAAAACAAAATATATGCATTTATAGGAAGAACAGTAGTATGGACAAGCATATGGTTCTTATTAGAACTAGCAATGTTTGATGTAGCAATAAACTGTATGACAGTTTATAGATAGGAACTATTTATTAGGAGGGAAGAAAACGATGCCTAAAGGAATTGAGATACCAAAAAGTATTGGATTATTAATAATAGCGATAATATTTATACTTGAATTAGTATTTTGGCATAAAAAAATAAACCCAGAGACGACCTGGATTTATGCTTGTTACTTAATATTACTTTTTACTTATGCTTGTTTCATTTATTAAAGCGTTTAAAAAACTTTGTAATTGAGTTTCGAGTTCTTCATCTGAAACAGCAACAGGAGAATCAATAACGCCAATAATATTAGTTATACATTCATGAGCATAACCTGAAACGTATGGCAATACTTTAGAAGTTGATAATTTAAGTTTTGTAAGATTATCTTTATTGCGATTACTAAGATAATCATAAAAAATTTCAACATATTTATTTACAGCTTTAGTTCTTTCATTGCACAAGTAATCAAATTCTTTTAGCTTGATTTGATTTAATGTTTCTTGCTCAGATAATTTAATTTGAAATTCATTGTTCTGTTTGTTTAGGTGATACTGATAAATGTTATTAGCTATAGCAACAACGGCTGGAGCAAAACTAGTAACTACTATTGGAAGAATATCTTCTAGAGCCATACAAACAACACCCCACTTTCTATAGTGGAAGTTTAACATAAATTACAATATTTTACAAGAAAGGAGGAAATAGAGATGTTTGATACAGCAAAATTAATAAAGAAAAATAAAAACTTAAAGAAAGAAAACTTAGCAGTATGTAAAATCAATCAAGACTTAAACAAGGAATTAAATAGAAACAAATTCAACACTCAAGAAACAATAAACCTTTTAGACAATATGGTAAGAGATTTGTTAAATTTACAAGAAATAAACAACATAGGAATATCAGAAGAAGAAAAAAACAAACGTAGAAACATCATAATAAATGCATTAGTAGAAAATTGTTTAGACAAAATAAATGAGCTATCTAGCACCGACCAAAGTTTTAGATAACTCAAACAAAAGTATAAATAAACATATGATTTCTCTTATAGTATAGCAAATATTTTAGGAGAAATCAAGAGGGAGAGATTATGGAAGAAGAATTATTTATTGAAAATGATAATGAAGGTAACATATTCGAATTAATAAATGAAGAATGTTACTACGATGATATATGGAGGGAAGAAGATGAGTAATTTAAGTTTATATGAAATAACAAATGCATTTCCATTATTAATGGAACAAGAAGAAATGACAGAAGAAGATAAAAAGAAAGTAGAGGAAGAATTAACAGTCTTATTACAACAAAAAAGCCAAAATATAATTGGTTATACAAGAAATATAGAATTAACTATTGAAGCAATGAAAGTGGAAGAAAAAAGAATCTCAGAGCAAAGAAAGGCATTAGAAAATAAAGTAAGTAAGTTTAAAGAATATGTAAAAGAATGTATGGATAAAAACAACATTACAAAAATAGAAACAGAATTAGGAAGTTTAACAATAGCAAAAAATCCAGCAAGTGTAGAAATTATAGATGAAAATAAAATACCAGAAGAATTTAAACAAGAAGTAGTAACAGTAAAAGTAGATAAAACAGCAATTAAGAATCACTTTAAAGAAACTGGAGAAATACCAGAAGGAACAAACATTATAACAACAAATACAAGTTTAAGAATAAAGTAGGTGTGGTTATGGATTATTTAGATCTAAAAGATAACAAAAATAATTATTATGGAGGTAATTAAAATGTTAGCAAAAAAAGCAACATTAGATGATGTTAATTTAAAAATCATGGTTTGGGGAGAAAGCGGAAGTGGAAAAAGTAGATTTGCACTATCTGCACCAAATCCAATAGTAATAGATTTAGAAGGCAGTACAAGACTATATGCTGAACAATTTGATTTTTATAAAGCAGAAGTGGACAAGACTGATAGTAGGGCAAGCAATTCAGCAGTATTAACAGTAAATTTAATAGAAGAAATATTAAATGGAGAATATCCAGATAGAAAAACATTAATAGTAGACCCTATAACTGATTTATTAGATTGTATTGAAGATGTAAGTGCAAAAAAATATGAACAAATGATAGGAAAAAAAGTAGGAGACTTAAATCAATTGCAAAAAACAAAATGGTATGCATACAGAAGGGAAACAGCTAGAACAGTATTAAATCAACTAAAAGATGTTCCTATGAACTTAATATTAGTTGCAAGAGCAAAAAGTATGTGGGACACAAAAGATGGCAAAATGCAACCTGTAGGGCTTACATATGATGCTTTAGATATAGTTGAATATTTAATGGATGTAGTAATTCAATTAGAGAAAAACGGAGAAGAAACTAGAGCAATAGTAAAGAAATCAAGAATAGGAAATTTACCGAAAATATTAGATGTTAAAGATTATACTTCAATAGAAAATGCATTAAAAAGTAATAATAAATTAGCAAAAGAAAATGAGTAGGTGTTACAAATGATAGGAACACAAAGAGAAGTAATAAATTGGGTACTAGAGCAAGACAAAGAAAAGAAATTTGAAATAAAAGAACATAAACAAAGAAGATCATTAGATAGTAACGCATATTGTTGGGTGCTTCTAGGGAAACTGCAAGACTATTTAAAAATACCAAAAGAAGACATATACAGAGATTTAATAAAAAACATAGGTTGTTATGAGGTAGTACCTGTAAAAAATGAAGCAGTAGAAAGATTTAGACAAGCATGGAGTAAAAATGGTCTAGGTTGGATTACAGAAACAATGAAAAGCAAATTAGAACGGTTTTACAAATGTAGTTACATATTATGGTTCTAGTGCATACAACACAGCTGAAATGTCAAAATTAATCGATTTAATAGTACAAGAATGTCAGCAGTTTAATATAGAAACAAAATCACAACAAGAAATAAATAGTTTATTAGAAAGTTGGGATAAAAAATGAGTAAAAGAAGTAATGCTTGTGATATTTCACAAAAAGTAAAAGAAATAGTATGGCTTAGAGATAATAAGTGCTGTATATTTTGCGGAAGATATGTACCTAAAACCTTTGCAAATGCTCATTATAAAAAACGCAGTCAAGGCGGTTTAGGTATTCCAAAAAATGTATTTACAGCTTGTCCAGAATGTCATTATGAAGAAGATTTTGGACAAAACACTCAAGAATATGAACAAAAAGCAAAAGAATATTTACAATCTCAATATGAAGATTGGAACGAAGAAGATTTAATTTATAAAAAATACAACTAGGGTAATGACAAAAAACATTACCCTTAATTTTACGAAAGGAGAAAAACAATGACAGAAAAAGAAAGTTTTGTATTCTATAAAAGCTTTTTTGAAGCACTACAAGATTTAAAAGAGAAAGAAAGATTGAAAGTATATGATGCAATTTGTGAGTTAGCTTTAAATGGAAACGAAACAGAACTTACAGGATTAGCAAAAACAATATTTACATTAATTAAACCGCAAATCCTTGCAAACACTAAAAGATACGAAAATGGAAAAAAGCGGTGGTAGACCTAAAAAAGAAACCAAAGGTTTTTCAAAAGAAAAAACCAATGGTTTTGAAAATAAAGAAACCAAAACAAAACCTAATGTAAATGTAAATGAAAATGTAAATGATAATGTAAATGATAATGAAAATGCATTAGCTTTATATAATGCTGATGTTGAAAAAATAAATAATACATTTCTTGAAACAATAGGAAGTACAAATCTAAATAATATACAAGAGTGTATAAGCTATCTAGATAACTTGAAATATGAAGTTATTGAATATGCTTTAAAGAAAACAGCTAGAAAAGGTGCTAAATGGGATTATGCAATGACAATATTAGACAGTTATGTAGAAAAGAAATTAGATACACTGGAAAAAGTTCAAGCAGATGAAATTGAATTTAAAAATAAAACAGTAAAAACAGTAGAAGAAACAGCAGAAGAAAAAAACGCAAGAAAACTAAAAGAATTGGAGGAAGCAATTAAAAATAGAAGTTAGTGAATTTATAGAAGCAACATCAAGAATAGAAAACTATTTTGGAAAAGAATACACAACAGAGCAAAGAAGAATAATGTACGAAGAATTAAAAACTATGAATATTGAAAGATATAGACAATTAATAACAGCGGTTATAAGAAAGAGCAAATATTTACCTAAAATAGCAGATTTTATTGAAGCTGATAAAGAATTACCACGTGAGAGAAAAGAAGAAAACAAGGCGACAGAATGTAATATTTGTAATGGCACAGGATACGTAGATTATAAAAAAATAATAGGAGAAGGTAGATTAGCTTATGACTATGCTTGTAGATGTATTTGTGAAAATGGATCAAGGCATAATCACGAAATACCTACATTTCAAGAATTAGGAATAAAACCAAATGAAGAAATATATGTAAAGGAGTTGATTTAAATGATTATAGTTAGTCAAGACAAAACAAGAATTTATAATTTTGAAAGGATTTCTGAAATTGTAGTTAGTGGTACAGAAATTTGTATATCAGATAATTTAAGACAAGAAGAAGGTCTTGTTATTGCTACTTACGAAACAGAAGAAAGAGCTAAAGAAGTTTTAAACGAAATAAAAGAAAAATATTCAGAATATGCCAAAATATCAAATGTTAATGGAGATATAAGGCAAACACTTATATTGCCAAAAGTATATAAAATGCCAAAGGAGTAATTATTATGATAGAAAAAGAAGGAAAAAAACTTATTTTAGAATGCGATTCGTGCAGTAGTTATGTTGATGATTTTTTTGATTTTCAAGAAATTATTGATTATAAGAAAAACAACGGTTGGAAAAATTACAGGGTTGAAAAAATGTGGATTGATGTTTGCCCTAATTGTGTAAGTAAATTTAACAGCCAGACAAGGTGGAAATATGGAAAATAAAAAATATCCTGAATTACGTGGTAAATGTTCTACTTGTTTGGGTTGTAACAGACTTGATTTGAAGGATTTTAAAGGTGTTTACAGATGTGATTCTTATGTGGAAGGAAAAAACAAATGATAGATTGGAAAAAAAGATATTATTTAACATTTATTATACTTATTTTTATATTTGTATTAACGAATATAAACACATTAATATTAGCAGTAAGAATAGAACAAAAAGATGATGAAATATGGCAACAAAGAATTGAGATAGAAGATTTAAAAGAACAGATAGAAAATGAAAGGATAAAGAATAAAGTATGAGAGATATTTTTAAAGTATTAGAACAAATTAAGAATTTATCTAAAAATGAAGAATACATAAAAAAAGTTGAAAAAACAGAATATTCATTAAGATGGAAAGCACCAGAAGACATGTGGAATTATATGTATGATGTTTTTATAATAGATTACATTCCTCCAAAAACAGATTTGGATTATAAAGTATTATCTATATGGACAACAAAGTCGGTAGAAGATTTAAAAGAACAGTTAGATAAAGAAAGGATAAAGAAATGAAAGTAATGATTAGTCAACCAATGAATGGGAAAAGTAATTTTATTATAAGAAAAGAAAGAGAAGATATTGTAAATAAATTCAAAAAAATACACATTGATGTTATTGACAGTATAATTGAAGAAACAGCAAATCCAAAAATTTATAATGAATATAATCCAGCATTATTTTATATTGCTAAATCAATTGATTTTATGGCTCAAGTAGATGCAATTTATTTTATGGAAGGATGGGAAAAATCAAGAGGTTGTAGAGTAGAAAGAAAAGTTGCAGAAGAATATGGATTAAAAATATTAGAAACAGATTTTTTAGAGAAAGGATAAAAAGATGAGAGAAATAAAGTTTAGATTATGGAATGATTATGATAAAAAAATGCTTAACTGGAGCTATTTGCTAGAAAGAAATTTAGCTAATATTTTTACATTGCCATCATATAAAAAATGGTTAATGCAATACACAGGATTAAAAGATAAAAATGGAAAAGAAATATATGAGGGAGATATAGTAAGAACTCATTATATAGGCGAAATTGGTGTAGAGAATGATGAGGTTATATTTGATAGAGGGTGTTTTTGTGTGAATTACTCAGAAGATTATCATCCATTACTTAATGAAGTAAATCACTGTAGTGAAGTAATTGGAAATATATACGAAAATCCAGAATTATTGGAGGATAAATAAATGAGTAAAGAACTAAAGGTAATATATAGAGATTTTAAAGCAAAGTATTCAGTAATACCTAATGAAATAGTATTACAACCCAAATATAACAGAGCTAAGAAAAAAGCAGATGATATAAAACTAACAAGAGATTATATAGGTAAGAGAGATGAAGATTATGAAAGATAATAAAGATGATTTTACAGATTGGTTAATAAACAGAGAAGATAGCATAGGGTATTCAGACTGTAAAAAATGTGCTAAGCAATATGTTTGTAAGCAAAAACATTGCACAGGCTTGGTAAAATTTTCACAAACAAATGGTTATGGAATACCAGAAAGGAAAGAGAAATGATAGAAGTCGGAGAATATGTAAGAACTAAAAAAGATGGAATTTGTAAATTGCTTAATATAGAAAATGATTATATGTGGTGTGGTTATGTAGATAAGCCTTTTTGGTTAAGAAAAGATAATATAGTTAAACACAGCAAAAACATAATAGATTTAATAGAAGTAGGCGATTATGTAAATGGAGAAAAAATTGGGCAAATAGAAAATGGTTTTTTATGGTATGGGTGGTCAGCTGAAATTGATGATTATAGCACTTTCTTTAAAGAAAAAGATATTGAAACAGTAGTAACAAAGGAACAATTTGCTCAAATGGAATATAAAGTAAAGGAGTGAAGTTTATGAATAAAAAGCAATATACTAGAAACGAAATAAGAGATAACCATATAAATAGATTACAACAAAAATACAATGACACATATAAAGAGTATAAAGAATTACAAGATAAATATAATATACTTTCACATTTTGCAATAGAAACAGTATTTTCAGAATTTAACGATGATGTTGAATTATTAGCAAGATGTTTGTATAGACAAGGATTAATAAATAGAACAGAAACAGAGTATATAAATCCTATAAAAGATGATGATAATTATTTAACTTTTAAAAAAATAGAAATAGTGGAGGAGTAAAGTATATGAATGATGAAGAAAAGAAAGCAGTTGATAAAATAAATAAATTGGTTGAATATTTAAAAAAATGGAATGAGAATGTTACTATTGTGCCAGCAGATATAAAATATTTTGAAAAAATTTTAGATATGATTAAAACTTATATAAGAATGATAGATGAAAATATTGAAGAAATTTTGGAACAATCTAAAGAAATAGAAGAATTATTCCAAAGAAATAAAGACCTAGAACAAATAGAAAAAGAGCATAAAGAAGAAAATGGAAGGTTGAGGGATAAGATAAAAGAATTAGAAGAAACTTTAAAATGTACATAAAAAAGTTGGTTTGAAGATACAAAAAAAATAGAAATATACAAAATGCTTGAAGCCAACATAGCAAAGGCAAATGAAATTGTAAAAGATGGAATACCAAAATCTTTAGTAAGAGAAAAGATGCAAGAATTAGATAAAGAAGAAAAAGAAGCACAAGAAAGTATAAGTGATGAAGAGAGAGAAGAATATTCAGATGCTAGTATAGGTTATTTACTAATGAATATAGAAACTAGAAGGAATGTTTTACAAGAATTATTAGAGGAGAGTGATAAATAATATGGATATAAAAGAAGCTAAAGAACAATTATTAAAACATAAAAAAGAAATAGATACAAAATATATTAATGCTAGATATTCTAAAGCAATAGAAGTTGTATTATCTGAACTAGATAAGAAAGATAAAATAATATATAACCTAGCTTTTGCTTTAGCTGATTATGTAATGTATTATGAATATGATAAATGTAGAAACCCAGAAATGATAAAAAATAAAGCAAAAGAACAAATAGAATATTTCACAAATAAAGTAGAGGAGGGAAAAGGCAATTGAAAACAGAAAGAACTAAAAAACTAGAAGATTTATTAAAAGTAAAATTTAGTCCAAGAAATGATTTTTATGTGTTTGAATGTACCATAGGTTGGTATGGTAACGAAATAGTTGATTGCATTAAATATAATTGTCAAAGAGAAATAACCTGTTACGAAATAAAACAAAGCAAGCAGGATTTTCACAGTAAAAATCATTTAACCTTTATAGGTAATAAAAATTATTTTGTTATGCCATATTCATTATATCAAGAAGTAAAAGAAGAAATACCAACAGGAATTGGAGTATATGTAGCAATAGATAGATTAGAACAAAAACAAGAAGATGAGGTTAATGATTTTGGAATCAAATATACAAAGATATGGGCAGAGCCTATTGATGGCTTGAGAGAACTATATTGTATAAGGGCAGCAAGAAGTCAAGATTTAAAAGCAGACAAAGAAGTAATACTAAGTTCAATGTTAAGAAGTATGCAAAGAGATAGAGATAGATAGAGGAGGATAAGTAGTATGAACATAGACACAAGACCAGTAGCAACAGATATAAGTTTATGCACACAAGAATTTTGCCCAATTAAATGTAGAAGATGGCATACTAATTGGAAACCTGCTTATTGGCAAAGTTACATAAGACCTTCATTAAAATATGATGAAATAGGTAATGTACAAGAATGTGATTTAAGAATGGAGTAGAGGAGGATAAGTAGTATGGCAAAATGGTGTAATCATTATAATTGTTGGTGTAACGATGTAGAAGAAGTTATACCAGAAGAAGGAATAGAATGCGAATTAGATTGCAGACATTGTGAAAATATGGAAAAAATAGAACCAAGATAGGAGGATATAAAAGAATGAGTAAAACAATAGAAGTAATAGATTTATTAAATAAAATTGCTAATGGAGAAATACCAAGCGAGATAAAATATAAAAATAGAATTTATAAATATGATAGCAATGAAAAAGATTATATGCATGAAGATGTATTTAATTGTTATGATTACTTAATTGGTAATAACTTTAAAGACTTAGATAATTTAAACGATACTGTAGAAGTAATAGAAGAACAAGAAGAAATAGATATACAAAGTATAAAAGAATTAGAACCTTTAGAAGATTATGAAGTTGATAAAACTGATGTCAGGTTAAACAGAGAATTAATAAACAAGATACTACAATGGGCTAAACAACTAGATAAAAAGATAAAGGAAGAGAGGTAAAGAAATATGTTAAAAGAATATCATAAAATAGAAACATTATTTGAAAGAGATGAGAGAACAAAGAAATTAATAGAAGGTGCATACAGAAATGAGGCTGTTGAGTTTTTAAAAGACAATCTATGGGAATTTACTGAAAAAATAGATGGAACTAATATAAGAGTATATTGGGACGGACACAAAGTAAGTTTTTATGGAAGAACTGATAGAGCACAAATACCAGCAGATTTAGTAAATAGATTAAACGAATTATTTGGTGGAGATGTAAACGAAGAAATATTTGAGCAAAAATTTGGAGAAACTGAAGTAATGCTAGTAGGAGAAGGATATGGAGAAAAAATACAAAAAGGTGGATTATATAGAAAAGGTCAAGACTTTATATTATTCGATGTAATGATAGCAGGTAATTGGCAACCAAGAGAAAGTGTTGAGAATATAGCAGAAACATTTGGAATAAATCTAGTGCCAATAGTATTAAAGGGTACAATACAAGATGGAGTTAATTTTGTAAAACAAAAACCAAAATCAGCATTTGGAACAGCAGATAGTGAAGGATTAGTAGGAAGACCTAAAGTAGAATTACAAACAAGAACAGGTAGTAGGGTAATTGTAAAAATAAAAGTTAGAGATTTTATATAAATGGGAGTGATACAAATGACTAAAAAAACAAAGAACATAGTAAGAGCAATAAAGAAAAGATTTGAAACATTATATGTTGTACTAGAAAACGAAGAAGACAAAGAAGAAATAGAGGATATATTATTACTTATAGATGAAAAATTAGATGATTAGGAGGAGCGAATGACAAGAGAGGATTTAAAAGATTATAAATATAACCAAGAATGGATAAAAGGAAGATTAGAATATATAGAAGAATATAGAAGTACACTAGACAAAATCACAACAACATTATCAGATATGCCTAAAGGAAGTAGAGCAATAGAAGATAGTATGGCTGAAAAACTTGCTATATTATTAGACAATATAGATGAAATTATGAAAGTAGTATTAAAAGAAAGTGAAAAACAAAAAAGAATATTAGAACAATTGGATAAAGTAGAACAGCCATATAAATTAGTATTAGAAAAGGCATACATACAAGGAAAAACATTAGTAACTGTAGCTAGTGAAATGAAATATGATTATAAGTATATGTGTAAAATACATGGAATAGCATTAAATAAATTTGATGAACACGACAAAAAAGGTTTAATCACGACATAGAAATGTGTTTTAATATAAAATAGATAAGTAAGTAGAGATAAAGAGTAAATACAAAGCCCCTTTTTGTATATACTCTTTTTATTATTAATTGGAGGAAAAGCCAATGAATACAATAGAAGAAATATTAAGAAGTAAAAACATATTTGAATACTATGCAGAAAAGTTATGTGTAACTTGTAATAATAGATATAACGATAAAGACCTATGCAAAATAACTAAAAGATTAGATAACACAGTAAAATGCGATAACTACGAAAGATGCATGACTAATAAATGTAAAACCTGTAAAGATGAAAAGAAATGTTTTAGTGTAACAGCTAAACAAAATAAACCTATTATGAAAGGGTTAGTATAAATTAAGGAGGAAAAGAAAGATGAAAGTAAAAGCTACAAACAATTATGAATTAAAAGGAATACAAGATAATGAACTAGGAAGAATACCAAAAGCAGGAGAAGTATTCGAAATATCAAAAGAAAGATATGAAGTATTAACAAAATCAAATTCTTATGGATTGGTATTTGTAGAAAAAGTAGAAGAAATAGAAACAGCAAAGAAAGAAATTAAAACTGAAAAAGCTGTAAAGAAAACAACAAAGAAGAGTAAGTAATGACATATAGAGATAATCCAGAGATAGCAAAGAAATATAAGAGTAAAAGGTGGCAACGATTAAGAAAGCAAAAGCTATTACTTAATCCTATGTGTGAAAGATGTATTAAGAAGCGGTACATACAATCCTGCTTATATAATACATCATAAAGAATATGTAACAGATAAGAACTATGAAGATGACAATGTATTCTTTAACATAGATAATACAGAAAGTTTATGTCAAGACTGTCATAATCGGTGAGCATTTTGGAACTAAAGTAGATTATACTTTCGATGAAGAAGGTAATTTAATAAAAGCATAGAGAACTATTGCAAGAGTTTAAGAGAGGAAAATCAATCGCCTCTCTTTTTCTATGCTGTTATAAAGGATTGAAAAGAAAGGATTGATAATATGGGAAAAGAAAGAAATTTATATATTTCAAAAGAAAAACATAGTGAATTACATATACTAGATAAATACAAAAAAACAAAAGCAATAGTTTTAATAGATTCAGAAGATGTAGATAAGCTTAAAGAGTATTGTTTTAGAATGCATAATAAAGGATATATATCAACTAGTATAAAAGGTAAAACAAAATATTTACATCAAATTGTTTATGGGAAAATAGAAGAAGGATTTGAAATAGATCACATAAATAGAAATAAATTAGACAATAGAAAATGTAATCTGAGAAAATGTAAACATATAGATAATGCTCATAACAGAATAAAGAAAAATAAATTTAATCAACAAGGAATAACAAAATTAAAAAGATTAAAAACAAGACCATATCATGTTAGAGTAGCAAATAAACATATAGGATATTATGCAACAATAGAAGAAGCGGTACAAGCAAGAGTGAAAGCAGAAAAAGAAATGTACAAAGATTTTGCAACAGTATAACATTTTGCTGAAGAAGCGGAATATAGTTTTGATGAGAATGGAGATTTGATTAAGAATGGAAATATATAGTGAAGAATATATAAAAGACTACGAGAAAATGAAGTCAAAAGAAGATGAAGATAGATTATTTAAACAAGCAAGAAATAGAGTTCAAGGAAAAATAAAAGGAAGATGTGTAACAAATAAAGATGTAATTGTAGACCAAGAAAAAGAGATAAAACAATATAGAAAAAGAATAGAACAATTAACTAGGACAGTTAATAATCTACATGAATTAAATATGAAATGGAATACACTAACTGTTACAGGTAATGAAGAAAGTAGCATAGAACCACTTATAGATTATATAACAGAAACAATTTATAGCAATGGAGAAGTAGTAAAAGAAATAACAACATATTATAAATAACAGAAGCGGAAACTAGCCCCCCATAAGGTATACAACAAACAACGTATGGGAGAACGGTGTGTGGGGGTTCGAAAAAAATGTAAGTTATACGCATGAGGGGTGTAGTCATAGGAGGTGTAGAATGGAAGAAGAAAATCAAGATTATCGTGAAAAAATAAGTGGACAAGCCCTTATTGATAAAAACAAAAAAATAAGAAAAGAAACACAAAGATTGAAAAAATTATTTAAGGAATTACCAGAAAACAAAAAGAAAATGGCAGAAAAATTGATTGAAAATGCTGCTTTCATGTCTATAACTCTTGATGAACTTAAAGATGATATAAAATTATATGGAGTTAAAGAAACTTACGTGAATGGTGCTAATCAATATGGATTTAAAGAGTCTATAGAAAGTAAAACATATAATACAATGATAAAAAATTATATGAATATTATAAAACAATTGAATGATATGTTGCCTGAAGATAAAAAAATAAACGAGGATGATGAATTTGAACAATTCAATGGTAGCCTATGACATATATAGAAGAATATTATCAATTTCTAATTAAAAATCCAGATAAAGCTTGTTATAAAGTATTAACTACATATAAGAAACTTGTACAGGATATATATAATCCAAAACAGGTTTCTTTTTTTAATGAGATAACTGAAGAAGAGGAAACTCATATATATATTTTTAATGAGCAAAAAGGTAATAGACCTATTCATTTTATAGAAAAGTTTTGTAAACATTCTAAAGGAAAATGGGCAGGAAAGCCAGTTATATTAGAATTATGGCAGAAAGCATTTATTCAGGCATTGTTTGGATTTGTAGACAAAGAAACAGAACTTAGAAAGTATAAAAAAGGAATATTAGATGTAGGAAGAAAAAATGGCAAGTCAACAATAGATGCAGGACTTGGAAATTATATGCTTACATCTGATGGAGAAGGTGGTTCAGAAGTATATTCTGTTGCAACCAAAAAAGACCAATCAAAAGTTGTTTGGGAAGAAGCAAAAAGAATGATAAAGAAAAGCCCAGTGTTAGCAAAAAGAGTAAGAAGTTTAGTTAATGGATTGTTTTATGATAAAACAGAAAGTTTTTTTAAAGCATTAGCTAGCGATAGTAACTCTTTAGATGGACTTAATGCTTATTTTGTTATATGTGATGAAGTTCATGCTTGGAAGGACAAAAACTTATTAGATGTTATGTATGACTCTATGTCAGCAAGAGAACAGCCACTTCTTTTAGAAACATCGACAATGGGAACTATAAGAGAAAGCGTATTTGACAACGAATATGAATATGCTTCTGCTATTATAGATGGATATGAAGGAAAGGAAGGCGGAATAGTAGATGAAACAGTACTTGCTATTATATATGAGTTAGACAATCCAAATGAGTGGCAAGATGAGAAAAAGTGGTATAAAGCAAATCCAGGACTTGGAACAATAAAAAATATAAAAGATTTACGAGATAAAGTAAACAGGGCAAAAAATAATCCAACTGAATTAACTAATTTACTTTGTAAAGATTTTAATATAAGACAAAATGACCAAGATAAGTGGATAACATTTGACATAGCTAATAATGAAGAAACATACGAAATAGAAAATTTAAAAGATAATTATGCAGTTGCTGGAGTTGATTTATCAAGTACAACAGATTTAACATGTGCAACATTGTTAATTGTTAAAAATAATAAAAAATATGTATTACAACAATATTTTATTGCTTCAGATAGATTAGAATTTAAAATAAAAGACGATAAAATACCTTATGATAAATGGGAAAAACGTGGACTTGTAACTGTATGTGAAGGTGCAAAGGTTGATTATTCCAAAGTAACAGAATGGTTTATAGATATGAAAGCTGAATATGAAATAGCGCCGTTGTGGATAGGCTATGATCCATGGAACTCAAATTATTGGGTAGATGAAATGAAAGAACAAGGCTTTGAAATGATAGAAATTAGACAAGGTGCTAAAACAATGTCTAATCCTATGAAACAATTAGAAGCTGATTTAATAGAAAAGAAAGTAAATTATAATAATAATCCAGTTCTTAAGTGGTGCTTATGCAATACAGCGGTAAAAAGAGACGAAAATGACAATATAAGACCAGTAAAAGGGCAAAAACAAAGAGCAAGAATAGATGGCACAGTAAGTTTAATAATAGCTTACTGTGTTTTGTTTGATAAAATGAACGATTATTTATCACTACAGGAGGAGTGAAATGGGAAAAGAAAGAAGAAGTTTATTTAAAATGGTTTTTGGAGACAAAAAACAAAACGATTTTAAATTTAAAAATTTTTTAAAATTATTAAGTGGTTATAGTGCTTTATATTCAAATATTAGTGATGATATAAATGATAATATAATTGCTAAAGAATGTATAGATGCAATAGCTACGCATGGTGCAAAAATGATACCAAAACATTATCAAGTTAAAAATGGTGTAAAAATACATGTTGAGGGAGATATAAACTATATCTTAGGAGTTAAACCTAATAAATATATGACGGTTTATGATTTTTTATATAAAACACTATCTTTATTATATAGTCAAAATAATGAATTTATATATATAGATATAGACTCAAAAGGATATTTAGTAGGATTATATCCATTAAATCCATTGTTTTGTCAACTTATTGAGTATGAAAATGAAGTTTGGTTAAAATTCCAGTTTTTAGATAGTAATGTGTATTATGCAAAATATGACAGAATTATACATCTAAGAAGATTTTTCAACAAACACGATTTTTATGGCGATAACAACGAAGTTTTAAAAAGTTCAATAGAAACACAAACTGTTGCAGATGATGGAATAAAAAATGCAATAAAAATAAGCACTTCATTAAGAGGTGTTATAAAAGCTACAAATTCGATGCTAAAAAACAAAGATTTAATAGAACTTAGAAACGATTTTGTAAAGAATATTTTATCAAGTACAAGTGGAATAGGTAGCTTAGATTCTAAGTTTGACTTTAAGGAAATAAATATCAAACCTATTTTACTAGATAAAGAACAATTATCACAAGTTAATGGGAATATATATAAATATTTTAGAATTTCAGAAAAAATTCTAGATAGTAGTTTTAATGATGAAGAATGGAATGCTTTTTATGAGTCTGTTATTGAACCACTTGCAATACAAATGGAGCAGGCTTTTAGAAATGCAATTTTTTCAGAGCAGGCTATTAAAGATGGTCATACAATAGAATTTTCTGTAAATCGTATTAAATACGCAAAAACAGAAACAAAAATAAAGTTATTAAAAGAAGTTGGAGTATTAGGAATAATTAAAGTAGACGAAGGAAGGGAAATATTAGATTTGCCAGCACTAGGTGGAGAAGAAGGAAATAAAAGACTTCAAACGTTAAATGTAATAAATAGTAATTTAGCAGATAAATATCAAGGAGGTGTAGATGATGGAGAAAGCAATTAAAGAAATAAGAATTGCAGAAATGCGAGCATTAGATAGTGAAGAAATGATAATTGAAGGATATGCAGCAGTTTTTAATCAAGAGACTGATTTAGGATGGTGTAAAGAAGTAATTGATATTAGAGCTTTTGATGAATGCGATATGAAGGATTGTTGCTTAAATTATAATCATGGTCAAAGTAAAGCTATAGCAAGAACAAGAAATGGCTCACTAGAATTAATTGTAGATAGCGTAGGGCTAAAAATAAGAGCTAAACTAATAGATACTACAGAAGGAATAGATATATATAAATCCGTAAAAGCAGGTCTTTTAGATAAAATGAGCTTTGCATTCACAGTAAAAGAAGAAAAATGGGATTATGATACAGATACAAGAACAATTACAAACATTGATAAACTATATGATGTATCAATAGTTGATATACCTGCATACGAAGGAACATCAGTATTTGCGAGAAATAAAGAAGAATATCAAGAAGATAAAGAAAAATATTTAAAAGCAAAAAGTGACAGAAGAAGATTAGAATTAAAATTAAGTTTATTAAGTTTATAATCTCGAAAGAGAAGCGGTGGTAGAACTGCTTCTTTTTTAGTTGGTAGAAACTAAATAGAGCATTTATAAAAGCGGTGGTAGAACTGCTAAAAATTTAAAGAAAGGAATTAAAAAAATGACAAAACAAGAATTTGAAAAAAGAAAAAATGAACTAAAAGAAAGATTACAAAATGCAAAAGATGAAGAACTAGAAGAAATTAGAAGTGCTATTGAAGAATTAGAAAAAGCCGAAATAGTAGACGAACCAGAAGACAACCAAGAAGAAAAACAAGAAGAACAAGAAAAAGAAGAAAAAGTAGATGAAAGAAGTTTACTTAAAGGTGCTGTAGAAAATCTTGAAAAAAGAAATCTATTAACAGCAAAAGTTATTGAAAAACCAGGGAAAAATAAGGAGGAAAGAAAAATGGAAGAAGATAACAAAGTAATTGAAAGTGCTGCAAAAGAATTAAGAGCAGGAAATGTAGTTAAATTTTCTATGAAAAATAAAGAAGAAAGAAGTGTAACAGTATCTGGAGGAACATTATTAGTACCAGGTAGAACTAAAACACAAATAGCAGAAAGTTTTGATAGACCTTCAGCAATGGCTGATAAATTAAACATTGTTCCATTAAACGGTGGAGAATCATATAGCGTTGCTTTTGAAAAAGATGGAGGAGAAGGAGGATATACAGTAGAAGGAGGGAACTATCAAGATATAGACCCAGAATTTGACCATGTATCTACAGGAAGAGCAAAAGTAACTGCTTATGCAGAAATAACAGAAGAAGTTGAAAAATTACCTGATGCTGATTATGTATCAAGAGTTGGAAAAGCAGTAGAGAAAGCTATTAAGAAAAAAATAGGAGCTCAAGCAGTTGCAGGTCCTGGAACTGATAATACTATTAGGGGTATTTATAATGCAGATGTAAAAGTACTTGATGGTAATGGAGATATAGAAATTGCATCAATCGACCAAGATACATTAAACACTATTGTATTTGGATTTGGTGGAGAAGAAGCAGTTGAAGATGAACAAACATTAATATTAAACAAAAAAGACTTAGAAGCATTTTCTAAAGTTAAAAACAATCATGGAGATTTTGTTTATAAAATAACAAAAGGAAAAGGAGAAGGTAGAATTTCATATTCAAACGGTGGTGCTGATGTTCCATATATCATAAATTCTGCTTGTACAGCTTTATCTGCGACAAGTACAGAAGCTGGAGCTAAAACAATGATTTATGGTTCTTTAACAGACTATGAATTTCCTGTATTTTCAGACATTGAAACAAAAATGAGTGAGGATTACAAATTCAAACAAGGAATGAAAGCATTTAAAGCATCTTGTATAGTAGGTGGAACAGTATCAAAATTTAATGGATTCTCAAGAATTAAAAAAGCAGCAACAGTTTAATTTAAAAGGAGGACTATATGAACGAACTACTAAAAGCAGCTAAACAAAGCTTGAGCATTGTTGAAACTGCAACATTAAAAGATGAAGAAATTAAAATGCTTATAAGAGCAGGGATGGAAGATTTAAGAAGGCAAGGAATTAATACTGATATTAATAATGAGCTTGTTAAATCTTCTATTATTATGTTTGTAAAAGCAAATTTCGGAAATGTTGATATAAAAGAAAAAGAACTAGCCCAAAGTAGATATAGTCTTATGTGTAATAATTTAGGGCTAAGTTCTGATTATAAGGAGTGTGATAGTGATGCGTGATATAAGTTGCAAATTACTATCCACGACAATTCAAGAAAATGCTATAGGTGTACAAAAAGAAGTTAAAGTTGAAGCTGAAATACCTATCATAAAAGTTGAAGATGTCTATGCAAATGAATTTTATGAAGCAAATGAACAAGGATATAAACCTAGCTTAAGGTTAAAAATATCTGCATTAAACTATAATAATGAGTGCGAGTTAATATATATGAGTAATACTTATAATATTATTCGTACTCAAGAAATTACAGCAGATGAATTGATACTGGTTTGTGAAAGGAAAATAAAAAATGTCAAAAACAGTCAAACCTGAATCATTTGCACAAGCTGTTAAAGATTGTTTGGAAATCTATATAGAAGATATAGGAGAAGCTGTAGAAGAAACATCAAATAAAATTGGAAAAGAGGCAAAAGAAGAACTAAAACAAACATCTCCAAAAAGAACAGGGAGATATGCAAAAGGTTGGGCTGTGAAAAAGGATAGAAAAAATAAAAATTATTATACTATCAAGATTCATAATAAAACAGACTATCAATTAACGCATTTGTTAGAGTTTGGACATGCTACTAGAAATGGTGGAAGAACTAAAGCTATTCCTCATATTAGACCAGTAGAAGAAAAATATAAAGAACAGTTTGAGAAGGAATTAAAACAAAAAATAAGGAGGAGTTCAAAATGACATTAGAAGATTTAAAAACAAGATGTAAAAATGCAGGTTTTCAATATGCTTATGGTGTGTTTAAAAATTCAGTTGAACCTCCACATTTAATTGCTATTTGCAGAGATACAGACAACTTTATGGCAGACAACAAAGTATATTCAAAAGATATACCAGTTCAACTAGATTATACCTATATAGACAAAGATACAGAAATGCAAAACAAAATAGAAAATGAAATTCTAAGCGATATTGCTTGGAATAAAACAGAAGAAACTTATTTGTCAGATGAAGAAGTTTGGCAAGTAAGTTATTTTTTTGAAATTTAATTAAGGAGGAAATTTAAAATGCCAGAAAACAAAGTAAAATTTGGATTAAGCAATGTGCATATTGCAAAAATAACAGAAACAGATGGAGCTATAACATATGGAACTCCATTTGCAATGCCTGGAGCTAGAAGCTTAACAGCTGACCCAGAAGGAGAAACAACTCCATTTTATGCTGATAATATTAAATATTATATAGCAACATCAAATCAAGGATATACAGGAGATTTAGAAGTAGCAATGCTAATAAAAGACTTCTTTACTCAAATATTAGGACAAACAGAAGATTCTAACGGTGCTTTATTTGAAAGTGCTGATGACACAACAGCAAGATTTGCATTAATGGGAGAAATAGATGGAGATGTTAAGAAAAGAAGATTTGTATATTTTGATTGTACAGCTACAAGACCAGGTTCAGAAATGAACACAATAGAAGAATCAAAAGAACCACAAACAGATACAGTATCAATATCAATGAGTCCACGTTCAACAGATAAGGCAATAAAAGCTGTAATAGAACCAACAACAGAAAATCAAGCTGTATATGACACATTCTTTACAAAAGTATATGAGAAAGATGCAACAGCTGGTGTTTAGGAGGTAATTTATGAAACAAATAGAAATCTGCGGTAAGAAATATGAAATAGAGTGCAATGCCTTAACTTATGTGAAATATAAATCTATTTTTAAGACAGGTATTGTAAAAGATATGTCTTTTATTCAAAACTATTTAATAAAACAGTCTGTTATATCAAGTCAATATGAAGAAAACAAAAATTTAAGTGATTCTGAAAAATTAAGTCAAATATCAAATTATATGATAGATGATACAGATGAATTTGTAACAAAAATCACACAAATTGCGTGGATATTAATATATACGGCAAATAATAAAATAGAAAGTTATGAAGATTGGTTAAAATCAATAACAAATTTCAAAATTGATGATGACTGGATTGTTGAGGTAACGGAATATGCCGTAGATTGCTTTTGTTGATGAGGAATTATCAAAAGAACTAGAAAAAATAAAAGGAAATAATAATTCTGAAGAAATATTCCCAGAACATGAGTTTTTAGGTTCATGTTTAAGGATAGGATTAACTATTTCTGATTTAAAAGAATTATCTTACATAGATGTAATGAAAATATTATTTACATTTATAGATGGGAAAAATACAAAAAACAAAAAAGCTACTCAAAGCGATATAGACAAATTATTAGGATAAGAGAGGGAAACCTCTCTTGTTTTAATGAAGGAGGAAAACATGGCAGGAAGCATAAAAGGAATAATTGTAGAAATTGGTGGAGATACATCAGGATTACAGAAAGCATTAAAAAATGTTAATTCTGCTACATCTAGTTTGAGCAGAGAGCTAAAGCGGAATTAACTCTTTGCTGAAATTAGATCCTAAAAATACAGAATTATTAAGTCAAAAACAAACTGTATTAAAAGAAAGCATAGAAGAAACAGAAAATAAATTAAAGTTGTTACAATCAACTTATCAAAGAGCTGTTGAATCTGAAGCAAATGGAGCTAAGATATCAGAAGAAAATTGGAGAAATTTACAAAGAGAAATAATAAATACTGAAAACAAGTTGATTAAACTTAAAAATGAAGCATCTAATTGGAGAAAAGCAGGAGAAAAATTAACACAATGGGGAGAAAATTTAAATAAAATATCTTCAAAAATTGATAATTTAGGAAATAAACTAACAACTAGATTAACAATTCCTATTGCTGGGGCAATGACGTTAGCAACAAAACAAGCGATTGAGTTTGAGAGTGCATTTACAGGAGTTACAAAAACAGTTGATGGAACAGAAGAACAATTAAACAATCTAAAAAAGGGAATAAAAGATTTATCAAAAGAAATTCCTTCTACAACAACAGAAATATCACAGGTAGCAGAAGCGGCAGGACAATTGGGAATACAAACAGACAATGTTTTAGCATTTACTAAAACTATGATAAATATGGGAAATGCAACAAATATGTCAGCAGATGAAGCTGCAACAACATTAGCAAGATTTGCAAACATAACAAAGATGAGTCAATCGGATTTTGATAGGCTAGGTTCAGTTATAGTTGCTTTAGGAAATAATTTTGCCACAACAGAAGCTGAAATATCAGCAATGGGAATGAATTTAGCTTCAGCAGGAACTCAAGTAGGAATGAGCCAATCGCAAATAATGGCATTAGCAACAGCCTTAAGCTCAGTAGGACTTGAAGCACAAGCAGGTGGTACAGCATTTTCAAAAGTAATGATAAATATGCAGTTAGCTGTTGAAAAAGGTGGAAAAGATTTAAAGAATTTTGCTTCAGTAGCTGGTATGAGTACAAAAGAATTTAAGAAAGCTTTTAAAGAAGATGCAACAGGTGCAATAATGCAATTTGTTGATGGATTATCTAAAAGTGGAGAACGTGGTAAAAGTGCTATAAAAATACTTGATGATATGGGAATAACAGAAACAAGATTAAGAGATGCTTTATTACGTTCAGCTAATGCAAGTGAAATAATGGGAAAAGCAATAGAACTTGGAAATAATGCTTGGAATGAAAATAATGCTTTAGTAAATGAGGCAAATAAAAGATATAGCACAACAGAAAGCCAATTAAAAATGGCAAAAAATAAAATAAATAATTTAGCAGTATCTTTAGGCGATAAATTACTACCATCAATAAATAAGATATTAGACAAAGCGGATAAATGGATAAATAAGCTTGATAATTTATCAGATTCTCAAAAAGAAAATATAGTAAAAATAGGATTAATGGTAGCAGCTGCTGGACCTTTATTAAAAATAGGAAGTTCAGCAATAAATATTGTTGGAAATGTAGCAAAAGGACTAGGAACATTTTCAAAAGCTGTATCTCTTGCTAAAAATGGAATTGGAGATGCAACAGGAGCAACAGCAACACTTGCTAGAGTATTACAAGGATTAACAAATCCGCTAAGTTTGGCAGCATTAGGTATTGCTTTAATAGTAGGAACTATTGTTACAGAAATAAAAAAAGTTGAAGAGGAAACAAAGAAATCATTGAAAAATATGGCAACAGGAGCAACTGATTTTGTTTCTGGAATAAACAACGCAAATTCTCACTTGGAAGCCTTTAATAGTACATTGTTTGCAAGTGCGGAAGAGCAACAAAAACTACAAGAAGATATGGATAAGATACAAAAAGGGATAACGCAAATATGCCAAAGAGCTTCAGAAGAAAGAAGGGATTATACACAAAAGGAAATTACACAATTAGATGAATATTTTAATAAACTTAGAGAACTAAAAAATAGAGAGCTAGAAATACAACAAAGTATTTCTAAGGCGATAACACAACAGGCTGAACAAAATTCTAAAACGTTCCAAGGAAATTTGAATGAATATAGAGTACAATCGCAAGAATGGATAAAAACAGCCGAAGAACAGGCAAAAAGAGAAATAAGCATTATAAATGAAAGAACAACGCAAGAAATTGCATTATTACAACAGAGATATGGCGAAAGAGCAACTTTAGACAATGAGGAATATGCAAGAGAATTTAATGCAATTCAAGAAAATAAAAATAAAGCAATAGAAGAAGCAAATAATCAAGTTGCTCAAGTGAATCAAATTTATTCAAATGGATATCTGGAAAGAGCAACTCAGGACGAAACATTTAAAAATACATTAAAACAATATAATAGTGAAGTAGAAGAAGAAAATCAAAAACATAGTGATAAATTAGCAGAGATAGAAAATAATAAACTATTAGTAAACATGGATAAGCAATTAGAAGTAGAAGGAGCAAATAGGAATCACCAAGAAGCGTTAAAAAAAATATATGAAAAAATGTCAAAAAACATGAGTGATGAACAAATCAATCAACTTGGAACATTAATCGGAATGGCAGCGCAAACAGAATTGTACGGTGGCGAAATCGATGAAGAAACTAAAAAAACGGTTGATAGTATTATAGCAAGTTATGATAGTATGCCAAAAGAAACAAGAGAAGCGATGGAAAATGCAATGAAACCAATGTTAGAAGAAATGCAAAATAAAGAACCTTCATTATTCGAAAAAGCAAGTGGGATAGCAAACGGAATACTATCAAGATTGAAAAGTGCTTTTGATATACATTCACCTTCAAGAGAAACTAGAAGTATTTTTCAAAATGTAATGAAGGGTGCTGAACTAGGTTTAGATGATGAAGAAAATAAATTAAATAAAAAAATAGAAGATATGACAAATAAAATGAAAACTGATTTTAGTAACATTATGCCAAATATGAGCCAAATAAAACAATCTGTAATAGACCAAACAAGAACAATATTTACTACACCTCAAATAGTATTTAATGTTCAAGAATTAGATGAAGAAAGACTACAGCAATGTTTTAACTATGTAAATAAAAAGTTTGGTAGTGCATATTAAGTCGAATTTTGTCGAGATGTTTTTGTTGTATTATATAATAAAATGTTATATAATGTTACAAAGGGGGAATTGAGATATGAAATGTCCAAATTGCAAAGCTGAAATCAATGAATTGACAGAAGTTTGTCCAAAATGTAAAATAAATTTAGATGAATTTGAAGAAAAAATGAAAGAAACAGAAAACGAATCAAATGAGGATTATTCAAAAACATTTTTATTAAGTTTAATTAATTTTATACAAATAATTGGGTTTATAACGATAGCAATAATTCATTGGTCAAGCAAAGATATTTTACAGGGGTTTATTTTTTTAGCGATAGGATTGGTCATATTTGCATTTGTAAAAGGGTTTGTAGATATTATAGATATATTAGATAGTATAAACAAAAAAATAGGTTAATATATAAGACAGTCAAAAGGCTGTCTTATTTTTATGCAAAGGAGCAGAAAATGGTAAGAGGATTTAGACTAATTAATGAAAAAGGACAAAGTTATTCTTTAATGGATATAGAAAATTATTGCTTATTGACAGATCCAGATGGATTAGGGTATTCGTATTCTACAGAATATGAACAGATAGGGAATAGTTTTATAACTAATTTAAGAAAATTAGAACAAGGAAAGATAGCAGGAGCTATTAATTGTCTCAAATATGATAATTACAAAAACTTAATTGATTTTATAGAAAATTCAAATGAATTAAAATTTGCATATAGAATACCATTTGAAGATGGATACAAAGAATATTTAAAAGATATAAATATTCAAAGTTTAACTAAAACACAAAAACAGACAACAGGAGTAATAAGTGAAAGTATAATATTTGACTGTTTAAGTCTGTGGTATGAAGCAAAAGAAGTAGTTTATACAATAGGCCCTGTAAGTAATGAATTGAGATGGGATTTTCAATGGGATAGTACGTTCTATGATTATGATACAAGAAGTTTAGAATTTGTTAATAAGGGACATGTAGAAGCTCCAATACTTGTTGAAATAGATGGAGAAGTAGAAAATCCAGCTTTGTCATTATATGTTGAGGGGGAGCTAAAACAAACAATAGAATTTACAGTTGATATTGGAGAAAATGAAAAATTTCTTTATGGAAGTAAAGCTACAGATTTTTATATAAAAAAACAAAATTCAAATGGAACTATTGAAGATTTGTATGAATACTACGACGATTTAGTGTTAGATTTTGCTAACGACAATGTAATGAGGCTACCTAAAAATAAGAGTTGTAAATTGGTATTAAGTGCAGATAATGAAATAACAAATGCTAAAGTAACAATATTAACTTATTACAAGGCAATTTAGGAGGCGCGCTATGGATAAAGTATTTATGTGGATATTTGATTATAAAGATTTTAGTGTGAAAGATATAGTTGAAATTGAAGATTATGAAATAAATATAGATGAAGAGACCAATGCAAACACTATAATAAAAATAGTGAAAGAAACAATAGCAAGATCAAGAGATATAATAGCAATTAAAAAAAACAATAAAGCTATATATTGGGGGACTATCGATAATATACAAAATGAAGATGGTTCAAAGTTATATACATATACTGTAAAGTATATAACTAACATATTTAATCAAAATATAAAGTTAGAAAATGAAAATTTAATAAAAACAACAGGAATTGAAGATTTTATCGCAAATGCTATAACTAATAATTTTATATCTAGTTCTGATACATTTATAAACAAAACTTATTTACAAGTAGCGGTTAGTACACACACACCAAAACAAACAAGTGTAACGAATGTACAAGATGGGATATTTAATTTACATACATATATGACAAACTGTACACAAAACTATGATGTAGTGTACAGTTTTAATATTATTAATAAAAAGTTAGTTATAACAATAGAGGTAAAATCAGCAAATAAAATAATAATTGATACACAAGCACAACCAATTTCTAATTATTCAGAAGTTTTTGAAACTAATGTAGTAAGTAAAGTAACCGTATTAACTTCGACAAATCCATATACGTTATATTTATTAAATGATAGAACAACTACAACAGATAAAACGAATGTAAATAGAGCGGATGGGAAAATTGAAACAGTTTATACCGAAAAATATTCAGAAGCAGAACAAAAAGCTTTAGATATTATGAAGTCAAATTCATATAATCATAGTATTACATTTAATTATTATAAAAGGGTAATAGGAATTGGAACACCAGTAGCAATTAAAACGAAAAAGTCAATTATATATGATACTTATATTTCTGCAATAAAAATAACGCCTAGAAATTTTATAGAATATACTTGTGGAAATATTAGAACAAAGTTTATAGATAAATTATTAAAGGAAAGGAATAAATAATTATGTTAAAAGGACATGTTTTCAAAGAGCAGAAGTTTGGAAATCAAATTTTTGCTCTTTTTATTAATACATTTTTAGATGGTAAAAACGGAATACATAATGATTATAAAAACTCTATGGCTGTCACATATAGTGGAAGTAATGTGACTGTTGATAGTGGGGTTGTATGTATTCAAGGTAGATTTTTAGAAGAAGAAACATCAACAACTATCAATGCAGGAACAGATGCTTTATATTGCAAATTAGTGATAGAAATAGATTTAAGTAAAATAAATACGGTAAATGATTTAAATCAAGCTTGTTATAAGTTAGTAACAGGCGTTAATACATATCCAGCATTAACTCAAAATAATATTGTTAAAAATAATACTGGAATATATCAATACGAATTGGCAAGATTTAGAACGACATCAAGTGGAATTTTAGAGTTCCAGGACATGAGAACTTATCTAGATTTTGACAGTATTTATGAAGAAATACGTCAACATATACAGGACATAGATGATGAAAGTATATTTGTTTTAAAAAGTGATATGAGAGTATTGTATAGTAATACAACAGGAACTACTGGAAATGTAACTTTAAGTGATAGTGTTGCAAATTATGATTACATAGAAATTCAATGTAAAAGAACAGGGTTTATTTATTCATCTGGAAAAATCTACAATGCAAATGGAAAAACAATAAGTTTAACAGCAAGCAATGCGACTGAGGAACATATATACCTATATTCAAAACTTATACAAATAAATGGAAACACAATAACAGCAGTAAGATCAAAATTGATGTATCTTAACGACCAAATGCAAGCATTTGTAACAGACAATGACAATTATATAACAAGAGTAGTAGGCTACAAACTACAAAACTAAGAAATACAAAAACCACAGATTAATGGTTTTATTTTTTTGTTTTAAAAGGAGGGCAAAGTATGAAAGTAATAGCAAAAAAGAATAGAGAATTAGCATTAATAAATGCACAAAATACACAAAATGAGAATAAAGCAGAAACAATAGAATTAACAGTTCCAGAAGAATACGAAGACTATAATAAAAAGATAGTATTCGTAACAGACGATGGAATTGTATGGGATATTATAACAAACAATGAATATAAAATAACAAATGCAATAACAAAATATAAACAAGTAGATTTTTATATATGGTTAACAAAAGAAGTTAATGGCGAAAGCATAGACTTTAGAACAAAAACAAAAACATTGAGATTTTATCATAATGAAGATGCTTCAGATGAAATAACACCAGAGGAAATAAGTGGAGTAAATACAGTAGTAAACATACTAGAAGAAGAAATAACAAAAGTAGACAGCTTAGAAACAGAATTAAGAGATTTAATAACAGACATACAAAACAAATTAGAAAATGGAGAATTTAATGGAAAAGATGCTACAATCAATGGATATAATTCAATAGAATTAGTAGCAGGAGAAAACATAAGAATCACACAGGTAGGAAATCAAATAATAATAAGTGCCACAGGAGCAGTACCACCAACTCCTACAAGTGATATTCAATATATGACAAGTGACAATAGGATTTTTCTAACAAGTGATAATAAAAAATTTATATTAAAGGAGAGTGAATATTAATGGCAGAATATAAAAGCAATTATACAGGTCAAGAAATAGACAATGCTATAAAAAAAGCAAATACAAATTTACAAGATATATTTAATATTACTGAAAATGGAGTTGTAAGCATTAAAACAGAATATCAAAATGAGGGAGAAAAAAATTATTTATTACCTGAAGATTTGGTTATTCCAGATAATGTTGATAATATAACAGTTACAGCATTAACAGACGCAATGTTTAAAAATAATTTGCAAATTATTTCTGTTAAATTACCATCAACCATACAAACAATACCTCAAGAGTGCTTTATGGGTGCAATAAATTTAGTTAATGTATTGGGTACAGAAAATATAGAAAACATAGAAGATAAAGCATTTAATACCACAAAAATAGAAAAAATATCCTTCGAAAATTTAACTACAATGGGTGAAGGTGTTTTTCAAGTTTGCCCTTATTTAGAAAGTGTAAATATTGGTAAAATTACAAACATACCAAATTATACTTTTGAACACTGTCAAAATTTAAAAGAAATAATACATAAAAACGATATAACTTCAGTAGGTATACTTTCATTTCATTTGACACAAAGCTTGAAAAGTATAGATTTCACATCAACATTAGAAAATGTTGGAGCAGGAGCTTTTTTCCAAAGTGCTGTTAATTTTGATTGGAGTACATTATCAAATTGTACATTTGGAGATATGGCAACTCCGTTACAATATGTACAAAATATGTCATTATCACCATATAAGAAAAAAGTAAGACCTTATGCTAATAATATTCCTAAACCTTTAGCTCAAGGCGATATAAGATGGAAAAATTACCCTATAAATGAAAATCCAAATACAAATTCTGCTGGAGTTAGCGTTTATGCTCTTGCTAAAGGATGCGCATTCTTTTCTTCAATGAATGCTTATTGTGGGCTAAATAATCTAGAATATAAGGATGCTAGAGAATTAATAGAAATGAATAAATATATAAAACCAATCGTAGCACCTGAAAGAATTTATGAAACTTATGCAGATTTAATAGCAAATGTAACAATATCTAGTGATGTATATAAAAACGATTATAAAGTAATCTCTGATGAAACACACAATGGACAGACAAGTTATTATACAGTAGAAAGTGTTGATGGAACTGCAAGCAATATGGAATTAGAATATGCTGGTTCAGATAATAACGCAGTATTTAATAAATTACTTGGTTCAAATGGAATGGATGATTTTTGCGAAGGATTAGGGTTTAATAGTGAATCAACATTAATAGATTTAAATGCTCATGATTTAAATTACTATATAGATGATATTGTTTCTAATATAAGAGGTGGGGCATATTGCTTATTAAGTACAATTGGTACTAATCTAACTTATAATAGCGACACACAAAAAGTTATATTCCCTGGTACACATGCTATATTACTTTATGGAGTAAATGAGGATAATGAAATAATGTATGTTAATAGTTCATCTAAAACTGATAAATTTAATAATCCTGCTGGTATAATTGCAAGTATGCCATTACAAAATATTGTTACACATTTACCTGGAACATATCAACTTGCAAGATATGCAATCCTTACTCCAAAAATATCACAAGTAAATAACCCAATTATTGATAAAAAAATTGATGAAAAAATATATCCTGCATCAAATACAGTTAGTCAAAGTGGCACTATAATATTTGACTCTCAGGGAACTGACTTAGTTGTAACGGGATTAGATTTTAAACCTGATACTATATCAATAATAGCATCGTTGCCTTTAAGTGCAGAATTACCTGATATTAATGTAAATGTTTCTGCAATTGTACAAGAAAATAAAAATATAACATCAGGGAAATATGGTTTTGTATATTACATTGATAAAACTGCACACGATTATAAATCGACTGGATTTTCTAATTCAAATCCAGTAACATTTTCTGAAAATGGTTTTACATTTCATCGTACTTCATCTGTCTTTATTCCAAATGTTGAATACCATTGGATAGCATCAAAAACATACAAAACATTAACAGGTACAATTAAAACATTTGAAGATACAGAAGCAGAAATACATTTAGGAAACTTAAATCCAAATAAAATAACATTAATTGCAGAGAGTGATGTTATACCAAAAGATTTAAATGCTTTTTGGTTAATAAGTCTAAATTTAATTAAAACAGAAAATTCTAATAATTTTAATTTAGGTGTACAAGCTAGCCATATAGAATCAGGAGCAACTGGAATATATACAACTTATATGAAAAATTATTCTTGGGATATAAGAAAAGAAAATGGCGAATATATCTTAAAGCTTAAAAACTTATTTTATAATGGAACTGATTATCCAATTTATTTTGGGAAAAATACTACTTATCGTTGGATAGCTTCAGAATAATATAAAAAGTAATTGGAACAAGCAATTAAAATAATTTTAAAATGTACAATACCTGTCATCTTAGCAGGTATTCTTTGATGAAAGTGAGGATAAAGAATTGGAAAACACAGAAATAATAGAAAGATTAGTATCAGTGGAAGAAGCTAGAAAGTCTAACACAAAAAGAATAGACGAGCTAGAAGAGGAGTTAAAAGAAAATAGAGAATTAACTGTTGCAGTGAAAGAAATAGCAACAGAGATGAAATATTTAAGAGAAGACCAAATTGACATGAATAAAAGACTAAAAGAAATAGAAGAAAAACCAGCTCAAAAGTGGGACAAAGTAACAATGACTATTATTGCAACTGTGGTTGGTGGAATAATAGGGGCTGTAATAAGCCAAATATTGAAATAGGAGGGATATCATGAAAGATAAAAGATTTATAACAATAATTTCAGTAATAATGATGTGCGTAATATTAGGACTAGTTTTTTTTGTAAGTGATGATAAAGAACTACAAAAAGAAACTGTAGAAAAAATAACAGATGTAGTAACAACAACTTATAAAATGTCAGATGCAGAAATAAAAGAACTTCCAACAACAGAGATACAAGCTCAAACAGAAGAACAAGAAAAGGAAGTATCAGAAACACAAGCTACAATAGAAACAGAAGGATTTGAAGAACAAGGAGAAATAGCTTACAATGGTACTAGTGAATATCCTAACGTAGCTTTAGGAGAATATAAAGGGCTAACATATTATTCACAGATAGATAGTAGATGGAGTAGTCATTCTTATACAAGTGTAGGAGATTACAGTCAAACAATAGGAACATCAGGTTGTCGGACCTACATGTGCAAGTATGGTAGTAACAGCAATAAAAGGAACAATAATTCCTCCAGACATGGGAGATTTATTTGTAAGATATGGATATAGAAGTTCAAACAACGGTACATATTTCTCAGCATTTAGATTTGTAGCTGATACATTTAATATAGGATATGAAGAAGCATATAGATTAGATGATGTAGTAAATTTAGTAAGAAATAATCACTATGTAATAGTAAGTTGTGCTAATGGTTTATTTACAACTGGAGGGCATTTCATTACAATAGTAGGAATAGAAGGGGATACATTAAAGATATATGATCCGTATTTATATTCAGGAAAATTTGAAACATCTACAAGAAGAGGAAAAGTAACAGTTAGTGGAAATACTGTGTATTGTTCAATAGATAATTTTAGAAATTATGCTAACTATCAAAAGTTCTTTGCTTTTAAACATGATGGACAAGTTCAAACAAATGACACAAAACCAGTCATAACAGAATCATATACTAGATATGTAAATGCTAAAATAGGATTAAATATAAGACAAACACCAAATGGAGTAATAATAGGAAGTTATAGATATGGAACAGCTGTAACAGTATATGAAACAAATGGAAGCTGGTCAAGGACAGACAGAGGCTGGGTAAGTTCATTATACTTATCTAGCTATGCAACTACTAGTCAAAGCTCATCAAGTACTAGTCAAAAAGTCAACAGTTATAGAACAGGGACATATAGAGTAACAGCTAGTGTTTTAAATGTGAGATATGGAGCAGGAATGAATTATAAAGCTAAAACCTGGAGACAACTTACAGCTAATGCAAGAAGTCAAAATAGTAGATTAGGAAATTATTATACTAACGGACTAAAACGAGGAGTTATAACAACAGTAACAAAAGTAATAGGCGAGTGGGGATTAACTCCAAGTGGATATGTTTGTTTAAGATATTGTACTAAATTATAAAATATGATATACTATGTATACGCATTTATTATCCTGAAAAGGAGAGTGAGGTAGATTAGATTAATTTCTAGTCTACCTCTTTTTTATAGTTTAGCTAATGGGAGTGTTTGTTGTAATTTATAAGAATCTAAAATAATAATATTATCATCATTCTCGTCAATATATTTATATGTATAATCAATTGTATATGCGTGTTTTTTAACAAAAATTACAAAACTATATTTTTCTTTATCATCTATATTAATATTTTTAAAATTATCTTTTAGTATCTTTATAATTTCTGTTTTTTTAATTTCTTTATTTTTATAATTTTCCATAAATTTTAAAAATTCCATAATTTTACTCCTTTCACTATATAATAATATATTATACAAAATTATAATGCAAAAGTAAAGAGAACAGCCTAATTTAGAGGTATATAAGTATATTACTTTGAAAATAATTTGGCTTAAAATCGATTGTAGTGTGAGTTTTAAAAAATGTATTGACAAAAATATTTAATTTTTATAAAATGATTGTACAAATAAAAGAACTTCAAAATTTATGCATATTGAAATTTACATAATTTTGTGATATAATTTAAGAAAGTGAGCATAATATAAAAAGGAGGGATTGATATGAAAACAAATATGATGGATTTAAGAAAACAAGCAAGACAACTTGTTTTAATTAGTAAACAAAAAAATATAATAAAACCACATACAGAGGCTTTCAAAGATTTCCCTGTTAGTGAAGAAGTGAATAAAGGAAAAGAAGAAAAATAATTGTAATATAAACATATCAAAAGGGGAGAAATAGATGAAGTACGAAATTGGGGATATTATATGGGTAGCAGAATTTGAAGATATTAACAAAGAAATAGTAAACCATCATTATTTTGTAGTGATTGATGATGATGGAAATTTAATACCAGCTGATTATTTTGGATTTGTTATATCTTCTAATACAAAGAAGAGCAAAGAAAATTCAAAATTTAAATACAATGAGCCTATAAAAAAAGATAAATCTAACAAATTAAAAACAGATAGTATAGTAAAATGTGACCAACTTTTTACGATTCCAAAAAAAACAATAAGCTATAAATTGGGAACTGTTGATGTTGAAAGTATGATAAGATTTTTAAATGCATATAAAAATTTTTTAGAAAATAATTAAAGAACTAGCAATAGTTCTTTTTCTTTTCGACAAATTTCAACACAAATAAATTACATAATATGCTATACTTAATAAAAGGGGGCGATAAATATGAAACAAGCATATTTACAATCTCTACAAATGATAAAGCTATTAAATATAAAAAACAGAAACGAATATAACAGATATAAGAATTATTACTTAGTATTAAACATAGACAGTTTAAAATATATATCAGATAAAAGAAACTTTAATGATATTATTAAGATAGCTAAGGAAGTCTGAAAAGGCTTCTTTTAATTTCGTATAAGAAAATAGCATTTTTCCACCATAGTGGATAAAAAGTATGTTATATAGAAAAATGGACATACTAATGATAAGGTGGAAAGTATGAGAATTATAATATTATTAAAGGAAATTAGAAATAAGAAGCGGATTGAGTTTAGAGCAGTTATCGAAATTAACAGGTATATCAAGTTCGCATTTAAATTATATAGAAAAGAATGAAAAAGAGCCTACAATATCAGTATTAGTGCGTATTGCACAAGCTTTAAATGTAAAGGTAGAAGATTTATATAAAGTAATACAATAAGTATTGCTTTTATTTTTTATAAAACAAATCCAATATTTTACAAAATATCCACCATAGTGGATGATCCTCATTATATTTATTACTCAAGAACGTTCTAATAATATATGGAGGATTAAATGTAATGGAAAATGAAGTATTTAATGTTTTAAATTTAAGAGAGAAAATTGTTGTAAAAATATTTGCAAAAACTTTTAAAAAAGTATATAATTTAACTAGAGTTAATATAGTGAACACTATATTAAAGTAATGCAATAAATAATGCAATACACAAAGTTTTATAAGTATAATTGAAATTTATAGAAAGTTAGTTTATTGTAAAAACGTGTTTATTCAGTTGTTGTTAATATATAAAAAGTTATACGAATTACTTAAAAACGACTGGGCACACCAAAATAAATATAAGGATAAAATATATGCAAGAAAAATTTATGAAAGAGGCTCTTAAAGAAGCAAAAAAGGCATATGATAAATTAGAAGTACCAGTAGGGGCGGTTATTGTTAAAGATGGAAAGATAATTGCAAGAGCACATAATTTAAAAGAAACTAAGTTTGATACTACAAATCACGCAGAGATAATTGCAATACAAAAAGCTAGTAAAAAATTAAAAAGTTGGAGACTTTTAGATTGTGAAATGTATGTAACATTAGAACCTTGTTCAATGTGTGCTGGTGCGATTATTAATTCAAGAATAAAAAAGGTTTACATTGGCGCAAATGATGAAAAAACAGGTGCAGTAGGATCGATACTTAATTTATTTGAAGATTATAAATTTAATCATAATGTAGAATTTGAAAAAGGTATATTAAAAAAAGAGTGTGAAAACATCTTAAAGGATTTTTTTAAAGAATTACGAAAGATAAAATAAAAATTTATTATTATTTATATTTAATATAATTCTTTTTCCAAAATTATTTTTATAATATTGTAGGAAGGTTTAAAAATGAAAGAAAAGTTAAAGTATCTAATCAATAAAAAAGCATTTCATGTATCTATATTTATTTTTATAATTACAATTATATTATTTACTGTAGGAATTATATTTTTAAAATATAGTGTAGAAGGCGAAACCAATATGCCATTTGTTTTAAATAAAATAGTAATTATAAGTTCTGTAGAAGGAATAGACAAAGAAGCGGGTGAAAATAGATGGGCTTTTGATGTTGGTCAAAATAATGATATTAATTTATATATAGAAAAAAATAAAAATTATGATAAACAAGACGCAATAAAAAGTATATTAATAGATAATATAAATATACAAAGAAATTCTGAAAAAGGAACAATTAATTTATACAGACCAAATACTACAGATAGTGGAGTTTATTTTAGAAATGTGGAGGATAATTTAGTTAAAACATTAGAATATAAAGGTGCTATGCAAACCGATCTAAAAAATTTGGAAATTTCTAACCAAGGTGGACTTATAATGTTCAGAGTAGCAAATGATAAAATTGCAGAATATATTTCAAACGATGATGAAATAAATCATAATGAGTTACTAAAAAAATCAAACATTACAGTAGAAGATTTAAAATTAAAATTAAGTATGGATGTAACTATAAAAATAGAATCAGGAAAAGAATATAAGGCAAATATAGAGTTAGATTTACCAATAGAAGGTGTAATTGAAAAAGGTACATCTTCACAAGAAATAATTGATAAAAGCGATATAATTTTTAAAAGAATTAAAAATTAAATAAATTTACTTGATTAAATAAATAATTCATTATATAATACAAATGGTATATACCTAATCTTTGTATGGAGAGTATATCAATAAAGACCTATGAATCTTGTCAGGTCCGGAAGGAAGCAGCAATAAGTAGTTTATCTTTATGTGAGATACTTTCCATAGAGAGATTAAAGTATTTACCATTTTTATTGTATAAAGGATGTGAAATTTATGGGGTACACAGCTCTTTATAGAAAATTTAGACCACTTAGATTCTCAGAAATTGTAGGTCAAGAACATATAACAAGAACATTAAGAAATCAAATAATAGCAAATAGAGTAGGACATGCTTATCTTTTTAATGGAGGAAGAGGTACAGGAAAAACTTCAGCTGCAAAGATTTTAGCAAGAGCAATAAATTGTTTGAATCCTAAAGATGGAGAACCTTGTAATGAATGTGAAATATGTAAAGGAGCTATAAATGGTTCGCTTACAGATATAGTAGAAATGGATGCGGCATCTAATAATAGTGTAGAAGATATAAGATCTATTCGCGAAGAAGTAAATTTTCTTCCAACTAAAGCAAAATATAGAGTATATATTATAGATGAGGTACATATGCTTTCTACAGGAGCGTTTAATGCGCTTTTAAAGACATTAGAAGAACCACCAGAACATGTAAAATTTATTTTAGCAACTACTGAACCACAAAAATTACCAGCAACAATTCTGTCTAGATGCCAAAGATTTGATTTTAAAAGAATTTCAAATGAAAACATTATAAAGAGACTAAAAATTGTATGTAATGAAAGCAACATAGAAATAACAGATGAAGCTTTAAATACAATTGCAGTTCTTTCAGAAGGTGCAATGAGAGATGCATTGTCTATTTTGGAAAGATGTATTCAGGATGGCGAAAATAAAATAGATGAAGATAAGATAAAGGATTTAGTTGGAATTCCTAAAATAACATATATTAACAAAATAGTAGAAAGTATTGTTAAATATGATATAAACCAAGCACTAGAATCTACAGAAGTAGTTTTAAAAGAGGGAAAAGATATTACAAACTTACTATTTGAAATGATAAAATATGTTAAAGATATTTTAGTATATAAGGCTTCAAAGAAATTAGATTTATATAGCCAAGAGGAATTAGAAAAAATAAAACTTATTTCAGGAGACGTATCTAAAGAAAGATTAATAAATTTAGTATATCAATTATCAGAATTAGAAAATGATATAAAATGGTCAACACAAAAAACAATTCTTTTCCAAGCTGGAATTATAAGATTATGTAATGAAAATGCTGATAAATTTATTGATGTATCAGATAGAGTTGATAAAATTGAAAAATATTTAAGAAATAATAAAAATAATATATCTACACAAAGAAATACTATACAACAACCAGCCTTTAGGCAGGTAGTTTCAAGTAATACAATACAGAATAGTAGTGTTGAACAACAAAAAAATTCAATTAAGAAAAATACAAATCAAAATAATATTAAAAAATTTTCGAACAAATCTGAAGAATATTGGCCACAAATTGTAAGTGACTTAAAACAAAGTGGAAAGATAGTATTGTATACAAATCTTATGAATACTAAAGCAACTGAATTAAATGATATGACTGTTGGAATTGAGTTTCCAAATGGAATGACTTCTTTTGGAAAAACAGTATTAGAAAAGCCAGAAAATATTAGAGAAATATCTAATTTAGTTTCTATTGCATGTGGCAAAGAAATGCAAATAAAATACATATCAGTAAATAATACAGTCCATCAATTAACAAAAGAGGAAGATTTACAAAATTTTGCTAATCAATCAGATATACCATTTAATATTATTGAATAATGTATTATAATTTTGGAATGTTCATGTAAAATTTATTAATATCTCGGCTCCTTACATATAATAATAAATTCTAATAAAATATACGGAACCTTTTTCACTTAGTCCTCGCTAACGCTCGACGCGAACATTATTCCATATATTTTAAAGAATTTATAAAATTATATTTCAGTCGCATTCGATTTTAATAAATTTTACACAAACATTCCAAAAAAAAATAGATAAAAACAATAAGGAGGAATTGTAAAATGTCAAAAAGAGGTGGATTCCCAGGAGGTATGGGAGGATTTGGAGGAATGAACATTAATAGTTTAATGAAAGAAGCTAAAAAGATGCAAGCAGATATGGAAAAATCTCAAGCAGAATTAGCTACTAAGGAATTTACTGCATCAGCAGGTGGAGGAGCTATTAGTGTAAAAGTTTCTGGAGAAAAAACATTAAAAGAAATAAATATTAAACCAGAGGTTGTTGATCCTGATGATGTAGAAATGCTTCAAGATTTAATTTTAACATGTGTTAATGAAGCGCTAAGACAAGTAGATTCAGCTCAAGCTGCATCACTTGGGAAATTTAATATACCAGGATTAATGTAAATATAGCTTGGAGGAAGTATAAATGTCACTTTATTCACCATCAATAGAAAAATTAATAGAAAGTTTTGAAAGATTACCAAGCATTGGGCATAAAACAGCAGCAAGATTAGCTTTTTATATGCTAAATTGTTCAGAAGAGGAAACAAATGAATTTGTTTCCTCTATTATCAATGCAAAAAAGAATTTAAAGTATTGCAGTAGATGTTTTAATATTTCAGACACCGATCCATGTAATATATGCTCAAATCCTAAAAGAGATGAAGGTACTATTTGTGTGGTAGAAGATGTAAGAGATGTTGTTGCAATGGAAAAAACACATGAGTTTAAAGGGGTATATCATGTTTTACATGGTTCAATCTCTCCAATGAATGGTGTTGGACCAGATGATATAAAAATAAAAGAATTATTATCTCGATTAATGGATGGAAATGTAAAAGAAGTAATACTTGCAACAAACCCTAGGGTAGAAGGCGAAGCAACAGCAATGTATCTTTCAAAACTAATTAAGCCATTAGGCGTTAAAGTTACAAGAATTGCTCACGGAATTCCAGTAGGCGGGGATTTAGAATATACAGATGAAATAACACTTACTAAGGCCATGGAAGGCAGAAGAGAGTTGTAAATTTGAAAAAAAGCTACTGAGGTTATGTCAGTAGCTTTTACCTATATAGGATGAAAACTTTATAAGAATAACGTATCACATATAGTCTTAGTAGAATTCGGTTTTGCAAGTATGGTAGTATTTTTTTTCATACTATTTAACTTATTTTGATTTGATAATAAGTTTTTAATAATTATATCGGGATCATCATGTTTTTTTAACCAAACTGCAATACCTTTACTTTCCAGGAATTCAGCATTTTCTTCTTCTTGGCCAGGTATTGGATTAATTATAACCATAGGAAGATGTGATGCAAGACTTTCAGAGGTAGTAAGTCCACCTGGTTTTGTAACTACTAAATCAGAAATACTCATAAGTTCAGGAACTTGATTAGTGAATCCTAAAATTCGAACAAACTCATTAGCATTATATTTATTAACTATTTCTTCAAAACCTGATCTCATTTTTTCGTTTTTACCAGAAACTGCAATAATTTGAATATTTTCATTTGAACTAACAAAGCTTTCGAACACTTGAAGGGTTTTAGATTTCCCTAAACCAAACTCACCACCACCAAAGAATAAAACAGTTTTTTTATTCTTTGATAATTTATATTCGTTTAAAATTTCTTTCTTATTATATAGTTTTAAAAATCTATTAGAAATAGGAATTCCGCTAACAATTATTTTATTATCTGAAATATCATGTTCTTCTAAGTATAGTTTCATTTTATCATGGGCAACAAAATAATAATCTGTAAAATCATGACCTACAAGCCATTGATCATGAGGGGCAAAGTCAGTCATTATTGTTGCAATTTTAGCATGTATTTTACCTTTTCTTTTTAAGTAGCTACACATTTGACTACTAAATGGATGAGTAGAAATAATTAAATCAGGATTTTTTTCTCGTAATAGTTTCAGTAATTTTATTGCCATAATTTTATTAGATCGACTAGAAATATGTGCTAGTGGTCCTTTTTGTGAAGTAGAATAAATAGTTCCCCAAACCCATGGAGCTTTTTTAGCCATTTCACGATAAGCGCCAGTGGTTATTTTTTCTACAGTTTTATTTACATATTTCATACAATCAATTAGTTCGGTTTCAGCATTATTATAATTTTTTTTAATATATTCATCAATAGATTTAGCTGCATTTAAATGTCCTCCACCATAAGAGGCGTAAAAAATTAAAACTTTCATAAATATCACCTTTTTGGAACAAGAGGGACAGTCACCTTTTGTTCCATTTTTGTCGTTTTTTGTCGAATGGAACAAAAGGTGACTGTCCCTCTTGTTCCATTTGAATTTTATCATAAATAATAAAAAAAATCAAAAAAAAGAATATTTTTCAAATTAATTATACAAAATAAAATAAGTAATTAGTTTTGGAAGGATTATAGAATATGAAAAATATATTAGTTGATTGGAAAAATAGATTAAAGAAAGGACATATGTTAAGTATAATATGTACTTTATTAATAATTGTCGCAATTTTAGGATTTCTTTTATATAAAAAACAAAGAGAATATAGACAAGCTTCAGAAAATAGTTATAATTTGGCATTTTATGAATTAGTAGGATATGTACAAAATGTAGAGGCATATTTAGCAAAGTCAATTATTTCATCAACTCCAGAAAAATCAGCAGACACATTAACTAATCTTTGGAGAGAAGCAAATTTAGCCCAAAGTTATTTAAGTAGATTACCAATAGAAAGCCAAGAATTAGAAAATACAGCTAAATTTTTAAATCAAGTAAGTGATTATAGTTATTCATTATCTAGAAAAAATATAAAAAATGAACAATTAAGTGATGAGGATTTTAAAAATTTAAAAGACCTACATGGATATAGTATAGAGTTAGAAAATACTTTAAATCAATTATCTTCTGATTTAAATGATGGAAGATTAAGTTGGGAAGAATTAACTGAAAAAGGGACGGTTGCGTTTGCACAACAAGTAGATAATATATCAAAAGAAAGTTTTAGTAATTTAGAAGAAAATTTTCATGAATATACTGGATTAATATACGATGGGGCTTTCTCTGAACATCTTACAGGTATAGAGAAAAAAGGATTAACAGGTGAGGATACAGATGAAAATCAAGCAAAAGTAAAAGTTAGAGAATTTTTAGGAGAAGATAATATTAAAGAAATAAATAGTATGGGATTTTCTCAAAATGCAACAATTCCTATATATGATTTTTCTATCAACACATATGATGAAAAAAATATAAATATTTCTATTTCAAAAAAAGGTGGACATGTAGTTTCAATGAATGTTAATAGAGATATTAATGCAGAAGCAATAAATGAAGATGAGGCGAATAAAAAAGGGAGAGAATTTTTAGAATCAAAAGGTTTTAATAATATGAAAGAAACATATTATTTAAAACAAGAAGGAATAGTAACAGTAAATTATGCTTATGTTCAAGATAATGTGGTTATATATCCAGATTTAATAAAATTAAAAATAGCTTTAGATAATGGAGAGATTATGGGAATAGAAACAACTGGATATTTAAATAATCATGAAAAAAGAGATATTTCAAATATAAAAATTAGTAAAGATAGAGCAAAAAATAAGTTAAATAAAAATTTAGAAATTCAAAGTGAAGGCCTAGCTATTATTCCGACAAATTGGAAAACAGAGATACTATGTTATGAGTTTAAAGGAAAGATAGATAATAGAGAGTTCTTAGTTTATATAAATGCAGAGAATGGAAATGAGGAAGATATATTAATAATTACAAATACTCCAAATGGAACATTAACGATGTAAAGAACAAACTGAAAAGACTTTTTAAAGTCTTTTCAGTTTGTTAATGTCTCTTATATACGTCTTTTGACAAAAGTTCTTTACCTACAACAGCACCATCCTTTTTTAATATTTTGTATGCTTCTGAGTAAACAGCAGTTGCAGTTGTACCAGTCTTGTATGCAGATATTTCAACTTCATAATCATCTTCTTGTCTTAATCCAAAAATTTTGAAGTTTGCTATACCACCTGATACAGAACATTGAATTTTTATTGGATAATTTCTATTATTTTTAAATTGAAAATCTATAGCTCCATAAACTACAGTTGCATCCCTACTTGCAGGAGCATAAGATGGTACAAATTGATGATTTGTTCTTTGCGTGATTTCTAAGTTTGCATAAACTGCTGCATTATATAGAGTAGTAGCAATTTGACAGATTCCGCCACCAACACCATCGACTACTTTTCCACTAACATATATAGGAGCTTCTCTATATCCAGCTGCAATAGTTCTTGCGCCAACTATTTTATTATATGAGAAAGTTTCTCCAGGCATTAGAACAGTTCCATTTATTTTATTTGCAGCTAAAATAAGATTTGTTGTTCTATTTGCACTACCAGTATATCTAGTTGAATAATCCGCAAGTAGATCAGGAAAAGCTTCACTTCCTATCATATTCGTTGTAACATTTGGTGCAGTGATACTTAAAGGAATAGTATACTCTTCAGCTTTTTCACCGCAAACTATTGCTTTTGCTTCTTCCATTGAAACTTTAAAATCCACACCATTTTCTGAAGGGTATACAGTAAAAGGTTCTTTAGTGTAATATGCATCAACAGGTTCTTTATAAATTTCTTCATGAATTTTTTCTACATTAATTTCTTGTGGAGCTTGAGATTTTACAATAATATCAATTGGTTTATCAAGTATTGAAAAATTTGATAATGAGTTTTTTATAACATTAATTGTGGCATCTGTATCAACAATATTTCCATCTTTTCCTGAAGTTATAATTAAATCTGAACCTTCAATGTAATAACTACTTTCAGTTACTTTATCAGGAAGATTTGCTGAAATTTCTTCCAAATTTTTAATAAGTTGCGCTTTATCTAATTTAATAGCAGGTTCAATATTAGAATATCCAAACATATTAGATAAAATATAAATATTATTTGCAAAAATATTCCCTTGTCTTCCAATATTATATGCACTATTTACAGCATTTTTTGTATCAAAATATGCATTTATTTGAGATAATGAAATAGTTGCCTCATAATCTCCATGTATTAATTTAATTTCCTCGGGTAGTTTTTCTTTAAGATAATTATCTAATTTATACTTTGCATCTGATTTACTTAAACCAGATACATCAATATCTTTTATATGTACTCCTGAAATAATATTTGTATTAAAAACATTATATGTTGTAAAAATAATAAAGGATAGAAGCAATAAGCAGATAATTAAAATCAAAATTAAAGAAAAAATTGATATTTTTTTATTTTTTACTTTTTTTTCTTTAGCTGGAACAAATTCTTTCGGAGATGAAACCACTAATTGATCATTTTGTTTTTCTTTATTTTGTATTTTTTGAACTTCATCTTTTTCTTCTTTATTAGCTTCATTTACTTGATTTATGTCTGTATTTGAATTTTTTATATCTACTTCTTTTTCTTTATTTTGTTCAATAAAATTAGTTTTTTCTTCTTCTTTAACGTTCATCATAATCTCCTTTTATTAGTCATCTTTTTTATTATAACATATCTTTTTGTTAAAAAAAATAATATTTATAAAAAAATTGTCAAAATAAAAATAATAAAATAGCTAATAATAAAAATATAAAACATTTAAGTTTTATAATTTATTATATGTTTTTATATAATAATAAAGTTCATTAAATTATTATATAAAAAATAAATAAGGAGGATTTAAAAATTATGTCTAGAAATAGAAAATTAATTTCTGAAAATTTAAGAGAAGAAATTGCGAAGGAATTAGGTGTTTATGACCAAGTAAAGCAAGATGGCGACTGGTCAAACGTGTCTTCAAAAAAATGTGGAAGTATAGTTTCAAAAGCAATAGAAATAGCAAATAGAAGTGTTGAGGGTAAATAACAAAAGAATTAGAATTGCATTGCAATTCTAATTCTTTTACTATTATAAACAATTCGTAGTTGCAAAAAAATGAAAAAAAGCATATAATCTATAAAAATCAAAAAGGTGGAAATAAAATTGAGTAATTTAAAAGTAAAAGATATAATAGAAGTAACAAAGGGTATACTAATATCAGGAAATGAAGAGTATGAATGTGAGAATTTTTCAAAAGATACTAGAATTATAGAAAAAGATGATATTTATATTGGAATAAAAGGCGAAAATTTTGATGGAAGTAAATTTTGGAAAGAAGCTTTAGATAAAGGAGCAAAAGGAGTTATTATAGAAAATATAAAGATATCTAAAGATGAAAAAAATACATATAAAGATAAGATAATTATAATAGTAGAAGATGTTTTAGAGGCTTTATATAAAATAGCAGAAGCGAAGAGAAGTTTATATAATATACCAATTATTGCAGTAACAGGAAGTGTTGGAAAAACTAGTACAAAAGATATTATAGCAAATGTAGTTTCTCAAAAATATAAAACGCTAAAAACTATAGGAAATAATAATAACAACATAGGTTTACCATTTACAATATTAAGATTGAAAGATGAACAAGCTGCAGTTTTAGAAATGGGTATGAATCATTTTGGTGAAATAAGTTTACTAAGTAGGATTGCAAAACCTGATATTTGTGTTATTACTAATATTGGAACTTCTCATATTGGGAATTTAGGATCAAGAGAAAATATTTTAAAAGCAAAGTTAGAAATATTAGAGGGTTCTATAAATCCAACAATTATAATAAATAATAATAATGATTTATTACATAATTGGTATTTGGAAAATAACAAAATGTATAATATTAAAACATTCGGAATTGATAATAAAAGTGATTTTAATGCTGAAAATATAATATTAAATTCATCTGGAAGTTCATATACCTGCAAGTTAAATGATACAAATGTTATTATAAATGTACCTGTTAGCGGAGAACATTTTATATTAAATAGTTTATGTGCTACTGCTGTTGGAAGTGTACTTGGGATAGATAGCAAAAGTATAAAAAATGGAATTGAAAGTTTTGAACTTACAAATAAAAGAATGGATATTACAGAATTAGAAAATGGAATAAAAATAATAAATGATGCATATAATGCAAGTTATGAATCAATGAAAGCATCTTTAAAAGTGTTGTCAGGATATAAAAAAAATAGAAAAATTGCAGTACTAGGAGATATGTTTGAGTTAGGAGATTATTCAAAAGAATTACATGAAAAAGTTGGAGAAGAGGTTATAAAAAATAATATAGATATATTAATATGTACAGGAGAAAATGCAAGATTTATTGCCAAAAAAGCTAAAGAAAAAATGAATTCTAAAGATATTTATTATGTGGATACTAAGGAAAAAATTGAGGCATTATTAAATGAAAATGCTGAAAAAGGGGATGTTATTTTATTTAAGGCTTCAAATGGAATGAAATTTTATGAATTAGCTGAAAGGATGATAAATTTATGGAAAAAATAAAATTAGGAGTTGTATTTGGAGGGGAATCAACAGAAAATGAAGTATCTGTTGTATCTGCAAATTCTATTTTAAATAATTTAGATACTGAAAAATATGATATATATCCAATCTATATTGACAAAGAAGGAACTTGGTGGGAGTATGAAAAACAAAATAATATAAAACTTAGAACAAAAATAAGAAATAAAAAACTTATTGAAAATGAAAGAAATTATTTAAATCAATTGGATGTGATATTTCCTGTATTACATGGTAAATATGGTGAAGATGGAACAATTCAGGGTTTCTTTGAATTGGTAGGATTACCTTATGTAGGATGTCATGTATTATCATCAAGTATTGGAATGGATAAAGCATATAGTAAAATTATTTTTGAAAAAGCAGGATTAAAACAAGCTGATTATGAATACATAAGAAAATATAAGGATAAATATTTATATGTAAATAAAAACTTTGAGGAAGAAATATTATCATTAGAAGCAGTTGCAAAAAAGGTATCAAAGGAATTAAAGTATCCAATGTTTGTAAAACCTTCAAATGCTGGTTCTAGTGTAGGAATAAACAAAGCAAAAAATTTTGAACAATTAAAAGACTACATAGAAATTGCATCGCAATTTGATAATAAAATATTAATAGAACAAGGAATTAATGGAAGAGAAATAGAATGTGCTGTTCTTGGTAATGAAGATGTAATTACCTCTTGTGTAGGTGAAATAAAACCGGCAGAAGAATTCTATAGCTATAATGCAAAATATAGTAATAAAGAATCAAAAATCGAAATTCCAGCAGATTTACCAAAAGAAATTTTAGAAGAAATAAGAAAACAAGCAATAAAAGCTTTTAAAGCAATTGATGGTAAAGGTCTTGCAAGAGTGGATTTTTTTGTTGAAAGAAAATCAAATGATATTTATATTAATGAAATTAATACTATGCCTGGTTTTACTAATATTAGCATGTATCCAAAGCTTTTTGAAAAAAGTGGAATTAGTTATAAAGAATTGTTAAGTAGATTAGTAAATTTGTCTTTTGAAGAAAGCTAAAGAAAAATGTCAATGTCAATATGAACGGGACATTTTGACACAAAAAACGAGGAAATAAATAGTTTCAAAATGCCCTGGCCCTATTGACGAAATTATAATAAAAAATCCATAAAAACTATGGATTTTTTTTGTATTTGTGGTATAATTAGCTTACCTATTTTTAGGAGGATGTAAAAAATGGTTTTTAAGAATTATTACAAAATACTAGACTTGGAAACAAGTAGAGTATCAATAGATGAAGTAAAACAAGCATATAGACAAGCTGCTAAAAAATATCATCCAGATTTAAATGTTGGAGATACATTAGCGGAAGAAAGAATAAAAGATATAAACGAAGCATATAAAACCTTGTCAGTTCCAGCATCAAAAAGAAAATATGATAGAATATGGAATTCTAAATTTGAAAAAGGAAGAAAGGCTTTTAAAGATGAAAAGAATGTATTTTTTAATATGTTTTTAGGAAATATAGAATATAAAGGAACATCAAAAAAACAAAAAATAAAAAATCCAATAAAAGGAGAAAATATAGAGACTGAAATTAAAGTCAAAATAAGTGATGCATTTTATGGATCAGAAAAGGAAATAACAATTAGGAATTTAGAAGGCGCAGATAAAACTTTTTCTATTAGAATACCTGAAGGAATAAGAGACGGTGAAAAGATAAGATTAATTGGTCAGGGTAAACAAGGAAAAAATGGTGGAAAAAATGGTGATCTATTTTTAAAAGTAAAAATAGAAAATGATAAGAATTTAAGATTAAAAGGTTATGACATATATACCGAATTGCCAATAACACCATGGGAAGCGGCCTTAGGTACAAAAACAGCTATAAAAACAATTGATGATGAAACAAATATTTATATACCAAAGGGAATTCAAAGTGGAGAAAAACTTGTGATTTCTAATAAAGGATATAAAAGTAATAGTAAAGATAATAGGGGAAATTTAATAGTAAAGGTGAAAATAGTAGTTCCAAAAGAATTAACAAATGAAGAAAAACAAATATATAAAAAACTAAGTGAAATTTCAAAATTTAATCCAAGAAAATAAAAGAATGTTACTGAAATATAATAAAAAATAACGATTACAACAATTTTATGTTGACAAATGGACGCGAATTAGTTATAATATAAATAGTTGCTTAACAAAAGAGAAACTATGGATACATAGAAATGGAGGTTAAAATAATGGAGGCTATGCAGGGAAAACATTTTAGCATAACAGATCCAGAAGGAATAAAAACTGTGATTTATCAAGTAAATAAAACGAAAAAGGACATTAGTGAAAACAATATTCCTAAATTTACTGTGGAAAGATTAAATCATACTGAGGAATTAGTAGGAAATCACAACAGAAAAACATTTTATGTGGATGATATAGAAAAAAAAGGTAACAATCTAGTAATTTTGTCTTTTGGTAAAGATAAAGTAATTATTAATAAAGGTGTTTTAGAGAATGATAGAGTTAAAATATCAAAAAAACCAATGCCTTTTAAATTTGAAACAGTGTATTCTGAGGAATCTAATGTTTATAAAGAATTTAATTATACACCAAATTTAAAAAGACCAATTTCAATAATAGATCCAGAAACAACAGAAGAAATAAAGCCTGTGCTTTTTTTTGATGAAAAAACAAATGAAGTTAAAGGTAAATGTAAATTAAAGCCATATAAACCTTATTTCGTATTTGAAATAAGAGAAGAAGATGGAAAAATTAATTTGGTAGGGGGAAGCCCCGAAATTACAGATTAATGAGGAGGAAATTAGAATGAATAACATTTTAAGATGGCCACCAAAAGACGGAATCTTTTCATTTCCTATTGATTTTTCAATAGGAGAAGAGTGTATGTCTATTAACCTGGAAGGTGGAAAAGGTGAAAGTAAAAAAAGAGGAATTTCAAATATAGATAAAGATAGAAGTGTATAAAAATTAAAAATACAAAAGAGTAGGTGAATTGTATGAACTACAAAATAGAAGGAGCAATAAAGAAAAATAGAACAAATTTAATAATATTTGCAATACTATGGTTATTTATAGCCATAGTATTTGTTGCACCTATATCATATAGTTGGCATATGGCAAATATAACAGGAAAATTAAATTTAAATGAATTTATAAATACAATTATGTCATCAGTTACTAATCCATTTGCAACAATAGGAAATATATTTGCAAACGATGCAGTTGGGGCATATTTTTCAACATTATTAGTAGCAACAATTTTTTATTCAATATTTTTCTTTATAGGATTTGTTAGATCAGCTCCTAAAAATGAGTATTCTGATATTGAACATGGTTCGAGCGATTGGAGTCAAAGGGGAGAACAATATCATGTTCTTAGCAAAAATAAAGGAATTATTCTTGCTGAAAACAATTATTTACCAGTTGATAAAAGAGGAAACGTAAATGTATTGGTAGTAGGACGGATCAGGAACTGGTAAATCAGCATCTTATTCAATACCAAATGCATATCAATGTTTAGGATCTTATATATTTACAGATCCTAAAGGAGAATTGTATGATAAGACAGCAGGCTATTTAAAATCTAATGGTTATGATATAAAGGTTTTAAATTTAGTAAGACCTCAATATAGTGATGGATATAATCCATTGATGCATATTTCTTCAGAAATAGATGTTGATGTTATTGCAAATACAATAGTAAAAGGACAAAAAACAGAAGGTAGTAATTCAGATCCTTTCTGGGATGATTCTGCAGAGATGCTTTTAAAGGCATTAATTTATTATTTAATAGCTACAAGACCAGAAGAAGAACAAAACTTGGCTAGTTGTGCAGAGTTAGTTAGAGCAGCAAATACAAATGGTGGAAGTAATTTACTTACTGAATTAATAAGTAAGTTACCATATGATCACCCAGCAAGAATGTATTATAAATCAATTGAGATTGCACCGGAAAAAACATATAGTTCTATATTAAGTACATTACAATCAAAATTAGGAAAATTTGATTCTAAAGAAATTGCAGAGTTAACATCCACCGATACAATTGACTTTGATGAAATTGGAAATAAAAAAACAGCAGTTTATGTTATATCATCTGACACACATAAAGCTTATGATTTTTTACTTACAATTTTCTTCTCACAGATGATACAACAATTATATGACTTGGCTGATAGAAGTCCAGGATTAAAATTAAAAGTTCCAACATATTTTATATTAGATGAGTTTGCAAATATAGGAAAAATTCCTGATTTTGATAAAAAAATATCAACATCAAGAAGTAGAAATATTTCTTTTAGTGTAATATTACAAAATGTTGATCAATTAGAAGCAATATATGAAAAATCATATGAGACTATTATGGGTAACTGTGATACACACTTATTTTTAGGAAGTAACTCATTTAAAACAGTAGAGTATTTTTCCAAAGCATTAGGAGAAAAAACTATAGGAAGAGATAGTATATCGATAAATAGAGATAGACAAAACTGGAAAACAGGAAAATCAGTATCTGATCAGGTGATGGCAAGAGCATTAATGACACCAGATGAACTTAGAAGATTAGATAATGACTTATGTATAATCTATGAAAAAGGAATTAGGCCTGTAAAGGCAAATAAATTTTATTATTTTAAACATCCAATGGCAAAAGAACTAGCAGAGTTGGCAATTAGCCATAATGACATTGGTGAAATAGAAAGAGGAACATGGAGAAAATATAATCCATATAACCCATATGTTGAAGATAAAACAGAAGAGAAAGTAAATGATTTGAAAGTTGAATCATTAGATGATTTATTTGAAGATGATGTATCTGAAGAAATGAAACAAGAAAAAAATGCAATAAAAAATCAAGAAGAAAATACCTCAGATAATAATATTAAGGAAGAAACAGCATCGATTCTACCACAAGAATCAGAAGAAGATACATATGATTTACAAAAAGAATTAGAGGCAAAGTTTGACGAATTATTTGGACCAATAGACGAAGATTAAAAAAGCGAAAACCAAAAAAGTTTTCGCTTTTTGTATTGCCTTTTTTAAAGAATTATAGTAGAATACATTTTAAGATAATAAGGTAAATTCAAATATAAAAAATAAAAAACGTTTCAGAATGGCACTCAAAATGCTTAAAATATAAGTATCTTCGAAGTGGCAATTACATTTCAAGTGATTATCTTTATTATTTATAAATACTATAACATATAGAATGAAAAAATAAATAAAAAGGGGATTAGATTTTAAAATGAAATTTATACATATGGCAGATATGCATTTTGATAGTCCATTTGTTAATTTATCACAAAAAGAAACTTTAGGAGATATACGAAGATTAAAACAAAGAGATGCATTAAAAAAGATAATTGAATATATAAAAGAAAATAATATAGAATATTTTTTTATTTCTGGAGATTTATATGAAAACCAATATATAAAACAATCAACAATAGAGTATATAAATAATTTATTTAAAGAAATACCAGAAACCAAAATATTTATTTCTCCTGGAAATCATGATCCATATTTAAAAAATTCTTATTATAATATATTTAAATGGAATGATAATGTAAAGATATTTAATTCAGGAATCGAAAAAATAGAAACAGATGATGCAAATATATATGGATATGGATTTAATGACTTTTATTGTTATGATTCTGGATTAAAAGATTTTCAATTAGAAAATAATGAGAAATTAAATATATTAATTATACATGCTAGTCTAGATGGTGGCTGGGATGACGAAAGAGTATATAATCCAATATCTTCTAAAGTATTAAAAGAAAAGGGATTTGATTATGTTGCATTAGGTCACATTCATAAATTAGATTATAATACTTATGAAAATCAACGAATAGTATACCCTAGCGCACCAATCGCATTAGGTTTTGATGAAACAGGGGAGCATGGTGTTATAGAAGGAAATTTAGAAAAAAATAAAATAGAATTAAAATTTATTAAAATTGATGATGAGGAATTTATAAAAAAAGAATTAAATATAACTGAAATTAATTCTAAAGAAGAATTAATAGAAAAAATAAATAATATAAAAATAGAAAATAATCAATATGTAGAAATAATATTAATAGGAAACAGAAATTTTGAAATAAATAAATATGAATTATTAAAATATATATTTAATAACAGAATTATAAAAATAAAGGATAATACCAAAATATCATACGACTTAAAAAAAATAGCAAATGAAAATACTTTAAAAGGATTATTTACAAAAGAATTACTTAGTAAATTAAATGATGAAAATTTAAGTACAGAAGAAAAAGAAATAATCGAAAAAGCTATAGAAATAGGATATGATGCATTAGAATAAGAGAGTTATCCACAAATCTTTTTCAAACGGTTTGTGACATGAGAAAGGAATAATAAATATGAATTTAAATAAGTTAAAAATAAATTCTTATGGAAAATTAAAAGAAAAAGAAATTAATTTAAATTATGGTATAAATATTATTTATGGGAAAAATGAAGCTGGAAAATCAACATTATTAAATTTTATAGTAAATACCTTTTATGGAATTTCTAAAAATAAAAAAGGAAAAGAATATTCTGATTTTGAAAAATATTTACCATGGTCTGGTGAGGAGTTTTCAGGAAAAATTGAATATGAATTAAATAATAAAAATAAATATGAAGTATATAGAGATTTTAAAAAGAAAAATCCAAAAATATTTAATGAAAATATGGAGGATATTTCAAAAGAATTTAATATTGATAAAAATAAAGGAAATCAATTCTTTTATGAACAGACTAATGTCGATGAAGAATTATTTTTATCTACATTAATAGTAGGACAAACAGAAACTAAACTTCGGAAGACAAGAACAAAGCATATTAGTCCAAAAAATAGCAAATTTAGTAGGTACAGGAAATGATAATGTTTCCTTTAAAAGAGCAATTGATAGAATAAATAGACGTCAATTAGATGAAATAGGAACAGAAAAGTCTAGGGAAAAACCGATTAATATTTTAGCAAGAAAAATTGAAAATTTAGAGAAAGAAAAAAAAGAATTAGAGCAATTTAGAAATTTAAAATATAAAATAAAAGAAAATAAAAAAAATTTAGAAAAAGAAATAGAAAATTTAGAGAATGAAAATAAATTATTAAAAGAAATAAAAACTATTTCAGATAAAGAAATTATAGAAAAAGAAAAAATAAAAATAAAAGAAAATATAAAAAATGAAAATAATGAAAAAATAATTTTAATTAATAATGAAATTAATCAAATAAAAAATAATAATAAAAATATTTTAGAATTAAATTCAGAAAAAAAACAAAATAATAAAAAAATAAATAAAGAAAAAAACAAATTAAATAAAAAATTAATATTTTATTTTTTAATTATTATTTTATTAAATATTTTACAATTTATTTTAATAAATAATAAATTAATTAATTATATTTTTCTTCTTACAGTACCGATGTATTTAAT
>JAXJYD010000008.1:0-116585 GCA_036307105.1 Clostridia bacterium | reverse complement strand
TGGCTGGGGTAGTAGGATTCGAACCTACGAAATGTCGGAGTCAGAGTCCGATGCCTTACCGCTTGGCGATACCCCAATATTTTATTTAATTTTTTCTTATTTATATTATCATATTGTTATTAAAAAGTCCATGTTTTATTGATAAAAAAAGAATTAAATTCTCTCGTATTTTTATTATTTATAATACTGGAAATCTAATTCTTTATTTTTATATGTTTAGTAATATCTCTTCACATTTTTTATAATCAGTCTGATATTTTTCTATCATACTATAAAATCCCTTTGAATGTGTTTTATATTTTAAATGACAATATTGGTGTAACACTACATAGTCAATTACTTTTCTTCCATATTTCACAACATCTGGATTTATTGTTATTTTTTTATCTTTGCATATTCCTAATGTATCTATTTTTTTTATTTCATATTCTTCTGGTGCAAATCCAATCATTATTCTTGTTTTTTCCATAGCTCTTTCTATTTCGACATTAGCAATTTGTTCATACATCTTTTCAATTGCTAGGTCTAATATTTCTTTGTTTGCTACCTTTTTATATTTGTTCGGTAGTGATATTTTTATAGTCTTATTTTCTACATCTAATTCCGTTATTTTAATGTTTTTATAAACTATTTTTACTTTATAATCAATACCTAAAACAGGTACCGGATGTCTTTCTAACTCATTATTTACAGATGTTTTAACATTTATTTTTCTTTTTACTATATTCATTTTATATCACTCCTTGTCAAATTTTCGTTCTTCGAATTGTTGTTCGCTTTTCTTGTTCTTATTTTATATTTTTATTTTTATTTTGTCAATAGATTTTTATAATTTTTTTATTTTTTTATTTCTTTTTGTTATTTTTTATAATATAATCTTTTATATACTATAAATGTAACTACATTTATAATATAAACTCTTAACGGAGTGTGATTATTATGAAAAAAATTTTATTTAAAGGTTGCGGAACTGCAATCAGTACACCTTTTGATGAAAATGGTGTTAATTTTAAAGAATTTGAGAAATTAGTAGAAAATCAAATTCAAAACAAAGTAGACGCTATTATAGTTTGTGGCACAACAGGAGAAGCTTCTACTATGAATACAGATGAGAAATTAGAAACAATAAAGTGTGCTGTAAAAACTTCAAATGGAAGAATTCCAATTATTGCTGGAACTGGAGGAAATAATACAAAACAAGTAATTGAATATTCAAAACAAGTAGAAAAACTTGGTGTAGATGGTCTTTTAATTGTTACACCTTATTATAACAAATGTACTCAAAATGGTTTAATAGTACATTATAAAGAAATTGCCAAAAGTGTTTCTTTACCAATTATTCTTTATAGTGTACCTAGCAGAACTGGTGTAAACATTGAACCAAAGACTTGTTTAGAATTATCAAAAATAGAAAATATTGTTGCAATAAAAGAAGCAAGTGGAAATTTATCACAAGTAGCAGAAATTGCTCATTTATGTGGTAATAATTTAAATATCTATTCTGGAAATGATGACCAAATTGTTCCTGTTTTATCAGTTGGAGGAATTGGGGTTATATCTGTTCTTTCACATGTGCTACCTGAATATACGCATAACATGGTACACAATTTCTTAAACGGTGATATAAAAACAGCAACAAAAATGCAATTAGATGTTATACCTCTATGTAAAGCTTTGTTTAGCGAAGTAAACCCCATCCCTGTCAAAGCTGCTTTAAATTTATTAGGATACAATTATGGAATTCCAAGACTTCCTTTAACAAAAATGAGTATTGAAAAAGAAAAAATTTTAAAAAATGAAATAGCAAAATTTATCTAATAAATATAAGAAAGGATTTAATAATTATGATAGAAGTAATGGTAAATGGATGTAATGGAAAAATGGGACGAATTGTTTGTGACTTAGTTGATAAAAATGAGAATTTAATATTAAAATGTGGTTTTGATAAAAATATTACTGGAGAACTTACTTTTCCTGTATATGATAATACACAAAATATAAAAGAAAAGCCTGATGTAATAATAGATTTTTCTATTCCTGTAGCTACTTTTAATATTCTGGAATATGCTGTTAAAAATAATGTCCCTGTTGTTATTGCTACAACTGGATTTACATCAGATGAAGAAACATTAATAGAAGAATATAGTAAAAAAATCCCTATTTTTAAATCTGCCAATATGTCTTATGATATTATGATTATGAAGAAAATTGTTTCTTTACTTGCGCCGCTATTGAAAAATACAGATATAGAAATAACAGAAACACATCATAATAGAAAAATAGATAGCCCTAGTGGAACTGCAAAAATGCTTGCAGATAGCATAAATAATTCTCTTGGAAATACTTTACATTGTGAATATAATAGACATAATAAAAAAGAAAAAAGAGATAAGAATGAAATTGGTATGAATTCTATCCGTGGTGGAAATATTGTTGGTGAACATGTTGTACAGTTTTTTGGAGAATTTGAAACCTTTGAAATAAAACATACATCATATTCTAGAAACGTATTTGCTGAAGGTGCTATAAAAGCTGCTGATTTTATAGTAGATAAGCCTTGTGGTTTGTATAATATGGAAGATATGTTTAAAACCTCAGAAATTTAACTTTCTGAGGTTTCTTTAAAATTATTCTGCTTTTTTATCTTCTTTTTTTGTTTCTTCAGTCTTTACTTCCTTTACTTCTTCTGCTACTGGTTCTTCTTTAACATCTTCTACTACTTCTTCTTTAACAGTATCAACAGTTTCTTGAACAGTAACATTTTCTGTATCTACTGCTGGTGCTTCTTCTGGAGCAACTTCTACTGAAGCTTCTTCAACTTCAGGTATAGGTTCTTCTGTTAAATCTTCTTTAACAACTATTTCTCTATCTTCAATTCTTGCTCCTACTTGTTCTTTAGTCTTAGCTGCTTTACCAACTCTGTCTCTTAAGTAGAATAATCTAGCTCTTCTTGCTTTACCAACTCTTACTAATTCTACTTTTTCAACTAATGGGGAATGTACTAAGAATGTTTTTTCAACACCTACTCCATAAGATATTTTTCTTACTGTAAATGTTTGATTTACTCCTCCACCTTGTACTTTTATAATAATTCCTTCAAATACTTGGATTCTTTCTTTATTTCCTTCTTTAATTCTTACGTGTACTCTTACTGTATTACCAACTTTTAATTCTGGTATTTTATTTTTTAACTGTTCATGTTCAATAGATTTTATAATATCCATTTTTGAATTTCCTCCTTTTCTTAATTCGTGAGCGGTGCACTTTTTTTGCACTTCATTTATATTTTTATTTACTATTAAAGTAAATCTGGTCTTTTATTTTTTGTTATTTCTAAAGATTTTTCTTTTCTCCATTTATCTATATTTTGATGGTTTCCTGAAAGTAATACTTCTGGTACTTTTTCACCTTCAAAAACTTCAGGCCTTGTGTATTGTGGATATTCTAGAAGTCCGTTTGAAAAACTTTCTTCTTTTATAGAATCTTGATTTAAAACACCTTCTATATATCTACTTACACTATCTATCAATACCATGGCAGGAATTTCTCCACCTGTTAATACATAATCACCAATAGAAATTTCTTCATCTACAATTTTATCTATTACCCTTTGATCAATTCCTTCATAGTGTCCACAAAGTATAATTAAATGTTTTTCCTTAGACAAATCTTCAACTTTTTTCTGGTCTAATTTTTTTCCTTGAGGTGTCATATATATTACTTTTGCGTCTTTACTTTGTACTGATTTATAAGCACTATATACAACATCTGGCTGCATTACCATTCCGGCTACCGCCTCCATACGGAGTGTCATCTACTTTTTTATGTTTGTTAGTTGAAAAATCTCTAATATTTATTAAATTAATATCAATTAGTTCTTTTTCCATAGCTCTTCCAATAATGCTTTGTTTTAAACAATCAAACATTTCAGGGAAAAGTGTTAAAACATCAAATTTCATTCCTTCCTCCACACTTACACACTTTACATAATAATTTAAAAAGAATTATGTTTAATAATTTTTAAATTAGACTAGGCCTGGTAATAAATGAACTATAATCTTTTTATTTTCTATATCAACGCTTTTTATTACCTCTTTTGTTGCTGGTAATAATATTTGTTTTCCTAGCTCATCTCTTACCACATATATATCATTGCTTCCGGTATTGAAAATATCTTCTAAATTTCCTAGTAACTTTTCTTCATCAGTATATACTTCTAATCCTAGCATATCTACTATATAATATCTGCCTTCTTCTAAAGGTTCTTCATCTTCTCTATTTACAAATAAATAACAATTACGTAATAAATTTGCTTCTTCTGGATTTTCTATACCTTTGAATTTTATTAATACCATTTCTTTATGATATTTTACTTCTTCAATTTCATATACATCTTTTACTTTCTGCTTTTCGATATATACTTTTTTTAATCTGTCAAATCTTCTTATATCATCTGTAAAAGGCTTGATTTTAACCATTCCTTTTATTCCAAATGTATTTACAATTTGACCTATTTCAAGATATTTTGTCATATATTCATCCTTTCAGTTTATAAAAGAATTGTTATTTGGCTAGGCAAACAAGTATTTAATTTATGAGGCGTGCTTTTGCACGTTGATTAAATTAAATATGAAGTTTAACAACGCCAAATGATAATTATTTTATAAACTATACTTCAATTATCCGACAAAATTCAACTGACACTTTTTTGTGTTCTCTTGCAGCCAATGATTTTATTACAGTTCTAATAGATTTTGCAAGTCTTCCTTGTTTTCCTATTACTTTACCCATATCACCTTCAGCTACCTTCACTTCAAATATAATTGATTTTTCACCATTCACTTCATTAATTTCAACAGCATCTTTATCATCAACTAAATTTGAAATTATTACATTTAATGTTTCTTTCATTTTTATGTATTTCCTTTCTCGTTTGTCTTTTTTTAACTTTAAAAAGAATTAATATATTGCTAGGCAAAATTTATTTAAAAGGCAAAGGAGCATACTTTTGGTATATGACTGCGTTTTAAATGAATTTTAACGACACAAGATGTTGATTATTTTTAAAGTTTATTATTTTGCTTTTTCAATCAAATCCTTAACTGTATCTGTTGGTTTTGCACCATTTTTGATCCATTTTTCAACTTTTTCTTTATCTAAATTTATTGTTGCTGGATCTGTCATTGGGTCATATGTTCCTAATTGTTCAATTATTTTTCCATCTCTTGGAGATCTAGAATCAGCTACAACTATGTGATAGAATGGAGCTTTTTTCTTTCCTTGTCTTTGTAATCTTATTTTTACCATTTATTTCACCTCCTAAAAATTTCTTGATTTATATCGGTATACAGAATTATTATAATAATTCTGTATAAGTTATCTGTAACTCACTTTTATGTTCGAACAGCTAACTTAAAAATTAATAACATAATAATATTTGTATATAAAGGTTAAAATTTAAAGTTTCTTAATGATTTTTCATCAATACCTTTCATTAAGTTTTTTATTCCACCTTTATTATTTTTCATCTTCTTCATCATTTTTTGTGTCATTTCAAAAGATTGAATAAATTTATTTATATCTTGTACTGTAGTCCCACTACCTTTTGCAATACGCTGTCTACGACTTGCATTCAAAAGTTTTGTATTTCTTTTCTCTTTCTTGGTCATAGAACATATAATTGCTTCTATTTTTACAAATTCTTTATCGTCTATTTCTACATCTTTTAATGCATTCATTCCTGGTATCATTTTTAATAGTGATGAAAAAGATCCCATTTTCTTTATTTGCCTTATTTGTTTTAAGTAATCATCTAAGTCAAATTCGTTTTTCCTTAGTTGTTTTTCCATTTCTTCAGCTTGTTCTAAATCAAATGATTCTTCAGCTTTTTCAATTACAGATAGGATGTCTCCCATTCCTAGAATTCTACTTGCCATTCTATCTGGATGAAATACTTCTAAGTCACTTAATTTTTCTCCAGTTGCAGCAAACTTAATTGGTTTTCCTGTAACTTTTTTAACAGATAAAGCACTACCACCACGAGTATCACCATCTAATTTTGTTAATACTACTCCATCAATACCCAAAGCTTCATTGAATTTTTCTGCTACATTTACTGCATCTTGACCTGTCATTGCGTCTACTACAAGTAAGATTTCATGAGGTTTAATTCCAGTTTTTAAGTTTTTTAACTCATCCATTAAAGCTTCATCTATATGAAGTCTTCCTGCGGTATCCAATATAACCACATCATTTAATTTAGATATTGCAGTTGACATTGCTTGTTTTGCAATATGTACTACATCTTTTGAATTTTCATTTGCAAATACAGGGATATTTAATTGCTTACCTACAACTTGTAATTGTTTAATAGCTGCTGGTCTATAAACATCACATGCAACTAGTAAAGGATTTTTTCCTTGTTTTCTAAGTAAATTTGCAAGTTTTCCTGATGTTGTTGTTTTACCAGAACCTTGAAGACCTACTAGCATAATTACTGTTGGAGGATTAGGAGTAAAATTAATTTTTGCTTCAGTTCCGTCCTAGTAATTCTACTAATTCATCTTTTACAACTTTTACAACTTGTTGTCCAGGAGTTAAAGATTTTAAAACATCTTGACCTAATGCTTTTTCTTTAATTGTTTCTATAAAATCTTTTACAATTTTATAGTTAACATCAGCCTCTAAGAGTGCAAGTTTAACTTCTCTTAACATTTCTTTTAAATCTGATTCAGTAATTCTTGCTTTTCCTCTGATTTTTCTTGTTATTTCTTGTAATCTAGAAGATAATCCCTCAAAAGCCATAATTTCAACTCCTATTCTTTGCTTACACCAAGCAATTTAATTCTTTTTTAATACTTTCTAAAACATTTGCTACTTGTTTATCTGAATAATCTTTTTGTATTTTAGTTAATTCAAATAACACTTTGTTGATTCTTTTTTCTTGATTTAACGTCCTCTTCATAACCTCGAGCTTTTCTTCGTATTCGAAAAGTTTTTTCTCCCCTTTCTTTATTATGTCTCTAACAGCTTGTCTTGTAATTTCATTATTTTCTGCGATTTCTGATAGTGACAAGTCGTCATTATAGTAATCATCTATGAATTCATATTGTTTTTCAGTTAACAATTTTCCATATAATTGGCATAACATACTAACTTCAACTTTTTTTTCCATAGTAATTACCTCTTTCTTTGTTTTACATTTTTGTAATGCTAATATACTTTACACTATTTTTATTCATTTGTCAAGTGTTTTTACTTATTTTTTAGAACAAATCGGAACGCCCTTAAATTTATAGTATATTATTTCAAAGCATATTTTTTAATTTTCTACAAATTATACTATGTAATGCGTTCCGTAAATTTGTTCTTGCGCGAAATTTTTGCCAAGAAAATTTCTGTGCAACGTTAGGCGCGAAGCGCTTTTATATAATAGGAAAGGATGACTTTCCTATTATATAAAAAATAGAACTTGAATATCATAATTCAAATTCTATCTTTATTTTAAATTTTTAAATATTTCAAAAATTCTTCTAATCCTTCCATAATATCATCATATGTTTCATCAAAATTTCCTGTATACCATGGATCAGCAATATCTCTTGGATTACTAGAATAATCTAATAATCTGTGAACTTTATTATCTTTGTCTTCTCCTATTATTCTAATTATATTTTTTACGTTTCTTTCTTCCATTGCTAATATATAATCATATTTTTCATAATCATTTTTAGTTAATTGTCTTGCATATTTTCCATCTGTAGAAATTCCAATTTCTGATAATTTTCTTTTTGTTCCAAAATGAACAGGATTTCCTTCTTCTTCATTACTTGTTCCTGCTGATTCAATTATAAATTCATTTTCTCTATTTTTCTTTTTAACCATGTCTTTTAGTAAAAATTCTGCCATTGGCGATCTACATATATTTCCTAAACATACAAATAAAACTTTTATCATAAGGTTAGCTCCTAAAACTTTAAATATTTTTATTTTTTTGTAAACTTTTTATTTTTTGTTAAAAGAGTCCCGTCAAAATCTATTGAAATCATTTTATACTTCATATTCTTTTTTCTTTAATAATTCACTTACTGCTAATGGATGTGTATAATAGGGTGTTCCCTGCTTTCTTTTTTGCCCCTTATGTTTTTCTTTCATAAATTCTATACAATCTTCCAACAATAATTTTTCTTTCATTTACTTAACTCCTCTATCCTGTTGTTCTGCTGATTCTCTATTGGATACTAAACCTATCAATTCATAAAAATCAATATAATTATCATATCGTTTATATCTAAGATTTGCTGGGTCTGCTTCTTTTTTCATAAAATCTTGTATTTGTTGTTTTTGTCTTTTGTTACACTTATTTAAACTTTCTTTCACTAATAATTTCATTCTATCGAATATTTCTATTAATTCTTCTTTAGGATATTCGTCATCATCTAAGTAAGTAAAACTATTTGCCATTTTAAATGCTCTATGTATAATATTATTATTTTGCTCAAATAAATGAAAAGCTTTATTAAAAACATCTTCTCCTATTTCAGTATTTTCTAAAATATTTTGTTGAACCTCATCATAGTATTTATATAATCTCTGTTTCATAATTCTAAATTGTTCTTTTGAATCTATATATAAAATTGGAATATTATATCTTTTTGATGTTTTGTAAGATACATCAGAAATGTGATCAAAACACATAACTGCTCCAGGATATGAATCTATAACAATTTCATTATCATCTCCTACCGTTATTGCATTTAAGTCTTCTAATTTTAAATTACATATATTATTCAAATTATCTTTATGAGGAATTCTTTTTCTTGTTGGGTCATTTCTTTCTTTATCATAAATTGTCATTAAATCATAATTTCCCATCCAGTATATGTCTGTAGTGTTTTTAGGAAAATATGCCAAAATTAGTTTATTTTCAGTCTGTCTTTTATTTTCCATATTCTTTGTACTTTGTACATGTCCCAAAAAGTCCTCATCTATACTAGAAACACATCTTTGTTTATTTTTCAAAGGATCTATTTTATATCTTTTTCTTACTCTTTTTTTTATTCCATTTTTGATTTTCTTTTTCTTTTTTCTGTTATTATAAGATGAATCTATGATTTTATTATAGTACTCTAACAAATAAGCACTACCCTCAGATCCAATTACTGATATTAGTAAATTAAACTTCGTACCAGTTAAATCAATTACCTTTTTTCCTTCTATAGTTTTGCCTTCTGTATGTTTTACTTTTTCTTGCATTTCACCCATTTTTGATACAATATCTTTTTTTGATGTTGATGACAAACTATCTTTTAACTCATTTAATAACTCGTCAAAATAGAATTCTTGGCTTAAATTATCAATTTTCATATAACTATCTAAAAGCTCTTCCTTATTTTCACATTTAAATATACTCATAAAATAATTGTATACTTCATTTTGCCTTGCATCTTCCGGATTATACTTTCCATAGAAATAAATATCCCTTTTAAGACCATTTAAATCTTTAATTTTAGTTTGAAATATCAAGTTTTTTATTTCCTGTATATTATCATTTTCCTCAAACTCTTGTAATATTTTTTCATCACATATTTTTTGATAATTTTTCATTTTTTCAAAGCTGTTAATATTCAATTTACTAAATCTTCCTATTAAACATTCTTTAATTATTTCTTCATATTCAGGACCTATATCATCTGGTAAACTTAATAACATACTTATCATTTTTTGCCTGCCATCTGCATCTTTTTCTGTTAGTACATCTAATTTGTATTTATTATAATTTTTTATTATTTTTTCAATATCTTCTCCTTTTGTTTCTTTTTCATCCAAAAACAAATTTAAGTCCCAAATTGAAGCCATTATTATATTTAATGGTACATTAGTTTTTTCCTTTAATTCTTTTAATTTTTCAGATCCTATTTTTTTTACAAGTGCAATTTTATATTGTATTGGTACTACAAAAAGTTGTTTTGACCATTTATATCCAGAATCATTATCACTAGTTCTATCATTGTAATAATCTAATTGGTCTTTACAGGCTTGTAATACAATATCAATTTCTTCTTTAGTAAAATTTTTGATTAAATAATAATAAATATAAAATGATGGAATAACTTCCTTGTATAAATCATTGTTTGTAAATTCTATTATCAAATTCTTTTCTTCATCTGTCATACTTTCTATTAATCTTTTATAATTATGTATATCCATAAAACAATCTAATTTTTTATCCGACTTTAACTGCATAAATTTATTTAGTCTCATGTCATATATAGCATTTACTATACATTTTCTACCAGCTAAATTATTCATTTGCAAATATTCCATTTCTTCTTTTGATACATTATCTATTATCTCCAAAAAATTATTAAATGGTATATCACTTTTAATTTTTAGCCAATCGATTTTTCCCTGCTCAACAATAGATTTATATGTACTAAAATTGTTTTTTATTTCTTCCATATCAATATTTGTATCAGAAACTGTATTTTTTATTCGTTCAAGCATTTTAATTGCTTCTTGCTCATTAAATGGATATACTTTTAACTTCTTTTTATAATAGTATTTATTATTATAAAAAATATCTTTTGCTACTTCTACAAGTCTTTTTGAATTTTCTAATGATAATCTTTTTGGATCTAAATCTCCTAGACGTACTCGGTCTAACTTATCTGCGTCTTTTAATACATTAAGCAAAAAACTGTATTCTTTTTGTTTTTCTTGAGGTAAATTTTCTATATCCTTCTCATTTTGTTTTTTTGATAAGCAGTGTTCTTTTATTATAAAACAAATCTTATCAATTTCATCTTGTGAAAATCCTTTCCTTTCCATTATTTGTTTTGCTTTTATCGCTCCTTTTTCTCCGTGTTCTCTATCTTCGCCGTCTCCAATTCTTCCTATATCATGTAATTTTACAGCTTCCACAATGATTTTTTTATCATCAACTCCAATGTTTTCTAGTGCCATTATAGCATAACAATTAAAAAGAACTCTTACAATATGATTTGTCCCATGTAAATTTGTTTTATTATTCATAAGCTCATCTATTTGTTCAAAATTCTCTATTTCTTTTTTGAACTCATCATATATTCCTTTTTCTTGCATTAAAGAAATAATTTTTTCATAATCTATGTTTTCTATTTTCTGTATATGATTATTCCTAAACAGAGTGATCATTCTAGTATAAATATTTCTTACCCTTTTAAACATATTTTTACCTCTTTTATTTATAAATTTTATATTCATACTGTTTTACAAGTAAATATTTATTATAACTTTAATACGGGTATAACCAAATAAAGCTTACCCGTATTAAAATGACTCTTTCACGCTAATTATCTAACATTTTATTTTCTAAGCTCTGCACCTAATGTTTTTTCTAATTCTGTTATAATACTTTCCATAGTAGTATTTATTTCTTGATCACTTAAAGTTTTATTTTTGTCTCTAAATATTAAGCTATATGCAATACTTTTCTTATTTTGACCTAGTTTGTCACTTCTATATATGTCAAATAATTTTGCTTCTTCTAACCATTTTTTACTTTTCTTTATAATTATTTTTTCTATTTGACCAACTTCTACCTTTTCATCTACAATTACCGCTATATCTCTTTCAACAGCTGGGAATTTTGGAACTTCTACATATTTTTTGTTTGATTTAGAATATTTTGTAAGTTTTGTTATATTTACTTCCGCTACATAAACTCTTTTTTCTATATCGTAGTTGTTCAATACTTCTGGATGAACCTCTCCTATTGTTGCAATTACATCTATTCCAACTTTTATATTTGCACATCTTCCTGGATGATATGAACCATTATTAGTTTCTTTTTCTATATCAAATCTATTAATATTAGATATATCTAATACATTTTCTATTAATCCTTTTAATGTGTAAAAATCAACATCTTTTCCATACATTCCAATTGTTAAAATATTTTCTTGAAGTGGAACTTCTCCTTTTTCTACTTCACCATTTACATTTTTATAATTTCTTGAAATATCAAATAATTTAACATCTTGATTTTTCTTATTTGCATTTAATGATAATATCTGCATCATACTAGGTAAAGTTGATGGTCTCATAAGTTTATACTCATCACTTAATGGGTTTAAAATAGTAATTGATTGATTTATTATTTTTTTATCAATATTTGATTTCTCGAAATCTTTTTCACTTACGAATCCATATGTATAAATTTCTGATAAACCATTATTTACTAATACTTGTTTTATATTTTTCTCTATTTTTTGTTCTTTATTTAAAACACCTATAGTTGTATCTGCTTTTATAAGTGTAGTTTCTAATTTGTCATATCCATAAAATCTAACAACTTCTTCAGCTATATCTGCTAGGAATTCTAAATCCATTCTAAAATATGGTGCTGTTGCTACATCATTTTCAACTTTTATATCTAATTTTTCTAAAATATTTTTCATTTCTTCTTTAGATAAATTTGTTCCAAGTAAACCATTTATTCTGTCATAATCTAATTTAATTTTATTTATTTTTTGTTTAGTTGGATATACATCAATTTTTCCGTCTACCACTTCTCCTGCGCCTATTAATTCTACGAGTTCTACAGCTCTGTTTATTGCTCTTAATGCATTTTCTGAAGATAGTCCTTTTTCAAATCTAGATGAGCTTTCTGTTCTTAATCCGACTTTTTTTTGCTGTTTTTCTAACACTTCCTCCATAGAAAGAAGCTGATTCAAATACTACTGTTTTAGTATCATTTTCAATTTCAGAGTTTATTCCTCCCATAACTCCAGCAATTGCAACTGCTTTTTTATCGTCTGCAATTACTAAGTCATCTTCATTTAATATTCTATCTTCTTCATCTAATGTTGTTATCTTCTCTCCATTTTTTGCTCTTCTAACTGTAATGTGTTTTCCTTCAATTGAATTAATGTCAAAAGCATGCATTGGTTGACCCATTTCTAGCATAACATAATTTGTAATATCTACTATGTTATTTATACTTCTTATTCCACAAGCTTTTAATCTTCTCTTCATCCAATCAGGTGATTGACCAATTTTTACATTTTTAACTACACGAGCTATATATCTGTAACACAAGTCAGGTGCTTCAATATCAACAGTTAATCCCTCTAATTCTTTTTTATCTTCAACTTTTAAATCATCAATATTTTTTCTAGGATTTTTAAATGTTTTTCCAAGTGATACTGCAGTTTCTCTTCCTAATCCTTCTATTGATAAACAATCTGGTCTATTAGGTGTTATTTCAAAATCTATAATATCTTCTTCTAAATTTAATACTTTTACAATATCTTCTCCTAATTTTGATTCAAAACTTTTATCTAAAATCATTATTCCATGTTCGATTTGTCCTGGATAGTCTACAATATCTAATCCTAATTCTCCTACTGAACACATCATACCACAAGATTCTACGCCTCTTAAGTTTCCTTTTTTTATTTTAATTCCACCAGGTAACTCAGATCCATCTTTTGCAATAGGAACAATATCACCTTCTTTTATATTATCTGCTCCTGTTACAATTTGAACCTTTTCATTACCCAGGTCCACTTGTGTTACAACCAAATGATCTGAATCTTCATGTTTTTTTATTTCTAATATTTTTCCAACAACAACATTTTTTATATTTTTTCCTCTTTGCTCTATAGTTTCAACTTTAGAACCTGTCATTGTTAAAATATCACCTAATTTTATAGTATCTACATCTATATCACAATATTCTTTTAACCACTCTATACTTGCTTTCATAACTTTCTCCTTATATATTTTTTTAAAATTGTTTTAAAAATCTGATATCATTTTCAAATAATAATCTCATGTCATCTATTCCGAATTTCGCCATAGCAATTCTCTCTACTCCAAATCCAAATGCAAATCCTGAATAAATTTCTGGATCAATTCCACAGTTTTTTAAAACATTTGGATGAACCATTCCACATCCTAGAAGCTCTATCCAACCTTCGTTTTTACAAACTCTACATCCTTTTCCACCACATACAAAGCATGATACATCTACTTCTGCACTAGGTTCTGTAAAAGGAAAATGATGTGGTCTAAATCTTAATTTTGTATCTTTTCCTAAACATTTTTTAGCAAACATTTCTAATGTTCCTTTTAAATCTGTCATAGAAATATTTTTATCAACCACTAACCCTTCTACTTGATGGAACACAGGTGAATGTGTACTATCAACACTATCAGAACGATAAACTGCACCTGGACATATTATTTTTATTGGCGGTTTCTTATTTTCCATTACTCTTGCCTGTACTGGTGATGTTTGACTTCTTAATACTATGTTATCATTTATATAAAATGTATCTTGTATATCTCTTGCTGGATGGTCTGGTGGTGTATTTAGTTTATCAAAATTGTATATTGCTTTCTCAACTTCTGGCCCATCTGCAATTTCATATCCCATACCTAGAAATATTTCTGATACTTCATCAATTATTTGTGTAATTGGATGAAGCGAACCCAAATCTATTTTTTTACTTGGTTCAGTAACATCAATATTTTCTGTTTCTAATTTTCTTAGCAATTCAGCTTTTTCTAATTCTTTTTGTTTTTCTTCAAAAGCTGTATTTAATTCATCCCTTACTTCATTTACCAAGCTTCCTACTACTGGTCTTTCTTCTGGGCTTAATTTTCCCATACCTCTTAATACCGTTGTCAATTCACCTTTTTTTCCTAAATATTTAACTTTACATTCATTTAAGTTTTGAATTGTTTTACAGTTATTAATTGCTTCAAGTGAATCTTTTTTAATTTTTAAAACCTCTTCTTTCATTTTAAGTTTCAATCCTTTCTTTTCTTTAATTAAATATATCTTTTTATACATATTTAATATGGATGATATAAAATTCCACATTTATATTTTCCATATACTTTCTCTTCATCTTTTTTATTGCTTTCTTGCAATAATGGCTTATTTTTCTTTCTAAAAAACAATCTTATTTTATTAAAAAAAGTATTTTTGTTTTTGATATTAAATGTAATTACATACATTCCATATTCATTAATTTCAACATTTACTTCAATATCTTTTTTTCCATATTCTTTTTTTGTTTCATCAATGCTTTCTTGTACCTTTGCATAATTATATTTTTTAGAATCAAAATAATACACTAAACATTTTCTATTATCCATTTATTTCAACATCCCTTCAATTAAATTTTTCAAAATTCAATTGCATCTAAAAAGCCACTTCTCCTAAACTTAATAGGACGAAATGGCTTATCTTTCGTGGTACCACCTAATTTTATTAGATTTATCTAACCTCATTAAAGTTTTAACGGTACAACCGCTTTTCTCTACTATTATTTCAAGAAAAGACCTAAAAAGTGAAATTTCTATTTACCCAAATATTAAATGACTTTCAGCTATTGTCATTCTCTCTTAGAATATTTTTATATGTAAATATACTTTGCTTTTTAATTGGCTTTATTTTTAACTATATTTAAAATTTTATCATATTTTTCTGAATTTTACAATAGATTTTTTAAATTTATATTCACGAAATTTTTAGATGGATATTTGTTTTTTTATCTTTTTCTCCTATTTTTGTTGATTTTTCTAACTTTTATGGTAAAATATTAGTATAGATTTATAAAAGGAGATTGATAAATAATGAAAAAAACAGTATTTTTAACAATATTTTTAATAATAATATTAATTACAAATATTTCGTTTGCCTCTTATAGTACAGTAACTATGAGTGTTGTAGAAGAACCTGTTTGTACAATTAATATAGGTGAAAATTCAAAATTCGAAAAAAAATTAATTGCAAAAGATTTAACTAATAAAGAAGTAACTTTACAATTACAAGTAACAAACGAAGAAAATTCAGAGAAACCATCAGGAGAAGTAGTTTTAGTATTAGACAATTCAGATAGTATGAAAGAACAAACATCTACTGGAGAAATCAGGAAAAATCTTGTATTTAATTCTGCTAAAAATTTGGTTACAAATCTTTTAAAAGATAATAATTCATTAAAAATTGGAATTGTTAGTTTTTCTACTAATACTGATATTAGCAAAGAAGGAACAATTGAGGATGCAACAGTAACTTTTAACTTAAGTAATAATGCAAATAGTTTATCAAATGCTATAGATACTATTGAAACAAATGGTCCAAGAACAAATCTAGAGTCTGGATTATCTATAGCAAACACACTATTTACTTCTGAACAAAACAATAAATATATGATTGTTTTAACTGATGGTGTTCCTAATGTTGCTATAGATTATGATAAAACATATTATTCAGACGATGTTATTTCAAAAACTAAATCTTGTTTACAACAAATATCATCTGCTGGAATTAACCTTATAACTATGTTGACAGGTATATCTGATGAAAGCTATATTCCAGCAACAACTACCAAATCATTTGGTGCAATTATTTCAGAAATTTTTGGAACACCAGAAAACCCAACCGCGGGAGAATTTTATTATATAACTGACAACAAGATTGAAAATACAATAAATGATATTTATAATTCATTGGTATCTACTGATAAAACATTCAAAAATTTAAAAATTATTGATTATTTTCCAAAAGAAATTGTAGATAATTTTGATTTTGCTTATGTTTCACAAGCTAATATTGGTAATATCTCTGCTGAAATAGATAAATCAAATAATTCAATTACTTGGACTATTCCAGAACTAGCTGTAGGCCAAACTGCAACTGTTCAATACAAATTAAAGTTAAAAGAAAACTTTAATAGTGAAATTGTAGGAAAAATATTAAATACTAATGAAAAAGTTGATATTACTTATACAGACTATAATAATTCTACAGTAGCTAAAACTTCTGATGTAACTCCAAAATTAAAACTTGTAGAACCACCTCCAGTATTGCCTAAAGCAGGATTAACAACACTTATCTTTGCAGGATCTATATTATTAATAATTTTTGTATTATCTGCTGGAAAACTAATATTAATAAATAAGAAAATGAAATAATTTTGATTATAATAGAACACTATAAATATACTAATAACAATTTTTATAGTGTTCTTTTTTGTATAATTATGAGGCTTTTTTATTTCGTAATTCTGTTGCATATTTTAATGTAATATCATTTATCTCTCCTGATGAAATTCTTGCAATTTCTCTTATTACCTCATTTTCTTTTAATAATTTTATTTGAGTTTTAGTTCTTTCTTGTTTAATATTTTTACTAATAAAATAATTATAATCTGCAGCTGCTGCAATGTTAGGTAAATGTGAAATACATAGTACTTGATGGCTTTTAGATATGGCTTTTAATTTATTTGCAACTGAATTTGCTGCTTTTCCACTTATTCCTGTATCTATTTCATCAAATACTAGTACAGGCATTTTATCGGTTTCTGCTAAAACTTTTTTTATCGCAAGCATAATTCTAGACATCTCTCCTCCTGATGCTATCTTTGATAATTCTTTTTCATCTTCTCCTACATTAGTCGTAATATAAAATGTGACATTATCTTTACCATCTTTTAAGAATTCATTTTCTAAATAATCTACATGAATATTTATTTTTGCATTTTTCATTTCTAATTCTACTAATTCATTATTAATATTATTCATTAAATCTTTAGATTTATTTACTCTAATATCATGCATTTTATTTGCTAATGTGTTCATTTCATTTTCTATTTTCTGTTTTTGTAATTTTAATTTATTATTATATTCTTCTAAATTTTCTATTTTTTCTATTTCTTCTTCTATTTCTTCTTTATAATTTAAAATTTCTTTTATTGTGTTTCCATATTTTCTTTTTAATGAATTAATTAGATCTAATCTTTCTTCAATATAATCTCTTTCTTCTTCATCAAAACAAATTTCTTGTTTATAATCACTTAAATCTCTTGATAATTCTTGTAATTCATAATAAATGCTTTTTAAAGTACTTGAAGCTAGTTCATATTTTTTATCTATACTTTCTATTTTTTCTAAATGTCTTATCGCCATACTAATACTATCTATTCCATTATCTGAAATCAAAGCATCAGCTTGTCCGTAAATTTTCATTTATCTTTTCTGAATTTTGCATAATTTTTCTTTTTTCTTCTAATTCTTCATCTTCATTTAATTTTAAGTTTGCCTCTTCTATTTCGTTTATTTGATATTGTAACAAGTCTAATTTTCTTTGTTTTTCCTTATCATCACCAAAATTTACTTTTAATTCTCTTTTAATTTCATTATATTCATTATATAATTTTTTATATTTATTTGTTAATTTAAGTAAGTCATTTCCAGAAAATCCATCTAAATACCCTAAATGTTTTTTATTATCTAAAAGATTTTGATTTTCATTCTGCCCATGAATTTCTATAAATTTTTTCATAAATTCTTTTAACTCATTAACTGTAGCCATTCTTCCATTAATTTTACACATGTTTTTACCATTTGAATTAATTTCTCTAGAAACTATTATATTTCCATCTTCTGAATTTTCACAATCTGGTTCATACATACATAATTCTACAAAAGAATTCGATTCTCCCTTTCTAATCATTTCTTTTGAAAATCTACCACCTGATATAATTTGAAGAGAATCTATTATTAATGTCTTTCCAGCACCTGTTTCACCTGTTAATACATTTAAACCATTATTTAAATCTATACTTAAATCTTCTATAATACCTATATTTTTTATATGTAATGTTAATATCATGTTACACCTCCAAATACACTAAAAAAATGTTCGCCTTTATTGTATCTTCAAATTTTAAATTTGTCAATACTTTTTACGAACATTTTTTCTTTTTATATAAATTCTTCAAACACTAAATTTGCCAAATCAATACCTTTATTAGTAAGTCTAATATTATTTAAATTAATTTCAATTAATCCCTCTTCTACTAGTTTATTTAACTTTTCCTTATATATAAATATTGGATTATCTACAAATTTTTCTTTAAATTTTGCAATATCTACTCCTTCTATTTTTCTAAATCCTAACATCATAAATTCTTTTTTCTTATCTTCCAATGTTTGCTGTTCTTCTATTAGCTTGTTTTTTTCAAATTCATTATTATTTATATTTTTTATATAATTTTCTAAATTGTTTGTATTTGAAAATCTAATGTCATTTATATATGAATGTGCAGCAACACCAAAACCTATATATTCTTCTTGGTTCCAACAATTCATATTATGTTTTGATTTTCTTCCCTTTTTAGAAAAATTTGAAATTTCGTACTGATTATATCCATTTAATTCTAATGTATTTTTTACATACCAATACATATTTCTTTCTAATTCTTCGTCTGGTAATTGTAATTCATTGTTTTCTATTTTGTCAAATATCTTTGTTCCTTCTTCTACAATCAAAGAATAAGTACTTATGTGATTAGGATTTAATTCTATTATCTTATCTAAACTTTCTTTTAAATCTTCTATACTTTGATTTGGTAACCCTAACATTAAATCCACATTTATGTTCTCAAATCCTACTTCTTTTGCTAAATTATATGTATTTAGGAATTCTTCATATGTGTGTATTCTACCCAATAACTTTAGAAGTCTATCTTGAACGCATTGTAGTCCTATGCTTAATCTATTAATACCTGCTTCTTTATAGTCCTGTAACTTTTCTTTTGTTATTGTTCCTGGATTTACTTCTATTGTAATTTCAATATTCTTTAACTCATTTTTTTCTAACTGTATTTTTTTATAAATAGTATTCAATATTAGTTTTATATACTTACTATCAATATATGATGGTGTTCCTCCACCAATATAAATAGTTGTAACATTATACTTTGAAAAGTCAAAACTATTTATTTCTTTTTCTAAACAATTTATATAACTTCCTATTTTATCACATTTATTTGTATAAGAAACAAAATCACAATAATTACATTTTTGTTTACAAAAAGGAATATGTATATATATTCCTAATTCTTTTTTGCTCAATTGTTAACATCCTTTCATATTTTTTGATTACTCATTGTTACAATTCACGGCTCAATAAAATTTGCTCTAGGAAGCATGTATATTTTTAGCTGTGAATTGTAACTACTCGTTTGCAATATCAATAATCTTCTTTAACCTATAATTAACTCCTGATTTTCCTACAGGTTCTTTAAGTAATTTACCTAAATCTGATAAAGCTATATCTGGATTTTCTAATCTTAATAATGCTATTTCCTTTAAATTATCATTAAGCTTATTAAACTTTCCTGTTTCTTGTAATTTTCTTATTGCAGCTATTTGCTCAATTGATGCATTTATAGTTTTATTTAGATTTGCTGTTTCACAATTTACTAATCTATTTACTTTACCTCTCATTTCTCTTTGAATTCTAATATCTTCAAATTGCATAACAGCCTTATTTGCTCCAATTAAAGCCAGAAATTTAGATATTTCTTCTCCTTCTTTAAGATAGATAGAATACTTATTTTTAATTTTCATGCTTTTACTGTTAATTCCTAATTTTTTTAATATATCACCAATTTCACTTAAGTTTTTTTCTTGTTTAAAAGTTATTTCTAAATGATATTTGTTTTCTGGATTATTAATAGAACCTGAACCTAAGAAAATTCCTCTTATCATAGCTCTTAGATTATCATCTTTCTTTTCATTTTTTGTTTCTTCATTTATTAATATTTTTCCATCTACATAATTAACAAGAGTTTCGATATCTTTTATTTTAAGTTTTATTAAAAAGTTTTTTCCGGTTTATATCAATACTATGGTTTATATTTAAGTTAGATAATAATTTAGAAAAACGATTAATATTATAATCACTCTCAGTTGAAAATTTAATATTATTCTTATTTAGTATATCGATATTTCCTGATATTAAATATCCTATTAATTCATATTTTACAATTTCTTTATTTGCTAATTTATTATTTTTATTAAGTTCTTGTTTTATTTCAGATGAAAAAGACACTAAAATCATTCCTTTCCCGTATATACATTTCATGTAAAATAATTGTGCATTTGTTTTTTTATTTAATTTTCCTTAGTTTAACTTCGTAACAACAACTCTATCATTTCCATACAAATCTTTTTTGCAATAAGTATCTACATATTTTTCTTCATTTTCTATTAGTTCTATAACATCTATTTTCTGATCATATCCTATTTCCAAGCATAAATACCCTTTAAACTTTAAATATTCATCACTTTTGTTTATTATTTTTCTGTAAAAATCTAATCCATCATATCCACCATCTAATGCTATTTTAGGTTCTCTTTGCACTTCCTTATCTAATGTTTTTATAATATCTTTTCTAATATAAGGCGGATTAGATACAATAATATCATATTTATCTTTTTTTATTCTATTGAACAAGTCTGATTCAACAAATGTAATTTGGTTTTGAACATTATTGTTTATTGCATTTTTCTTTGCAATATTTAATGCTTTCTTACTTATATCTACTGCTGTTATTTCACTATTTTCGATATATTTAGCAAGTGATACAGCTATTGCTCCGCTTCCTGTACATAAGTCCATTATTTTTTTTGCATTTATTCTTTTAGCTATTGATACTACTTCTTCAACTAAGCTTTCTGTATCAGGTCTTGGTATTAATACATCTTCATTAACAAAAAAATTCATTCTCATAAATTCTTGCATATGTGTAATATGTTGAATTGGAATTCCTTCTATAAGTTTTTTTATGCCTTTAAAATAATTTACTTCTTGTCTTAAAGTTAATGTTTCATTATCATGAACAAGTAAATATTGTCTGGGTTTATTTAATATATACTGCATTAATAATCTTGATTTTAAGTTAGGCTCTTCTATTCCATTTGTTTTTAAATCTATCATTCCTTTTTTTATTGTTTCTTTTATTGTCATATTACACACCTCCAATCAATTCTATAAGAATTTTATTTATTTCAAGAATATTTTATCATTTTATTATTGTATGTGCAAGATGCAGTAATTTTTAATTATTAATTTGTAAGTTTTTTGTTACAATTCACGGCTAAAAATACAAAAAATAGGTTAGCGCAAGGAAGCATATATATTTTTTTACGAGCAGTTATGGGTGGGGACCGACAAGCTTACAGTCTACATTAAAATTGAGCAATATTCGAAAATTTTAATTGTAGACTGTGCAAAGTTGGGGCGGCGCAGTAAAAAAATATACATGCTTCCGGGAGCAAATTTTATCAAGCCATGAATTGTAACAGTTTTTTTATAAAATGTTAAAACTTATAATAAAATTATTATATATAAAAAAGTATGGAATTTAAAAACCCCATACTTGTTTTATATTGCTGTTCCTTCAAGTGCTTTATTTATTCTTACACATAAATTTGTAATAAAGTTTAGAATTGTATAATATGTCCATAAAAAATCACTATCTGTTATTTTAGTAAACACTTTTGGCATAAAAACTTCACCTGTATTAAATTTAATATATATATCATCGTTGTTTATTACAATCTCAAATTTACATCCAAATTTCATACGAAAATATATTAATTCTTCCATCACATCATGAGTTAGAATTTGCATTGCAAGCATATCAGAATCAGAAAAAACATCGAAATATTTTTCAAATTCATTACTATCCATTTCCACCTTATTATTTTTATTGCTATAAATTAAATTATTGGGTTTTATCGTAAACTTATTAGAAACAGAAAAGTCAAGTTTATTATGTGTGAATAATACTGTTTGAATTGTATTTATTTTTTCACCAGAATTTTCACTATAATTTGCAAGTGAAATTTTACATATTTCTAAAGGAACATTATTCTTTTTTCCATATATATAATCTGTTGATTCAACACTATTATAATCATCGTTATTTGGAAATAACAGGTTATATTGATTAATCATATTATTGTTACCTTCTGGTGAGTATTGTAAATTTTGATCAATTTCTTTAATAATTATTGGCATTATCTTTCTTTTAAATTCATCTTTATATCTTTTTTTGTTAATTAAATATAAAGTAACAGGTAGTATAGTAATAACTCCTCCTAATATGAATACTACTTTAAAATTCAATTTTAATAGTGATAGTAAAAATGTTAATATTAAACCACATATAACAAATATAATAAATAATATTCCTTTTTTTCTATAGCTGTCTAAACTCTCACCATATTCAATCATTAAATTATTACATATTTCTTGAAATTCTAATGTTTTTTTGTTTTTATTTATCTTGACTTTTTTTCTAAAAGAAATTTTTCTAGTAGGATTAGATAATAATATTATACTTAAAACAATAGTAATACTGATTAACGTTAAATATATAATTATTCCAAATACTGAAGGAATTTCTTTATTTTTAGAAATATTTATTAATGTCATTATTGTAAAAACAACCATTGACATTACTATAATTATTCTAAAAAAAACTCTTAATATTTTTTTCATATTTTATTATCCTTTTTTTAATTTATTCTTCAAAGAAACGTTTAAAATCTTCTTCTTTTATTTTTTCTTTCTCTAATCCTGTTTCTTCTTTAATTTTTCTTTTGTTTCTTGAACTAAAAGAAATTTACCATCTTTTTCAATTACTCCACCAACAATTACAATTCCCATATATAATTCACTCACTTTCTAATTTATTTCTATTATTTCTAAATCATTTGGTACTATTACATTTCCATCAAAGTTTTCTTTTGCTTCTTGTATATATAATTTTTTTCTTTGATCCTCATGAGATTCTTCTGTATGATATAAAATAATATTTTTAACATCAAGTTGATTTAAGGCTTCACTAGCACTTTTTACTGTTGAATGATTTTTTTGATAAGCATGAAATATATTTTCTTCTGAATCTAAACAAAAAGCTTCATGCATAACATAATCAGCTCCTCTTACTCGTTCATTTAAGATTGGATTCATGGTTTCATCTCCTAGGAAAACTAATCTTTTCCCATTTAAGAAACATTCGAATCCATACTGCTTAGTTGATTTAGCATTTATATCAAAAAAAGTATAATTTATTCCATTTATTTCTATTTGTTCATTATCACTTAACACATGAAAATCTATAACTTTTAGGAATTCATTTATAAATTTTTGAGGTAATGTATGACTATAAATTGCTTTTATGATTCATAAACAACATCATTACAATAAACATTTATCCTATCTTTTATTTTCCCATTTAATGCATAAACTCCTATTTTTTTTAGCATCCAAATAAATCCTAATATGTGGTCTGTGTGATTATGAGATATAAAAATATGATGTATGTCTTCTAAATTTATATTTATCATTTTTAGTCTTTTTAATATTTCGATACTTCCTCCTGTATCTACTAAAAAGCTACCCTTATCATTTTGTATAACAAAACAAGTATTATATAAATCCATAACAGAACCCATTCCTGTTCCTAACATAGTTATTTTTTGCATACGATTTCTCCTTTATATTTGATATTTATAATTTATCATAAAATCCTATAAGATTCAATAAAATTGTATTAAATAGTACTATTTTCAATTATTATTAGAAATAGGCCACCGATAACATCAGTAACCTTTTATGTTAGAAGATAGAAATCAACGTTCTATTCTTCAAAGAAACGTTTGAAATCTTCTTCTTTTATTTTTTCTTTTTCTAATAATGTTTGTGCTATTAAATCAAGCTTATCTCTATGTTGTCTTAATAACTCAATTGCATTTTTATATGCTGTATCTATTAATGTTTTTACTTCCGCTCCAATTTTGTCTCCAATATCTTCACCAAATAATTGCATTTCATATGGTTCTTTTCCTTGGAAATCAATTGGTCCTAATTTATCACTCATACCATATTTTGTTACCATGTCTTTTGCAATTCCAGTAGCTACTTCTATGTCATTACTTGCTCCTGTTGATATATCATCTAATACTAATTTCTCTGCAGCTCTTCCACCAAGTAATGCAATTAATTTTTCTTCCATTTCTGTCTTAGAAATATAGTATTTATCTTCATCAGATTTATACATTGTATATCCACCAGCAACCCCTCTTGGTATAATTGATATTTCTTTTACATCTGTTTGTGTAGGTAAGTATCTACTTACTACAGCATGTCCTGCTTCATGATATGCTGTTAATTTCTTATCTTTATCTGAATATGTTCTAGTATGTTTTTCTAATCCAACAGTTACTTTTTTTACCGCTTCTTCTATATCATTATTTTCAATATATTCATGTTTGTTTTTAGTTGCTATAATTGCTGCTTCGTTTAAAATGTTTTCAAGTTCAGCTCCTGTAAAACCTGCTGTATCTTCTGCTATACTTTCTAAATTAACCTCTTCAGAAATCTTTTTGTCTTTGCTATGAATTTTTAAAATGTCTAATCTACCTTTTAAATCTGGTACCGGAATAGTGATTCTTCTATCAAATCTACCTGGTCTTAATAAAGCTTTATCAAGCATTTCTGGTCTATTTGTAGCAGCTAATACAATTATAGTTTCTTCAGATCCAAATCCGTCCATTTCTACTAACAATTGATTTAAAGTTTGATTATTTTCTGTTTCTGCTCCACTATTTGAAGTTCTTCTTGAACCTATTGCATCTATTTCATCAATAAATACAATACAAGGTGCTAATTTTCTAGCTTTTTCAAATAATTTCCTAACACGTGATGCTCCAAGACCTGCAAACATTTCTATAAATTCAGATCCACTCATAGAGATAAATGGAACATCTGCTTCTCCTGCAATTGCTTTTGCAATTAGCGTTTTACCAGTACCTGGCTTACCATATAGTAAAACTCCTTTTGGTACCCTTGCTCCCATTTTTGTGAATTTTTCTGGTTTCTTTAGAAATTCTACTATTTCAACCATTTCTTCTTTTTCTTCATCTAATCCTGCTACATCATCAAATTTTATTTTTGTTTTTCTTTCTGTGTCATCATATACTTTACCTTTTTCCCCTAAACCTTGCATTTTAAATATCATAATAAATAATGCTAACATTATAGCTGTAGGTAAAAATGACATTATCATTCCTGGAATTTGTGATAATATATCTTTTGGTTTTTGAATTAATTCAATTTCATTCCCTTCTGCTACTTTTGCCTGAACTAATTCCATAAAGCTTTCTAACTCAGGTACAATTGCATTCTTTTCTTCTTCTTGATTTTTCATTTTCAACTTTACAGTTGTACTTCCTGTTTTCATTTCTATTTTCTCAATATTTCCATATGACAATTCTTTTATTAATTCTGTATATGCTAATGTTTTTTTATCTTCTTCTTGATTGTTTTTTATAATAAACATAGCAACCAATACACCTATAGCAATTACTAAAATAGATATTAAAACAATTAACTCTATTTTTTTATTTTTCTTGTTTTTTTTATTTTCTCTGCTCATTTTTTTCAATCCTTTCTTAATGTACGAATGTAATAATTAACTATCTATTAATATGGTATACAACATAATTCGACAAAAGTGGAACATTTTATTACTGTCCCCTTTGTTCCAAAATTGTTTCACGCTTCAGATCCTTCTGGCTCATCATTTAAATTCCCAACATCTTTGTTTTCATCCTTATCTTGTTCCTTTTTATCTTTTGATTTTTTCTTTTTTTCTTTGCCATTGTTTTTTTCGTCATCTTTTTTTTCTTTATCAGAATCCTTTTCTTTATTGTCTGGTTCTTCTTTTTTATTTTCTTCATTTTCTTTTTTTATAATTTCTTCAGCCTCTGCAATTTTCATTAATTCTGCCTGTTTTTTTATAAAATCAGATTTTAATATTAGAATAGCTGCAACTAGGTATATTGCTGCAACTGCAACATACATTACTTGGAAATATTCCATACTAAATGGAACAAATATATTTACTCCAATATATAACATATTTAATATTACAGATAGCGTTATTGCATATACTGACATATTAAATATTGCAACATAACGCATTCTTATTTTTGCAAGTAGAGTTGTAATAAATCCAAATATACTTAGTAACACCACATTTGATATTGTTGTTAAAAAATACATGATAAATGAATATACAAAAATTGTTAAAAATAAGCTAGCATATAATTTGAACATACCTGAACTCTTAGCATAATTTATTACATCTTGTTTATTAAATTCAGTTATTCCCATTTGCTCAAATGTATCTTTATATGAGTAATTTATTGTTCCAACAACTGATGAATTTTTAACAATTATCTTGTCTTTAAGAACAACTACTCCTTCTTCATTTTCTGTAACTTCATTTATATATTGGTTTACTTTTTGCTCATCATCTGTATTTGTATCAACAATCACTTCTCCAATTGGTAATTTTTCTTGATTTATTTTTAATTCATTTTCTGATGCTACACTTAAAATCCCATCTTTATAAGTAAATTCCGGAAATTCATTATTTAGATAGTTTACACCTTTTTGTACTAATATATGTGTCTGATATATCATTCCAGCTGATATTACTAATGTAAGAATCATTACAATTTTTACTAAATATCCCAATGCTCTTTTTAATCCTTCAGCAGCCATGTTTGGATATTTTTCTATTTTTGATATAGAATACCATAATCTCTTAAAAAAATTAGTTTTTAAAATTTCTTCATTTTGTTCTTTTTCTTCAATTTTTTCTTCTTTCATTATCTATACTCCCTTCTTACATTTCTATTCACGAATTTAGGATTTACATTTATTTTTACTTTATCACCTATATTTATATTTTTACCAGTTATGTCACATGTTAAATGATATGTTCCAACTCTTCCTATTACTTTACATTTTTGATCATTTATATTTACATATATATCTTGCTTCTTAAAAAAGTCTTTTATATCTCTTACTATATATCTTAATTTATCTATACTCCTAAACATATCTCTGTTATTTATCATATTAATTCCATCCATATAACCACTAGGAATAATTGCAACTTTAGTTTTTGTTTTGGTTTCGTAAGTATTTGAATATCCTACATTAAATTTTGGTGGTAATTCTTTTATTTCAGCTACTTCTGATTCTAAGTGTGCTATTTTTTTTAGTCCTAGATTATTTTTAAATGATAATCTTCCTAAAAATGCAGAACCTACTCTTACAGCATTTAAATGCATTTGTGGATATTTTAAAAACGCAGAAGAATTACATATATGAAGCATTCCTGTTTTTATTTTATTTTCCTGTAATATTCCAACTGTATCTATAAATCTTTGAAATTGTAATCTAGTGTATTTTTCATCATAAAAGCTAATTGAAAAATGTGAAAAAGTTCCTTCTATATTTATATTTTTAATATTTTTTAAACTTTCTACTATTTGTTCTGAATCGTTATATATAAATCCATATCTACCAAACCCTGTATCTATTTTTAAATGTGTTCTTACTTTTTTATTTTCTTCGCTTGCTATTTTTTCAGCAACAGCAATATCTTCTTTAGAGCCTATTGTAATTATAATATCATTTTTTATCAATTCTCTTACATCATCTTCAATTGCTGTTGAAGACAGCATCAAAATATCTTGATTTATTCCTACTTTTCTTAATTTTAATGCTTCATCTACTGTTGAAACTGCAAAAAATGAAATACCATTATCTATTAAAAATTTTGTGTATTCAATCAAACCTAATCCATATGCATTTCCTTTTACAACAGCAATTATTTTTAATTCATTACCATTATCATCTTTTCCACTTTTTTTAGCAAATTCTTTTATTTGTTCAATATTGTGTCTTAAATCTTTTTTATTAATTACTAAGGTATTCAATTTATATATACTCCTTATTATTTAGCTATTTTTCTTTTTATTTGTCTTATTGTTCTAAATGCTTTTTCAGAAAATCTATATAATTTATAAGTTATAGGTTTAAACGGCATATAAATTTCTCCAATAAATTCTGTGAATGTCGCACCAAACCCTTGTTTAAATCTATATAATCCATACTGCGGATGTGTTTCATCAACTACTCCAGATACACCTCTAAAATCATATACATCATCTTTTCTAGCAATTGCCATTTTAATCATTTCCCATTGTAATAAATAATTTGGCATTAAATTTCTATGTTTGTTACTACTAGCACCATATAAATACCATGTTTTATTACCATAAAATATTGGTATTACTCCTGATATTGGCTTGTCCTCATAATATGCCATAAGTACTTTCATATGTTCTGGCCCTAAACAATCATACATTTTTTCAAAATACTCTAATGGTCTTATTATAAATCCATCTCTTGCACCAGTTTCTATCATTATTTTATGAAAGTCTTTTAAATCCTCTCTAGTACCTTCTTTTACAACAACACCTTTTTTTCCAGCTAAACGAATATTATATCTCCATTTTTGTTTAAATCCTGCCATAACTTCTTCTTCTGTTTTACCTTTAATATCCAATCTAAATACATATCTAGGTTGTATTTCGTCTTTAAAGTCTTTGGCATCATCTTTTATTTTGTATCCTAAGTTTGAAACAATATCTCTAAAATCTTGGTCGTCACTTATAATATCTGGCTCAATTCTTAATACTATTGCATTATATTTTTTTGCAAGCTCTTTTGCACCATCTGTTAATTGTTTCATTACAGCTATATCATGTATATCACATACTGGTCCTCTAGATGCATACATTATATTTCCAAAAACAGGCATCTTTCTAATCCATACACAAAGTGAACCTATTATTTTACCATCTTCATCTTCTGCAAGTATTACTTCTGGTTTCCAATTTGGTTTCTTTACTTCTGCCCATTCTAATGATTGTTGAAAATTACATCTATCATGATTTTCTAAAAACTCTTTATATTCTTTTTTTGATTCTTCTGTACTTACGAATCTCATTTTCTTCCTTCTTTCTTTAATAATAATTATTATTTACAATACAATCGTATTTTACACTAAATCACAAAATTTTACAAGTGATTTATTCTGTTTATAGACTTTTTTCAAATATACTACAGGTTATCTATTCCTTACGTAAACACCGATAATGAATAGTTAAAAAAGTGCAACCTATAAAAAGGAAGCACTATTTTTATTTTTAAAAATAATTAAATTATATTTTAATAGTAAATTTTTTTTAATAGTTATTATATTATTCCATAAATACTATTTCTCTTAATTTCTTGAAGCTATATAACAAGCTAAGTCAACTAATTTATTTGAATATCCCCATTCATTATCATACCAAGCTACTAATTTAACAAATGTATCTGTTAATTGAATTCCTGCTGTTGCGTCAAATATTGATGTGTGTGCATCATTTACAAAGTCAGATGATACAACTGGTTCATCAACATATTCAATTATTCCTTTAAATTCATTTTCTGATGCGTTTTTCATTGCTTTACAAATTTCTTCCATTGTTGTTGGTTTTTCTAAATTACATGTTAAATCTACTACAGAAACATCAACTGTTGGTACTCTAAATGCCATACCTGTTAATTTTCCATTTAAGCTTGGAATAACTTTTCCAACTGCCTTTGCGGCTCCTGTTGAAGATGGTATAATATTTGCAGCTGCTGCTCTTCCACCTCTCCAATCTTTTTTAGAAGCTCCATCAACTGTTTTTTGTGTTGCAGTTGTCGCATGAACTGTTGTCATTAAACCATCTTTGATTCCAAAGTTGTCATTAATAACTTTTGCAAGTGGTGCTAAACAGTTTGTTGTACAAGATGCATTTGATACTATATTCATACTTGGATCATATTCTGTATTATTTACTCCCATTACAAACATTGGTGCATCTTTTGATGGTGCACTGATAATTACCTTTTTAGCTCCTGCATCAATATGAGCTTGTGCTTTTTCTAGAGTTGTAAATACTCCTGAACATTCTAATACATAATCTACACCTAATTCTCCCCATGGAATGTTATGTGGGTCCATTTCATTATATACTTTTATCTCTTTTCCATTTACTACTAAAGCCCCATCTTTTTCTTCAACTGTTCCATTAAATCTTCCATGAACTGTATCATATTTTGTCATATAAGCCATATAATCTGCTGTTATAAATGGATCATTTATAGCTACTACTTCTACTCCTTCTTTTTCTAATGCTGCTTGGAAAGATAATGTTCCTATTCTTCCAAATCCGTTAATTCCAATTTTTACTGACATAAAAAATTCCTCCTCTTTTAGTATTTAAAATATTTTAAACACTTTTATTTTTTATAGTATTACCTAAATCATTTTAGGCAATTCCATTCTATACCAAAATTAATTATATTGCAAGTTTTTTTAAATCACCCATATAATTTTTCAAGTACTATTACAAACATTGCATGGGACCAGCCAAGTCCAATTACCCAGTTTGGTTTTAGTATTGAGTTATCTATTTGTTCACCTAAGAAATAATGTTTTCCTGCTGTTTTTACTACAAAATCGAATGCTTCTTTTGCTTTTTTCTTTTCTCCTGTTTCTAAATAATATAATGTCATCCAAAGGTTGGCTATTGGCCAAGGATTTCCATTCATATAGTGATCTTCTTCAAATCTTTGATATCCTCCTGTATATGTTCTTATTCTCATGTTTATATTTTCTATTGTGTTAAGAATTTTCTTTTCTTTTGGTTTAAATACTTTAAATGGTGTTACAGCACCCAAAATGCTAATATCCATTTTTTTATCTTCTGTATTTCTTAAATATGTTTTTCTTTCTTCGTCATATAAGTTTTTATTTATGTATTTTTTTATTTCAGTTTGAATTTTTTCTATTTCTCTTTCATTTTTTTGTACTTTTTCTTCTTTTAGTCTATTATTTTCAAATTCTGATACATTTTTTCCAAGAGATCTATATATTTTTAAGATACAATCAAATGCTGAGTATATGCTAGCTATTGAATAAAGATGAATTCCTTCATGCATTTCCCACAAATCATAACTTACATGGTATTTATGACCTTTTCTATTTACACTATTTTCTATTTCTTCTTGTACTCTATCTTTATCTCTTTCTTCTTTTCCTTCTATTCCAAGCCAATCTTTAACATATTTTTTTAAAAAGTCTATAGCTTTTTCACACATTTTTAAATTATCTTTTAAGAATTTTTCTGATTTAGTATATTTATAATGTTCATATACTCCAAATACTACACTTGCTGTTTCATCTATTTGATATCCCCAACAAGGAGCTAGTTTTCCATCTGTAAAAAATCTTTGTTCCCACATGCCATTTTTACTTTGTGTCTTTTTACAAAATACTTTATAAAACTTCTCAGTTTCTTTATCCATTTTTAAGATATCCATTGCTTTTGTAATAAAAACTGCATCTCTAGGCCAACAATATGCATATCTTCCACAGTTAGTGAAATCTTCATCAACTTCAGTTGCTGCAATCATTCCGCCAGTTTCTGTATTTGTTAATAACGGAAATAATAAAATACTTCTTTTATATATTTCGAAAACTTTTTCTTCATAGCTATTTTTAGGTTCTTTTAAATTTAAGCCATTATGAGATTTTACATATTTTCTCCAATATGATTTTGTTTCGTTATATTCTTTATTTAAATCAATTTTTGTTATTCTATCAACTTCATCTTCCATTGCAGATACATTTCTATTATCATCAACCAATACACAAATTTCTAATATTTTCTTTTCTTGTGGTTTTATTATTCCTAAATCATAGCAAATACTAGAATCTTTAGACATTCCAATATAATCTTTATCTTTAATTTCTCCTCTATTAATTGTTTCTTTACTACCATTTATTTGATGACTTGATACTTTATGTCCTTTTGCAAAAGTAGATACAGAAAAGTCATGTGCATATTGCAACATTCCTTCATCTATAACTTTACAACTTACTAAATTATTTCTGTCAGATAGCAATTCTGAATGAATAAAAAATTTAGTATCTAAATCAATTTTTCCATCATTTAAGAAAATATATTTTTTTACTAATACATTTTCTTTAATTAAGACATAATCAGTTTGTACCATTTTTAAACTAAAATATGTATTAGTAACCTCTGTATTTAAAACATTTGTATCTGTATCATAATATTGTTTATAAACATTATTAACGTCATCATGTAAATAAATTAAATCTGAATTATTTATTTTTACACCCGTATGAAAGAAATTTATGTATTGTCTATTATCCTTACTTGGGAAATATAATCTCTGAAGTTCCCCTTTAGATGTAAATGTTGCAAGCATTTGCTTATTTCCAATTATTGCTTCATTTAAATATTTGTTATCCATTTTCAAACTTTTTCTCCTTTTTTTCCCTTTTCTGTCTGTGGCTATTAATTGTATTCGTATAGGGTGAAATATTTTTATTTTTAGCGAAAGTTCTCGGGGGAACCGCTGAATGCTGTTAAATGCGTAAGCATTGTTACAGCATCAGTGGGATAACTTGAGTGAAATAAAAATATTTTATCCTATACGAAACAACCTCTTATCCTTCTATTACATTTAATATTTGTTTCTCTAACTCTTTTATCTTTTCATTAATTCTAAATATATCTTCATCTCTTAAGTTTTCATTATTAATATCTTGTCTTACATATACATCCATATCTAATATTTCAGATTTTAATTTTTCTAATCTTTGTACTATTTCTGTTCTTATTGTTTTTGTAACTTTTCTCTCTATTTTGTTTATTATTTCTATTTTTTCCTTAATATCATATGTTTCACCAAATTCCGGAATAATAACTGGAATGCCTATTTCAGTTTCAATCTTTTCCTTTAATACATCTTGTGCTTCTGGCTCTCCATGAACTAAGAATATATTTTTGGGTTTTTTAGTTCTAAATGAATACACGAAATTCATAAGTCCATCTTGGTCAGCATGTCCTGAATATCCTTCTATGTATTCTATTCTTGCGTTAACTGCTATTTCTTCTCCAAATATTTTTACTGTCTTATCACCTTTAACAATATTATAACCTAATGTTCCTGGAGCTTGATATCCAACAAAAAGAATTGTTGATTTTGGATTCCATAGATTATGTTTTAAATGATGTTTTATTCTTCCTACTTCGCACATTCCACTTGCAGATATTATTATATTAGATTCTTTACTTTCATTTAATGCCTTAGATTCATCTGCTGTTCTAGTAAATTTAAGACCTGGAAATTCTAATGGATTATCTCCTTTTTCCATTGCTTCTATTACATCTGGTTCGAATAAATTTGTATTTTCTCTAAATACTTCAGTTGCTGAAATTGCTAAAGGACTATCTACATATACAGATGCTTTCATTAATGTTTTATATTTTCTTCTAAATTCGTCGTCATCTTTAACTTCTTTTAACTTATTTATTTCATATAAAATTTCTTGAGTTCTTCCCACTGCAAATGATGGAATAACTACTGTTCCTTCATTGTCTAATGTTTCAGATACAATATTTAAAAACATCTCTGCTTTTTCATCATTCCTTAAGTGCTTTCTGCTTCCATAAGTAGATTCCATAACTAGATAATCTGCACTATCTATCATCGTTGGAGAATCTAGTAATGGTAAATCATTATTTCCTAAATCTCCTGTAAATACAGTTTTTGTTTCTTCTCCATTTTCTTTAACCCATAATTCTATAATACTAGAACCTAACATATGTCCTGCATCATTAAGTCTAAAATGTATATCAGGAGTTACCTCTATAATTTCATCATATTGAACAGGTTCAAAAACTTCCATTGACCTTAATGCCTCTTCTGCTGTATAAAGAGGTGGAAGTTCTTTTTCTCCTTTTCTTTTTCTTTTTTTATTTTTCCACTCAATTTCCATTTCTTGAATATGTCCACTATCAGGTAACATTAAAGTACATAAATCACATGTAGCTTTATGTGCATATATTGGACTTCTATAACCTTCTTTATATAATTTGGGAATTCTACCTGAATGATCGATATGAGCATGTGTTAATAACATAAAATCAATTTCTTGTGGATTAAATTCAAAATCTTCTGCATTTTGCATTTCAAGTTCACTACTACCTTGCCACATTCCACAATCTACTAAAAATTTCTTTCCAGCTGCTTCTACTAAATAATTTGAACCTGTAACAGTTCTTGTTGCTCCTAAAAATGTAATCTTCATTAACTCTCTCTCCTTTTTAAACATTTTTTCTTTTTAAGTCCATTCACAATATATTGTATTTTGAATGCTAATATATCAATATTTTGAGAATAAATCGAATGCAAAGGTAATATTATTAGAAATTCTTGTTTTATAAAATGAGGGATGTTCATGGTACTTCGAGCTTTGCGAGAAGGGTCTGAATGAAAGAGACTCATTTTATAAAATTAGAATTTCTTTAATATGCAATGCAGCCGAGATTTTTCGATAAATATTTATATATTAACATTAAATCTATTAATAATTGCAATACTTTTAATAAAAAATTTTTACTTTTTTATTATATCTTAACTCAAAATCTCTATTAGTTATATTTTCAATTCCTGTTATTTGATATTTCTCTTCTAAGCTATTTTCATCAAATACTTGTACAAAGAATCCTTCTTTTTCTTTTGATAATTTAACTTCTATCTTTTCTAAATTTATAATTCTTGTACCAAAAACCTTTTTTAATAATACATAATCTAACTCTTGCCTTTTAGATAATTTTTGTATTAGCTTTAGTTTATGAGATTTTTGAAGTATTTTTATTCCTAAATAGTTTAATATATCTTCTAACATTTTTTCATCATTTATACTATTTTTTTCATTATACGGTAACATAGAATAATATCTGAATTCATAGATAATTTTAGATAATTCTTGTTTATTTGAACAATTATCGATTTTAATTTCAAAACACCTCAAAAATATTTTTTGTAATTCTAGCTTTAATTTGTTAATTTCTTTTTGAATATCTTCTATATCTATGATTTTTATAATATTTCTTTTTTCTTCTAATTGTTTTTTATACCTTATAAAATTCTTTGGTTTTAATAATTCATTTATTTTTTCAAGTTTTTCTATATTTTCTTCACGTTCTTCTATCATCATTTTTTTCAGAATTCTTATGCTAAATATTTTTTCTTCTAATGGTAACATTTCGTTTCTTGATAAATATTCTTGTTGTATTAGTTCTTTACTATTTAAGGTTTCATCAATATTTCTAATCTGTTTAGCAAGTTCTCTTTTTTCTTTTGTTATTTTTTCAATATATTTTATATTATCTTCAATTTCTTTTAAATTATCTTCAATTTCTTTTTTTATTTTTTTATATTTTTCCTTACTTTTATTATCAAATTTTATTTCTAATAATATTGATATCTTTTTTAGCTTATCTATGAATTCTTCTGCATTTTCTTCACCATATATACTTGTCATCCTTTTATTAAAAACTTCTAAGTAATCTTTTAAAACTTCTTTATTATAAATCCAATTATTTAAGAACTCATTTCCTACTAATAGAATTAGATTTTGATATATTAAATTATGTTCTATGCTTTCAATTTCTCTTGGTATACTTGTCCACGAATAACCATTAAAATCTCTTAGTGGTTCTACTGTATTTATATTATTTCCTGTATTTATTAAGTTTGATATAGTTTCATTTATTATAAAATAACTATCAGGAATTATTTTTTCTTTTTTTCCAATTTTAGCTATACAATATAACAATTTTCTTTCTATATTGTGACATATAATTCTTTTTTTGTTTTTTTCAACTAAAAATGTTCTATTTCCTATTATTTTACTTTCTTCTGAAAAAGGTTTTACTACTTTTATTTCATCACATTCATCTTTTATAGTATTAATTATTCTTTCTATAAAATCTTCTTTTGTTTCTACAACTTGTTTTACTTGTTTATAATCTTTGTAAGATGTTTCTATTTTATATAAAATGCTTAGGAGAATACTTTTTACGTTTTCAGCAAAATACTTTTTTTCAAGTACTGTTTCTAGCTGATTACTGTAATCTTTTTTTGCTATTTTACCTAAAATTTTATCACTTTTTTTTTGCAAAATTCTTCTCCTTCCTTTACTCTATCCATACAAACTTCTGCTAAGTCTGTTGCTTACATGGGTCTTATAATATCCAAATGCAATTATTGATCAGCCTTATTATCTTCAGTTGTTGGTGTTCCCATTTTTAATTCATTCCATCTATCTAAAGTCATTAAAACTTCTCTTGGTTTACTTCCTTGATATCCGGAAATGACTCCTCTTTCTTCCATTTGATCTATAATTCTTCCAGCTCTTGCATATCCTACTTTGAATCTTCTTTGTATAAATGATGTTGACGCTTGTCCTGTTTCTACAACCGTTTGGATTGCATCCATTAAGAATGGATCTGTATCATCATCTTCATCTTTCTCTTGTGCAATTTCTTTATCCGTTTTATTACTATTTTCTATGCTTTCTAATATATCTTCACTATAAGTTGCTGTTCCATTAGATTTTATAAAATCTACTATTTTCTCTACTTCGTCATCTGATACAAATGCGCCTTGTACTCTTGATGGTTTTGGTGCACCTGCTGGAAAGAATAACATATCACCTTTTCCAAGCAATTTTTCTGCTCCAACACTATCTAATATTGTTCTTGAATCAACTTGTGAAGATACTGCAAATGCTATTCTTGATGGTACATTCGCTTTAATTAGTCCTGTAATTACATCAACTGATGGTCTTTGTGTTGCAATTACTAAATGCATTCCTGCTGCTCTTGCTTTTTGAGCTAATCTACAAATTGCATCTTCAACATCATTTTTTGCAACCATCATTAAATCAGCAAGCTCATCTATAATTATTACTATTTGTGGCAATTTTCCTGCTTCATTTTCTTTTTCTATAGCTTTATTATATCCTTTTAAATCACGTACGCCTTTACTTGCAAATTTGTTATATCTATCATCCATTTCTTGAACTGCCCACGCTAAAGCTCCAGCAGCTTTTCTAGGGTCTGTTACAACAGGAATTAGCAAATGTGGTATCCCATTATATACAGAAAGTTCTACAACTTTAGGATCAACCATAACAAATTTTACTTCACTTGGTTTTGCATTATATATAATACTTGTAATGATTGTATTTATACAAACACTTTTACCCGAACCGGTAGATCCCGCAATTAATACGTGTGGCATTTTTGCAATATCTGCTAATTGTACATTTCCTGCAACATCTTTCCCTAAACCAATTGTAAGCTTAGATTTATTACTTCTAAATTCATCACTATCTAAAACTTCTCTAAAATGAACAACTTCTTTTTCTTTGTTAGGTACTTCTATGCCAACAGCTTGTTTTCCAGGAATAGGTGCTTCAATCCTTATTGTTTCTGCTGCTAAGTTAAGTGCTATGTCATCTGCAAGATTGGCTATTTTACTTACTCTTACACCTTCGGCAGGTTTTAATTCATATCTTGTGATTGCTGGTCCTACAGATACATTTTCTACTTTTGCAGATACCCCAAAACTATATAATGTTTTTTGTAATTTTGTAGCAGTGTCTGTTAGAGCTCTAGCTCCTCCTTTTAAAGCTTTCTTAGGAGATTTGCTTAATAGTTCTACTGGAGGATATTCATAATGTTCATCTTCTACTATTTGTGCATGTTCTAATTGTAAAACAGCCTTTTTCTTTTCTTCTTTTTGTTCTTCTACATCTTTGAACAAATTACTATCTATTACATCCGGTTCTATATGTTGTTTTTGAGTTTTGTTTTGTTTTGTTAGTGGTTCTAAATCTTCACCTTCATGATTATACTTCTTCAATCCTGGCTTTTCGTCTATGCTATCCACAATTCTTCCACCAAAGTTGATTTTTATTTGATTATCCATAGGAGCTTTAGCTGCTTTTGATGCAGCTATTCTTTCGGCTTTTTCTTGTTTTGCTTGTTCTAATTTTGCTTTTCTTTCTTCTCTTAATCTTTTTCTTTTTTCTGCTGGTGTTTCTTTATCATCATCTTCTTCTATTTTTCTTTCTAATCTTTCATCTCTTTTTTCTTCTACTCTTGCCATAAAAATATTTATTAGTTCTGATAAATTAATTCCAAAAGTAAAAACTAATAATATAGCAGCAATTCCTATACAAAGAATTACAGCTCCTACATCACCCAATAGTTTAGCAAGAGGTACTGCAGCAACTGCTCCTATAGCTCCTCCGCCTTTTCCCTGAGAGCCTACATAATATGCATCTTTCACAAGTTCTGACAACTCTTTAGATGATTGTAATTCACCTGAAGATATTTGAAACACACTAAATACAATAGCTATGCTTATAATAGCAACTCCATATTGCATTAACTTACCCTTTAATTCTTCGCCTTCATCAACAGCAAGTTTTATTGCAATAGCAAAAGTTCCAATAGGAAGTATATATTGCATTATTCCCATTATACCTCCGAAGTATCTCACTTAATTTTATTCCTATAACCCCTGATTTTGTATATATTAGTACAGCTAAAAGTATACTAAATACTATTAAGCTTACTACTGTTAAATCTAATTTTGATGCAGCTTTTTTTCTTTTTTTATATCTTCTTTTTTTTGCCATTTCTTTTATCCTTTCACTTTTTCTAATTAATGATTATGTGTAAATTTTTTATTTTATTGAATGCGATTGGAATAGTTTTAGAAATTGTTGAAAAATTTTACAAGGGAATCTCAAACTTGCTTTGAGGGTGCTTGTAAAATTTGATTACAATTTATTAATCTATGTATTGAGCCGAAATAAATAAAAAATTTATATGTAATCATTAATCATGTAAAAAATCAGACTTCAAAAGTCATCGATATTTTCTGACTTCTAAAATCTGACTTTTGTAAAATTATCTATTTTAATTCTTTTCTACTATTTTGAATTGTCTTTATTGTATCTTCTAAAGATAATTGTAATAAATTCATAGCTTCTGTCATATTAGTACCTAATTTGTTTAATGTATCATTTAATGTATTTTCTGTATTTTCTAATATACTATCTGCATATTCTTTAGTTCCTTTTGAAATTTCTCTAGACATTTCATTTGCAGTTTCTATTATTTCTGTTTTTTGGTCATATGCTTTTCTTGTAATTTCATGTTCATCAATCATAGCTATAATTCTGTTTTCGGCTTCTTTTACAATTCCATCGGCTTCTTTTTGGGCTTCAACCAATATACGTTGTCTTTCTTCTTTAACCCATTTTGCTTGTTTTAATTCATCAGGCATTTTTATTCTTATCTCTTTTATTAAATCTAGCATTTCCTCTTTATCTACAATTCCCTTATTAGAAAATGGTATGCTTCTGCTATTTTCTAATATTTCCTCTAACGTTTCCAATAATGTAAAAATTTCCATGGTTTAACCCCTTTCTAATTCATCTTATCTCTTCTAAAAAAATAAGATATGCTCGTCCATATTTCCTTTTATCTATTACTTCTAATTTTAATTTATTAATTTGTTTTAAAATTCTATCTATTTCATCAGTTTCTAAAATTATTAATCCATCTTCTTTTAAGATATTATTTTCTATAATTATTTCCAAAGATTCAAAAATCAGATTTGTTTTATATGGTGGATCAATATAGATTATATCTATTTTCTTTATGTCACTTTTTAATAAATCTTTAAAATCTTTATTAGAAATTATAATTTTTCTTTCTAAATGAGTTTTTTGTGTATTATTTTTTATAATCTTAATTGCATCTTTTGATTTATCACAAAGAATAACTTTCTTTGCTCCCCTACTTGCAGCTTCTAGCCCTATTGCTCCACTTCCTGAAAATAAATCCAAAAATACACTATCTTGAATTTTATTTTGTATAATGTTAAAAAGTGATTCCTTTACTCTATCTAATGTTGGTCTTGTTGTCTCTCCTTCTAATGTATATAACTTAGTTCCTCTTGCTGTTCCTGATATTATTCTCATATTCAACCTTTCTAAATAAAGTTTCTATTTTATGATATATATATTTTATTCTTTTTTTTGCGTATGGTCAATAGTATTAATAGAAATGTAACATATATTTAACAGTTCTGTAATATTATTGCTAATTTGTAATATTTTTCTATAAAAAAATACAAAAAAGCTATCTTTCTACAGATAGCTATCTTTTGTAATGTTTTATATATCTTCTTTATTAATATCTTTTATCAATTCTAATTGTGATATTAACAATGATTCCATTTTTGCTTTATATATATCAAATTGTTTTTTTACGTCATCTAGTTCTCTTTTCTTAGATAGAATCTCACTATCTAAGTCATCCACTTGTCTTTGCGCATTTCCTTTTGCTTCATTTACTATTTGATCAGCCTGTTGTTTTGCAACATTTTTAACATCATCAGCCGTTTTTTGAGCCATTACTAATGTATTTTGTAATGTTGCTTCTATACTTTTATAGTGTTCTATACTTTTCGTTAATTCATCAACTTTTGCTCTTAATTCTGTTGCTTCTTTATAATTTTTCGTATAATCAGCTGTTAGATCATCTAAAAAATCATCAACTTCTTCTACGCTATACCCATTCATCATTTGTTTTGAAAATTTTTTATTTTCAATATCTAATGGCGTTATCATCTTTGATCCCTTTCCTTTCTGAACGTATAGATTAGTTTATTCCATTATTTTTTAGCCATGAAACAGATAATTTACTCTTCATTTCTTCTCTAGCCATTTCGTTTGTAATTTCATAATTTGATGGTGCTACTAAAAATATAGAATTAGAAACTTTTTGAATATATCCATCTAAAGCATACACTCCACCGCTTATAAAGTCTACTATTCTTCTAGCTACATCTTTGTTGACATATTCTAGATTAACAATTACAGATTTTTTTTCTTTTAGGAAAGCACATATTTCATCTGATTGTTCAAATGTTGTTGGTTGTGATATTACCATCTTTATTGCATTGCTATTTGCTTGTGGCATATTCAAAACCTTATTATTATTTTTTCTCCCAAAAAATTTTCTATCTTCTACCACTTCTTCTTCATCTTCATAATCATATACATTTTCATCATCGTATTCCTCTGGTTCTGCTTGATCCATCCCGAATAAATCCCATACCTTGTTCATTAATGCTCCTGACATAAAAAAACCTCCTAAATTTACTTCCTTTGTTTTTTATGATATAAGTATCTACTTTTTTTCTTATATTGTCAATATTTTTTTGAAATGTTTTTAAATTTTAATATTTTTGTAATATTTTTGTAATATTAATCAACTTTGTTGATGTCTGGATTAACTAATATTTCGTCATAAATAGAAATTCTTTTATAATTATTTATTTCTTTATCCGAAAATCCCAATTCTTTCAATTCTTCATTTGTATAAGGTTCAACTATAGAATACTTTTCTGTTTGTTTTTTTACTTTTATCAATATTTTACTTAAATACCCTGCTCTGCTTCTTATAACATAATCCAAGTCATCTATTTTTACTATTGCTTGATTTGGTACTTTTAATCCACTTAAATCCCACCAAATAAGATCAAAAGTGATTTTTCTATACTTTATTAATTCTTCTACTTGTTTGTTTAATTTTAAAAACAGAATTCTTTTCTCATCATTTTCACTAGAAATATTTACTATCTCTGCTTTAATTTCAATATTATTAGGCAATCTTATTTTAACATTATCTCCAACTTTTGAAGTATTCGCTTCTTCAGAGTCCGTTATTGTAGCTATATAGCAACTAAAATTGTCAATCACTTTACCACATTCTTCATTAGTAGCAACTATCTTCCCTGTTTTTAAATTTAATTTCTCTAAAAAATCTTCATTTATCATCTCAAAATTTTCTGGTGTCAATGTTTCTTCTAATCCGTCTACCCTATATGATACCAATCCGCTTATTGGAGCTTTTACATATTCAGCACCTGAATTTAATTGGCTTTCATAAGATTTTCTTTCTTCTATCAAGTCTCTTAAATAAGAACCTTGCGGACTACTATCACCTGCAATTTTCGCTTTTTTAGTTACTAAGTTATCTATTTCTTTTTTATATTCTGCTAATTTAGATACGTCTTTTAACTTACTTATGTCTTCTAATTTGCTATCAATTTGGTTTTCTAACATTTTCATATCTGAGGTAAGTAAACTTTTATCATTTGTCATAATTTCTTGTATTTTATTGTCTAATTCAGATATTTTCAATTTTAAATTTTCTTCATTTGAACTATAATATCTAAATATATTTTCATTAACAGCTGTTCTCTCTCCTTCTGCCTTTATCTGTTCCATTCCATTTTTATAGTTTTCACCTTTTACAATTTTTTCATTTCTAATAACATACCCAATACCTGTTTCTTCTTTATACAGCTTCCCTTCTTCTACTGTAAATACATTTGTTGGTTGCTTTATCAATAAATATATTGTATATAATAAGTATAAAATTATAACCAAAGAAATAATCGATATTAATATATTTCTTTTTTCATATTTATTTTTTACAATTGTTTTTTTTTCTTGCTTAGGTTTCTCATTAGACTTTTTTTCTTGTTTTTTCAACTTAATTCCCCCAAGATAATTTGTATATTATTTTGTATTTTATCTTCAGCATTTAGCCATATTGTTTGTTTATTTTTCCTAAACCACGTAATTTGTCTTTTAGCATACCTTCTTGTTTCTTGTTTAATTTTTTCTATCATTTCTTCTTTAGTTATATTATTTTCTAAATATTCTACAACTTCTTTATATCCTAAACCTTGCATCGCTGTTGGAAATTCGTTGTATTTTTCATATACTTTTTTAACTTCTTCTATTAGGCCTTGTTCAAGCATTATATCTACTCTTTTATTTATTCTTTCATATAATTTTTCTCTATCCCATTTAAGCGCATAGACTTTATAATCAAATTCGATTTCTTTTTTTCTAGATTCTTTTTCTTGATCGGTTTTATTTTTTCCTGTTGCATGATATATTTCCAAAATCCTTAATATTCTTTTTTTATCATTTTTACTTATTTTTTTAATTGCTTCATTATCTATTTCTTTTGCTTTTTCATATAGTCCTTCCAGCCCATTTTCTTCTACTTCTTTTTCTAATTTTTCTCTATATTCTTCATCAAATTCCATATTAGGATATTCTATTTCATAAATTAAGCTATCTACATATAAGCCCGTGCCTCCAACTACAATTGGAACTTTTCCTTTTTTTAAAATTTTCCTTATAGCTTTTTTAGCCTCTTGTTTGTAATCTGCAACACTATATCTTTCATCTGGTGAAACAAAATCTATTAAATAATGCTTTACCCCTTGCATTTCTTCTTTTGTTGGTTTAGCTGTTCCAATATTCATATCTTTATATATTTGCATAGAATCAGCAGATATGATTTCACCATTTATTTGTTTCGCGAGTTCAATTGATAAGGCAGTTTTTCCAGATGCAGTTGGTCCACAAATCACAATTACTTTTTGTTTTTGCATGATTACATCCTTTCCTAAAAAAGTTTGAATAATAATTTCCAAATCACAATTATTTTCTATATATGTTTATGATTTTGAGGATAAGTGATTGTATGAATTAAATTTTTTTACATTAAGAATACCTTTTTGAGTATCTTTCATATATCCACATTCAAAAATAATACATATTATAAATATGACTAACACAATTGCTAATTTCTTTACAACATTTTTTTCGTTTACTTCTTTTTCCTTTAATTTAATTATTTGTTTATTTAAAAATGGTAATATCACTAAGGAATTAAATCCTGTAAATAATATAACTACTACTATTTTTATATCTTTTTCCACGTCTTTATTGGTGTAATCTATTCCATTTTTAGATATTGCATAAATTACTAGTGTTATTAAATAAATAACTAATATTTCTCCTGCAATTATTAGGATTTTTTTTATTTTTTTAATATCACCTAAATTATTCCATGTCCATCCAATAACAACAGAATATAGAATAAAAGTCATTATTATAATTAACAGCATATTTTTCTCCTATTTTTATTTTCTTGCAAATTTTCTTTCAATATCATATTTTGTCATCTTTATAGCAGTTGGTCTTCCATGTGGACATGTAAATGGATTTGGCAATTTTAATAATTGTTCCATTAATTTGTCTACTTCTTCAACAGTTAATGCCATATTTGCTTTTACTGCAGCCTTACAAGCAACCGTCGCTATAAATCTTTCTTCTTTTTCTTGTTTAGCAGTTCTTGCTACAGTATTTATTTCGTCTAAAGTTTCTAAAAATAATTCTTTTGTATCTAAATCTATACATACTGTTGGAACTCCTGTTAATTTTATTGTATTTTCACCAAATTCTTCTAAATAAAATCCTGCTTTGTTAAACATAGGTATATTTTCTTTTGCTATTTCCATTTCTTTATGTGTTAGTGTAATAACATCTGGAAGTAATAACAATTGAGAATCTTTTATTTCGTCACTATAGTAGTTTTTCTTAACTTTTTCATACATAATTCTTTCATGAGCCGCATGTTGATCTAATATGTACATTTCTTTATCAATTTCTAATATGATATATGTTTTAAATACAATTCCTATAAATTTATATGAAGGTTTTTTAAATTCTTCTTCATTTTCAAATATAGATACATTATCTTTTACTATATCTACAGCATTTATTTTTTCATTCTCATTTTTTTCTAATACCAATTTATTTTCATCTATGGGAGCTCTACCAAACATTTTTTCATACATTTCATTAAAATTAGATGGATTTTGAACTGTTTTTATTTCATTATTAACTATATTTTCATCTTCACTCTCTTTATCAGCTTCATTTTGTACTGCTTTTGGTAAACCTTCTTTATTATATTCTTTGTTAGCTTCCTCTCTAAAATTATATACAGCAGTTTCATCACTTAGTTTCATTGTTTTTGTACTGTCATTTTTTTTATCTATATCTTCTTGGATTTTATTTTTCATTTGTTTAAGTTGTTCTAATACATCTGAAGTATCTACTGGTGTTCCTGCATTTGAATCAATACTATAGGTATCAATAACCTTTGTTTCAAATTTATCTGTATCGTTATTGTCTTCTTGTTGTTTATTTTTATTGTTATATAATTCTTCTACAATGTTTGTTTTTATTTTACTTTCTTCATCTGTATATTGTTCTATTTGTTTTTCATTTTGTTTTCTAAATCTAAAAAGTCCCCCATTTTGTTGATTTTCTTTTTTAGCTTCTCGTAAATTCTTTAATCTTTCTTCAAAGCTTAATGCTGATCTATCAATTCTATTTGTACTTTCTGTTTCTGCCTTTGAAGTATTTGCTACTAATTCTCCTTTTAATAAAGTATCTTTAATTGCATGATATATCGCTTGAAATATTTTGTTTTCTTCTTGGAATCTTACTTCTAATTTTGCTGGATGAACATTTACATCAACTTTTGATGGGTTCATTTCTATATTTAATACAACAAATCCAAATTTCCCGATTGGAATTAGTCCTTTATATGCTTGTTCCGTTGCTGCTGTTAGAGTTTTATCTTTTATGTATCTTTTATTTACAAAGAATAATTGATTTGACCTGTTTGACCTTGCTATTTCAGGCTTTCCAATCACACCTTCTATTTTTATATCTTCATATTGGTAACCAACTTCCATTATACCATTTGCTATATCTTTACCATATATGCTATATATTACACTTTTTAAATCTCCATTTCCATTTGTTTGAATAACAGTTTTACCTGTATTTATTAATTTTATTGCAACATTTGGATTTACTAACGCAATTCTAGTTATAACATCTTCTATATATCCTGATTCTGTATAATCTTTTTTTAAGAATTTATATCTAACAGGTGTATTAAAAAATAGGTTTCTTACTGTTATAGTTGTACCAGTTCGACATCCCGTTTCTTCTTTTTCTAAAACATCACCTGCTTCTACTACAACTCTATAACCTATTTCTTGTTCTTCTGTTTTAGAAACCATTTCAACATTTGCAATAGCTGCAATACTAGCTAAAGCTTCACCTCTAAACCCCATAGAAGTAACAGTATTCAAATCATCTGCTGACCTAATTTTGCTAGTAGCATGTCTTTCAAATGCAATTTCTAAATCATCTTGAGCTATTCCCTTTCCGTTATCAGTTACTTTTATAAAAGAAATTCCTCCATTTTTAATTTCAACTGTTATATTATTTGCACCAGCATCAATTGAGTTTTCTACCATTTCTTTAATTACAGAAGCAGGTCTTTCAATAACCTCTCCTGCTGCTATTTTATTTATTGTTAAATCATCTAACAAAACTATATTACCCATTATATAAACCGCCCTTCAATTTCAAAATGAAACAATAGGGACAGTCACCTTTTGTTTCATTTTTGTCGAATTTTGTCTTATTTATTTTCTTCTCCTATTTTATCTAATTTATTTTCATAATTATGTGTTAATGTATATAATGTTACTAAATACACTACAATGACCATAGGTATTGTTAATCTTCCTACTGGAATTCTTGTGATAGCAATAACACTAAATAATGTAACTTGTGCTATAACAATTGTGCATAATGTTTTGATCAAAATATTTAACATTCCTAATTTTTTATATTTTAACATCATATATACTAATATTAATCCAGTCGCTAAACTAAAAGCAAAAATATATGGATTAATTAGATCACGTAATCTTTCATTTGGTATTTTTTCTATTTCAATACTATCTGAAGTTAGTTCTAATGAATACTTTCCATTTACTTTTTCAACTAATTGTTGCTTTTGTTCATCTGTAATTTCATTTGTAGTTATGCTAACAGTATCTCCAAATACTTCTACTTTTTGAATTACTGTTTGTTTATTTTGAAATACCTCATTTGCTATATTTTTTATATCAGATATTTCAAAATCTTTTTCTAAATATAATTCTACTCTATTATTTTTTTGCATGCTTAATTCTACATTAAAGCCAGCTGTAGCTATTACAACTATTCCTGCAATAATAACAACAACAAGAACTAAACATATAACTTTTGTTTTTTTAGTTAATTTTCCCATTCTCTATCCCTCCTATTTATTATCATTAATTCTAAATAATAAATTTGTTACTATTGCATTATAAATTGCAATTAAAACTATTCCCCAGAACATTACCATTCCAAAGCTACTAATAGTAGCCCATCCTGCAAAGCAGAATATAATTACCGCTATACATATAGGTAATATTCTAACAAAAAATTCTTTATATGTTTCTTTTATTTTACTACTTACGCCTAATTCTTTTATTTTTACATTTTTAATTTTTGATACAAGTTTATATATAAACACATAGTTTAGTACTAATGTTAATGCTATTCCTAATATTCCTTGTATTGATAAATCAACATTTGTATAACGAATTAATAATAAGAATAATGAAGCTAGTCCTATATATGAAATTGCTCCTAATGCTCCAATTGCTCTATATTTAATTATTAAGAACAATAAAGTCACAACTACTATAGCAAGCATTACATATACAATCATACTTAATTCGTTATTTGTTATATCTGATTGGATATATTGATTATCATGTACAGTGTATTTTACTGGCATTTTCCCATTATTTAATACTGTTGCCATATTTGATGCTTGAGAAATATATCCTTTTAATGTATCATTATCTTTTGCTGCTCTTCCTATAGATAATTGCATTTTTCCTGTTTTAATTGGTTCTTCAAAACTAGTTGAAAGCATTTCATCATCATCAATCATTAAACTAATTTTTTTCTCAGTCGTAATATTTTCAGCATTTTCCCCATCTTCTTTTGTTTCAGTGTTTGCTGTTTCAACCTTAACATATTTATTTGTTATATCTTCTAGTTTCCTAGCACCATCTTTTGTAAATTCTATATTTAGATATACTACTGTACCTGTTGACGTTGCAGAATTACTACTATTATCAGAACCATACATTACATTTACTAATTTTAAATCATCATTATTTATTAAGACTTCTTTAGTTTCACTATCTACTATTTCAAATTTTCCTGTTGGTATTAATTCACTAACTATTGAATCTGTATTATCATTTTCTGGAATATCTAAAACAATATTTCCATTATCTTCATCTAATTTTATATTATATTCTTGTACTTTTAATTCTTTTAATCTTCTAGTAAGTATTTCTTTACATTTTTTATAATTATTTATATTTAAAGAATCTTCACTATTATATGGTGTTTCTTCTTTTATATATCCTTTTTCTTTTAATTCTTCATCTGATAGATTCTCAGTATCTTTCACTTCTTTTCCTTCGCTATCTTTTATATTTGTCTTATTCCCATTATCTACTTCTAATATAATATTTCTTCCACCATTTAAATCCATCATATAAGAATAATCTTTTACCTTATTCTCCATTCTATTTTGTATAGTTACATAAATTCCTATAAAAGCTACCATTGTTACTAAAACAATCGCTAATACTAATGTTAAAATTTTAATTTTCTTCATGATATTCCTCCGTTATCTTAATTTAATATATATAGTTTGTAAAACAATTTAAAGTCTTTTTAGATTTTATATTAAAACTAAAAAAATATCAACTATTTTTATCAAATTATTAAAAATAGTTGTATTAAAATAATTATAAAAATTTTTTTCTTATATTTTATGGGAATTCCTATATTACTAAACTATAATAAAAGTGAGGAATGTTATTTTTCCCCACTTTTAATACTAGGATTTTTCTAGTATATAAAATTACATTTATAAAGGTTTGATATGTACATTTTAATAATCTATAATTTTACATGTTCACTACTTACACAAATTACATAATTATAATTTCTAATTGTTCATGTCTTCTAGGTCTATCATGTTATTTTTATCATTTTTTTCTTTTGTATTGTGGCATATAAAAAGATTGTTAAACTTTCACATGTCCCAGGGGCTAATCGGGATTCATGGTTAGTATTAAAATTAGATTCAAATATAATAATTTCTTGGTTTAATCAAAAGCATCCCTCCTAACTATTTTTATTTCAAATTGGATTTTGTTTAGATTATAAACATAAGATTTAAATTTTGAAATTAAATTAAAATTATAGATTTTTAAAAATGTATTTTGATTATAACTGCAAAAAATGAACTTGTCAATTATTTTTACGATTTTTCTTTGACTTTTCATCGCAAAATTCGACAAATTCATTTTTATTCACTTTATATTAACTCCAATTATTCCACCAAGTATACCAAATATACTACCAATAACAATCATTATTATACTTTGAAAATTAAGTCCAAATTTCCAATTTAATAAACTAGATATTGTATATAATAATATTAAATAAATTCCGCCAATTAATCCACCATTTAGCATCCCATTCTTTTTTATATGTCTTGTTGATATTGAACTTCCAAATAGAATACTTATAGCAGTTATTATAATTATTACTGGAGTAATAGTGTTTTCACTTACATTTGTATATGCAAGCACTATTGAAAAAACAATTAATAATATCATTGTTAGTATAATTGAAATTCCTACTCCTTTAAATATATTTTTTGTGTTTTCCATGTATATTTCCTTCTTTCAATTCATTTTATATTTAATATATATTTATTAAAAAAAGAAAATATGCTTTTTAAACCTGAATTTTAGATTTTATTTATATAGAAAAAACTGTTCAAAAGTTCGAACAGTTTATCTATTGGCTCCATTTCGAAACACATTTGCAAAAATTGTTTCAAAATTTCACCTTAATATAACTCGATCAATTTATATATAATTTAGCATATATATTTTAAGTTTTCAAGGAATTATTGAAAATTAAAACACTTCTCTATTCTTTATATGTACCTTAATAATTCCTTAAATTCAGAATATCCACTTTCAGCATTTAAATGTCCTCCGTCATCTATAACAATTTGCTTTGTTGCAATTGTATCAGCAAATTCTTTTTCTACTTCATATTTTACATATGGATCATTTTTAGAGTAGAAACAAATAATTTCATTCGCATATTTTTTTATATCTTCTAAATTATCAAAATACATTGTTTCGTTTACATTATCATATTCTTCATTTATTCCTAAATAGTTATTAAATCCACATACAAAAACAAGTTTATTTACCTTTATCTGATGTTCAATTAAGAAATGGCATATAAATATAGGTGCTATCGAATGTGCATAGATAGTTGTATTTTCATTTATTAAACCTGCACTAATATAACTTTCTAATACCTTTGACCAATTTTTATAATTTTGATAGCCTACACCAGTTGGAAAATCTGGTGTATATACTACTAATTCTTTCTTTTCAATTTCTTTCCTTAAATATGGAAACCAATTTACAAATGGACTTCCAAAACTACCATGTATTATAAAATAATTACTATTCATTAACAATAACCTCCATCAATATTAACAACTTCACTATTTATATAACTAGATTCTTCACTAGCTAAAAAATAAATTATTTTTGCAATCTCACTTGGATCTGCAAACCTTTCAACATATATTTTAGATTTTTCATCTTCTATATAATCTTTTGGTAAGTCTTTATTCATATCAGTATCTGCCCAACCAATAGCAATTGCATTTACTTTATATTAGGTTTAAATTGAAATGCTAAATCTCTTGTTAAACTTTGTAATCCTATTTTTGATATATTATAATCTAAACATTCGGGAGATATTGTTTTTGTTCCATTTGTCGAAGAAACATTTACAATTGAACTTCCTTTTTTCATATATTTTGATACTTCTCTTGCAACTATAAATGCACCAATTACATTCACTTCTAATGTTCTTTTAAATTCTTCAACTTTTATATCTTTAAAATCTCTATCATAGACAATACCAGCATTATTTACTAATACATCAACACGACCAAATTCATTTAATGTATTCGTAATCATATTCTTTACTTCTTCTTCATTAGACACATCAGCTTTAATAGATAATGCCTTTACATTAAATTTTTTTCTACATAATCTTTCAAATCATTTGCTTCTTTATCACTACTATTGTAATTTATAACTACATTATATCCTTTACTAGCAAATTCAATTACTGTAGCTTTTCCAATACCTCTTGAACTACCTGTAACTAAAACAACTTTATTCATTACATTATTCCTCCTACTAATCATTTTCAATTATTTCTACTAAAATTCCATTTGGATCATTTATAAAGAAATATGGTTTTCCTAATCTGCCTACTTTTATATTCACTTCGTTACAAATATGATTTGATAGAACAAATTCTTTTGCCTTTTCTATATTTTCAACGCCTAATGCAAAATGTTTTGTGCCTATTATTGGCAAGTCTGTAGATGTATCTTTAGCCGTTTCAGGTAGTTCTGCAAATTCCTTATAGCAAAACATTTCTAAAACCGTACCTTTTAATTTTAGCATATTTATCTTTATACTTTCATCTTCTGCTTTCCATGATTTAAAATCTTCAAAACCAAATTTTTTATAAAATTCAATACTTTTTTCCAAGTCTGTTACACTTATAGAAACGTGATTTACATTAAACATTCTAATACCTCCTATATTTTCATATTCAAATTTATTCCTTAATTAAAATTTTTTTATTTTAATTCTAAATTTTACATATTATCTTACTACAGTGTTTTTAATATTTATATATTAACTAAAATTACTTAACATCATTTGTAAAACCTTCTCTTTATATTCATTATCAAATGGAACAAATTCATTTGAATAAAACATCTTTTTAAATTCTTCATAAGAAATCCATTTTACTTCTGAAACTTCTTCTTTTTGTAAATTTAATTTTGAAATATCTAAATTAATTTTTAATAAGTAAACTTGTGCTATTTCAAATGACTTATCTTGAATATATTCAAAAACAAATTTATAATCACTTTCTTTTGTTTGTATTCCCAATTCTTCAAAAGTTTCTCTAATTGCACCTTGAATTGATGTTTCTCCGGCAACTACATGTCCTGCACTTGGCATATCCCACTTATTAGGATGATTTTTCTTGTTGGCTGCTCTTTTTTGAACTAATATTTCATTATTACTATTTATAATCCAAATCCAGACTGGTTTATGGTATCCTCTCGGATTTTTGCTATGGCATATAGATTTTAATTCTGTACCAATATATTCACCATTTCTTGTATAAATATCAAAGACTTCTTCCATTTTCATTCTCCTAATATAATTTTATCTATTTCTTCTATCTGAGTTATACCAGATTTAGGATTAAAATGTCCTGCACCTTTAATAAGTATTTTATTTGCTGATAATTTATTTGCATATTCTTCTAATTTATCAATAGAATTTATTTCATCATTATCACTATAAATTGAATAAATATTATTAACTAATGTCTTGTATTTATTAAATTCTTCATCAGTAGGTTTAAATCTAATTAGTATTTTTTCTAAATCTTCTCTTCCTTTATAATTTATGAAACCTGCAACACTAATATATGTATTAATTTTTACTTTATTTTTCACCAAGTACTTTATTATAAATTGTGTTCCTAAGCTATGTGAAACTACTATTGATTCACTATTTAAAATACCTTTTTCTTTATAATCATTTAATATATTTTCCCAACTTTCATAAGTTGCTTCACTTCTAATTGGAAATTTTGGAAAATAGTAATCTATATTATTTTCTTTACATAGCTTTTCAATACTAGGTGCAAAAGAATACGCAGTATCTCCATTATAACTATGTATTATAAATACATTTTTCACTTATAAATCCTCCTATTACTACTTTTCATAAATATAAACATGTATATATGTATATTAAATCTCATATGTATTTATTTCACAGTTTTTAGGTACATAAACTGATAAATCCCCATCTTCTGGTATTTCATTAAAATAAAAATATATTGCTCTTGAAATTCCACCATGAGCTACAATTAATATATTTTTATCTTTATTCTTTTTAATAATCTCATCTAAAAAACTATGAACTCTTTTAAATAGTGTTGGTAAATCTTCAAAAGTTTCATCGTTAGATTTATAGTTATAGTTGTAAAATAATTCTTTATCTTTACCTTTTCTATCTATTTCTTTTCCATCTAATTTTCCTAAACTTCTTTCTTTAAGTCTTTCATCATAAATTACTGGTATGTCTTTTTCGTTAATTATTTGACATGTATGTTTAGCTCTTATCATTGGTGAACAATAAATAATATCATACTCTTTATCTTTCATCAACTGTCTTGTTTCTTCTGCTTGTTTTATTCCAGTTTCATTAATATCCTCATTTAAGGTTCCATTATAAATTCCTTTAGAATTTGCCATTGTTTCTCCATGTCTAATTGCATATAATTTCATGTAAATCACTCCTCAAACATATTTGGTATTTTTATATCATATTTTTATGAAAAAATCTAGTAGGTACTAAATAAAATTTATACTATTTGTATCAACTAATTTTCTTTTGTTAATTGAAATAACACTACATCATATTTTTATTTTTAATTCGGTTAAAATTATACAAATACATTGCAACTTTATTTTGTTCTGTTGTATCCATTCTATTTATTATTTCTATCATTTCATTTACTTTTTACATCTTAAATTTCTCCTCTCATTTTAAATTTATATAAAGGGTTTGGGATTTAATCCCAACTACGCAGAATTTGGAAAGACGGAAAATCTGTCCACACAAATTCATTGCTTGCTAGGACAAGATTTTTAGTTTTTCCAAATTTTTAGGTACTTATTAATGTTACTTCTTTGTATCTTTTAATGATTATATTCTAATTTTTATGTACTTTATTTTGTACTAAATAGTGTACCTTATAAATTTTATTCTGCATTAATTATAGCTCAAATTATAGTATCTATTAGGAATGAAAAACTTATATTTATTGTTACTATTTTTGATGTTTTAAGAAATTATTTTGTTTCCTTTTTAGTTGGTATATATTAATTTTTAAGTACATTATTCTTACTTTTAAAATTGTATTATTTGTACTTTATAAATTCGTTTTTCTGTTCCATAATTTTAGATTTAAACTCTATTATTATAACTTTTTTTGATACATTAAAATCTCTTTTAATGTATTTTACTTTCAATTAAACTTTCTTTTAAATTGGTTTTATTGTTCTATTTTTGTTATAAGTTACTAACCCTAAATGAAGTTTTTTCTCTGGTTTTACTAAATAATTTTTCATTTCTTTTACTGCTAACATTCTTATTACCTTCTGATTTTTCTTTAATTTAAATTCTATTGTTCTACCTTTTATGGTTGCAATTTCTGATTTATTATTGAAATTTAAATTAACTTTATCATCTATAAAATGATACTCTCCTAAGTCTAAATAATCTATATTCAATTCCTTTTTTAATGCTTCTAAATAATCATTTAATTGTTTTGTATTTAAATTTACAGTCTGATTTATATCTTCTATTTTTCCATCTCTTTCTATTTCAGTTGGTATATCTATTACTCCTTTTTCGTGTAACTTGTCCATCTGCTCTGTAAATGAACTTCTAAATTCTATTTTATCTATTTCATAACTTCCGTCTTTCTTTTTTATTAGTGTTGCTGTATCTATAAACTTTGAAATAAATTCTTGTTTTTCTTCTTTCGTTTTCATTGTCCATATTTTTAATATTACATCTTTATACATATTTGCATTTATAAGTTCCATTCTTTCTATATCTCTTTTAGCTAGTATATGTCCTGGATTAAAACTTTCTTCATTAATAAGTGATGTATCTAATTTTTTATTATCTAATATTGCTAGTTTATCATCTATTAATTTAATATCTTCTTTTATATCTTCCATTTCTATAATGCCTTCTTTATATGCCTTAATTAGTCTTTCTTTTTGTGCTTTGAACTTGTTTATTTCTTCTAATATGCTTTTACTTTCATCTGTTTTATTTTCTGATATTAATGGATAAAAATATTTTCTAACATTATAGTCATACTCTACTAAATCTAATATATATTCTATTAAACTGTCTTCTATTAAATCTTCTCTATAATACACTCTACAATGCTGACAATTATAATACATATACTTTTTCTTTTCTCCACCACTACCTTTACAAGTTAGTATATTTCCACAAGTTGGGCATTTTAACTTTTGAAAGAAGATATATACCCTATCTCTACAATATGTAGCTTTATTTCTTTCTTTTTGTTTTTGTACTTCTTCCCACATTTCTCTTGTTATTATTGGCTCTACCACATTTTCATAGACTTCTGTTTCTAAATCTTCTCTATATTTATATCTTTCAAAATCTCCTATATATATTCTATTATTTATTATTCTTGAAATCATTGTATCTGTCCATTTCTTCTTTTCTGGATATAATACTTTTTCTTTATTAAATATTTGTGCTATCTGCCAATAGCTTTTCCCCTGTAAATACAAATTAAATATTCTTAAGACTATATCTTTTGTACTATTATCTATTCTACATACTTTATCTTTATCTCTATAATATCCAATTGGACATGGGCCTGCAATATGACCTGCTTTTATTGCTCCTGTCATCCCAAACTTTGTTCTCTCTGATACTATCTCAATTTCTAATTGTGATAATACTGTTAGCATTCTTACAAAAAATCTTCCATTTGCAGTAGATGTATTTACATCATCTCTATCACATACTAAAAAGCAATGATGTTTTTCTAATTCTGATATTAATACTTCTAAATCTCTTACTGACCTGGTTACTCTATCTAGTTTATATGCTACTATATAATTTATTTTGCCTTCTCTCATATCTTGTAGCATTTTTTGAAATGATGGTCTATGTTGCATATCCTTTGCAGATATTCCTGCATCTTTATATACTTTATATATTTTGTAATCTTTATACTTACATAGCTGTTCTAATTTTTCTTGTTGTTCTCCTAAAGAAAATCCTTCTCTTGCTTGATCTTCTGTACTAACTCTTATATATATTCCTGCTATCTTCTGATTTTTAGATGTTTCTGTATTACTAACCATTAAAACTCTCCTTTCTCAAAATACAATAAAAGTGCTAGATAGCCTTTATTAGTAGCTAACTAACACTTTAAATCATTTTCTGTTTTTATATATTTTTTATTTTACCTAGCTGAAATAAAGAAAAGACATTTTTGTTAATCAACTACCTATTATTTCACGAAATTTTGAGATTGGTTGTTTATTATTTAGATTTCCTATATAGAAATATTCATGTTCATTAAAGAATAAATAATTTATATCTCTAATACTTACTACATGTGGTTCTACATAAGCTAAATTTGTATGTTCTATCATTCTCAAATTCCCGTTCTTTAATCTTTGGTACTTTATTTACAAAACTGCATGCCCATTCAATCTTAGAACGTAATTCTTTATTCATCTTAATTTTTCTGTTAACTGTATGTATCATATCACAAAAACCTCCTCTTTTCAATATTTTGAGGCTATTTTATTTACTTTTTTTACCATTTTAGGTTTTTAAAGCAAAAAAATAAGCCGATTTAATCGACCTATATTGTGATAATCTCTTCTTCGTCAAGCTCTCTATTATCAAAGACTTTAGAGAGTGCGACGAAAAATCAAATTGGCTGGGCTGGCTAGATTCGAACTAGCGCATGCCAGAGTCAAAGTCTGGTGCCTTACCACTTGGCTACAGCCCAATGTATAATATTAAATTTTTAAGTAGCTATTGAGAATTTGTTTGACATTTTGTTTGACATTTGCTATCAAATCAAAATATCAAAACTCTCAAACTATCTATTTATAAGCCTTTGGTAAGTTGTACTTGACTAAAAACCTTTTAGAGTCAAAGTCTGGTGCCTTACCGCTTGGCTACAGCCCAATATAAAATAAATATTTATTTGTAAATGGCTTTTGTAGTAATTTAAATGGGGTGGAAGATGGGACTCGAACCCACGATCTCCAGTGCCACAAACTGGCGCGTTAACCAGCTACGCCACATCCACCATTGTTTTGTACCTTAAGCACATTTATTATTATAACCAATTTTCATCCTATTTGTCAACTATTTTTGAAAAATTTTTCTTACTTTTATTACCATTATTATGGATAAAAGAAAAAAATTAAGCCGACTAAATCGACTTATATAATGTGATAGATAATCGCTTTTGTTTTCCTTAAACTCGCTTGTATCAATAATTACAAAGAGTTCGACGAAAACGCATTATGGAGCGATTAAGCAACAGCTTACGAACCATAACGCTCTCTTTCTAAAAATATTATATATGAATCTTCAACAAAATTCAATGGAAGTATGGAAATATTCCCATATTTATTGTATAATTTATGCATATGAAGTCTTTAATATATAAATGATTGGAGGAAACTAATGAGTAACGAATTAATAAATAATGATAATGAAATAAATAATATTTTTGATAATATCAAAGATTTAGTTATAAATAGTAGAAATAAAGTATATCAGACTGTAAATACTGAAATGCTAAATTTGTATTGGAATATAGGCATATGGAGATACAACAAGGTGATGAAAGAGCAAGTTATGGTGATGCTGTACTTGATAAATTATCTCAAAAATTAACTAATGAATTTGGAAAAGGATTTTCTTCAAGAAATTTAAGAACTATGAGAAAATTTTATCTAATGTATCCAATTTGGAAGACAGTGTCTGCCAAATTGAGTTGGTCGCATTATTTAGAATTAATTAAAATAGATGAAGAACTAAAAAGAAATTTTTATTTAAATGAGTGTATTAATTCTAAATGGAGTGTTAGAGAACTTCAAAGACAAAGAGATTCATTGTTATATGAAAGATTAACTTTGTCTGCTGATAAAGAAAAGATATTAGAACTATCTGAAAAAGGACAAATATTAAAAACAAGTAAAGATTTAGTCAAAGACCCTTTTGTATTAGAGTTTTTAGATATAAAAGAAAATACAGATTATTTAGAATCTGATTTAGAAAAGAATATTATAGAACATTTAAAAGAGTTTTTATTAGAACTAGGAAAAGGATTTAGTTATGTTGGAAATCAAGTGAGATTAACATTAGAAGAAGATCATTTCTACCCAGATTTAGTTTTCTATAATAGACTTTTAAGATGTTTTGTAATTATTGATTTAAAAATTGGGAAAGTATCTCATCAAGATATAGGACAAATGCAAATGTATGTTAATTATTATGATAGAGAAATTAAGCAAGACGATGAAAACCCAACAGTAGGAATATTATTATCAACAAATAAAAATGAAACAGTTGTAAAATATACTCTTCCTGAAGATAATAAAACAATATTCTCTTCTGAATATAAATTACATATGCCAACAGAACAAGAATTAATTAGTGCTGTTGAAGAAGAAAAGAAAAATTTTGAAGTAAATGCAGATAATTAATTATGGCGAATTAAGGCTAATTTTGAATTTAATTTGAAAGGATTTGATAAAATGGTTGGAATATATTTTAGTGGAACAGGAAATACAAAATACTGTCTCAATAAATTTTTAGAGTATTATAGTGGAAATATAGAAAATAAATTATATTCTATTGAAGATAGAAATTGTGTAAAAAATATAATAGATAATAACGACCTTGTTCTAGCATATCCAATTTATTATAGTGATTTACCAATTATTGTTAGAAATTTTATTATTGATAATAAAGAGATATTTAAAAATAAAAATATATTTATTATTGTTACAATGGGATTGTTTAGCGGTGATGGAGCAGGTTGTTCAGCGAGATTGTTAAAAAAATATGGTGCTAATATAATTGGCGGACTACATTTAAAAATGCCAGATTGTATTGGGGATGTAAAAGCATTAAAAAAATCTCTCGAAGAAAATAAATTAATTGTTAAAAATGCAGATATAAAAATAAAAGAAACTGTTGATAAAATTAAAAACGGATATTATAGTAAAGATGGTCTTACTTTTTTAAACCATTTAGCTGGTTTGTTTGGACAAAGATTATATTTTTATAAGAAAACATATAAGTTAAAGGATAAACTAAAAATTGACTATCAAAAATGTATTTCTTGTGGTAAATGTTCAAATTTATGTCCGATGAAAAATATAGAAATGATAGGAACAAAACCTTCACCTCAAAGCAAATGTACAAGTTGTTATAGATGTATTAGTAATTGTCCCAGACAAGCAATAACTTTAATTGGAAAAGAAGTTTTAGAACAAAGCACTATTGATAAATATATAGACAATAATACTAATTAAATTTAGATTATCCGTAAAATGATAGTAAAATCCCCCTCACAAGATGTGAGGGGCAGATAAAATTTTAGGTTGTTCTATTCTTACCAGGGTATGGGAATTCCATAGTAGAATTTATACGGGAGTATAAATTCAGTGCTTGCTAGACACGACTTTTACTCCCAAATTATAAAATATATAAAAAGAGGATTAAATTATTTTGATAATTTGTCCTCTTTTTTTGAGATTATTTATACAAAAACATATTCTTTTAGGACAATTTCTTCAGCCATATTTTTGTAATTATTCATTAACTTTGTCCATTCTAGGGGGTTTAATTCTTTACTTTTTTCTGACAGTTTTTCATCATTTTTAATATAATCTTCCATTAGTATTTTGTATAAATTTTCACAAGAATTACTGACTAAAAGAAGATGATGAGTTAGTTTATTTGTCATTAAAAGTGCTTCATAAAGTGCCTCTTTATTTTGTGCAATAAAGTGTAATCTTAGTATTCCGTATTTGCCAATTCTTCCACAATTATCATCTTTTTCTAAATATAAATTTGGTATTAAATAATCTCCTTGTCTTGTATATTTTATTTCCATAATTTTATCAATCCTTTCTTAATATTAAACATTTATTATCTGAGTTTTTGGTATAAGAATTAAAGTATCAACTATATTATTGCCTTCAATATAAGGACAATTAATAATTCCATCTGTATAATAATGTTCTTTCATTAAATCAAAATAGTTGTTTAATTCTTCTTCAGAATATAAATTGTTTTCCATTTTTACTAATGACATAATGGTATAATCTTTTTCTAATTCCAATAATTTTTCTTTATTAATTTGTTCTTTATAAGTTATGCCAATATTATTATCAGTTAGTAATTCATTTAAATAATCAATATAATCTTTTGTACTTTTTGAAATAAATTCTTCTGTAAATTTGATATTTTTAATCTCAATGTTGTAATTATTATCTCTAGTTATTTCTATTGAAGATATTAATCTGTTAATTAATTCTTTTTGTGCTTTTCTATTTAAACTATCAAATAAATAAGCAAAACTCAAGTTGTTTTTGAAGATAAAATCTCCATTATCTTCTTCATAATCTAACTTTTTTAGAAGTTCTACTGTGTATTCTTTAAAGTCATTGTCAGGATCAAGTGTAGTTTTCTTTTTAGTTAGTTTATCTATTTCTTTTTTAATAACATCGTTTTTATGATTGATAGTTTCTATATCTAGGGTAGAACTTAAATATAAATCGACTAATCTTTTTTCTTGAACTTTTAACTTTTCAATGGCTTTTTCTATTTCTTTAACTTCTTTACTTTTAGTAGAACTACAAGTAATTATTTCGTTTGAATTATCATACATAAATCTAGTTAATTCATTTAAAATCCTTTTTAATTTATCTTCAATTTTATCTGAATTATAGTGATAACCATAGCCTTTACAATTAGTGTTTTTACATCTTAAATGGTAATAAATTTTAGTTTCATTTTTATACTTTTTGAATGATTCACTAGCTGCAAGTATCTCATTACATAAAGGACATTTTACTAATCCTGCAAATAAATGAATATGCTCTCCATAGTTTGGGTGTTTATTTTTTTCAAGATTTGCTCTTGTAGTATTCCAAGTAGTTATATCAATAATCGGTTCACAATAATCTTCAACTCTTAAAAGATCTTGTGGCTTTCTTTTATACTTTCCATACTCAAATATACCAATATAAATAGAATTAGTAAGTATTTTATAAACTCTGTCTGATTTCCATTTACCTTGTTTTAAATAAGCATTATTATCTTTCATAATAGTAGCAATATTTCTTGTAGAATGTCCTTTTTTACAAAGTTCAAATATTTCTTTAACAACTTGTGCTTCAATAGGTTCTACTTCTAAATGACCAGTTTCTTTATTTCTAATATATCCATAAGGTGCTTTGCTAGGATGAATTTTTTCTAAAGCCATTTCTTCCATAGCACGTTTAGTTCTTGCTCCAATTTCTTTTCTTTCACGCTGACCAAATACTAAATTCATACCAAATATCATTTCACCATTAGCAGTAGATACATCATAAGGTTCAAGTATTAATTCAATCTTAACATCGTGTTCTTCACAATAGTTAAGTAACCAAAAGCCATCGTAGTTATTTCTAGTTAATCTATCTACTTTAATCGCAATTAATTTATCAATTTTCTTTGATTTGATATCTTTAAGTAGTCTTTGCATTTCTGGTCTCATTAAATCTTTTCCAGAATGTCCTGCATCATTATAGACATCTACAATATCATAATCATTTTTTTCACAATATTCTTTAATCATTCTAAGTTGTGAATCAATTGAATAACCATTATCTCTTTGGTCATCAGTAGATACTCTTACGTAAACTCCACATCTCATAATTTTCCTCCTTTCCTTAGATTTAGAGAAATATTAAAATACCTCTCATATGTTTCCTCACTCAAACGCCAAAAAGCAACCCTAAATTTGAAAAAGATTAATATTTCTCATTAGTTTCCTCAAAAGAAAGCCATTTTACGAAGTCTAATTTTAAATATTTCTCTAATTGTTTCCTCACTTATATTTGCTAATTAAGGTTAAAAGTTGCGTTTTGTTATAAGTTTTTCTAATTCTTTTAGACTATATTTTTGCTTATGTTCTTTGATATAAAAAGGTTTACTACTAATTTCATTTACTTTATATTCAAGTATTGTAATAGTAATGGGATATGTAATTAGATATTCAGTAGGTTCAATAAACTGTAAATTAGTATTTAGAAGAACTTTAACTTTTCCTTTTTTAGTCTTATAAGTAAAGTCTTTAATAAGTTCTAGTAATTTAGTATTAGGTCTAAGTTCTTGGGTAGTTTTAAATTCAAGCATAAAAAATGTCCTCCTTCCTAGAAAGAGAACATTATCTTTATATTTGGTAGAACAAGCCTTGCCAAGCTTGACTACGGACAAAATAAAAAACTTACGAACTTTAATTAGTCCGTAAGTTGTCTTCAAATGGAGCAGGTAGTGGGAATCGAACCCACGTCATCAGCTTGGAAGGCTGAGGTTCTACCATTGAACTACACCTGCATATTAAATCTATAATTGTCAGAAGTTTTGGAGCAGGTAGTGGGAATCGAACCCACGTCATCAGCTTGGAAGGCTGAGGTTCTACCATTGAACTACACCTGCGTGTTTCCTCCTGATAATTATAAATTATAAATGTTTTTTATGTATTTGTCAATACTAAAATTAAATTTTTTTTACTATTTTTTGCATCGCAAAATTTTTGCAGCTGCAACTAATCCAACAAATAGAGGTGCTGGTTTATTTGGTCTTGACTTTAATTCTGGATGGAACTGTCCTGCTATAAAATATGGATGATCTTCTATCTCCACTATCTCTACTAATAATCCATCTGGAGATGTTCCAGAAACTTTTAATCCCGCTTGTTCAAGTCTTTCTCTATAATCATTGTTATATTCAAATCTATGTCTATGTCTTTCTGAAATTTCTTTTTCTCCATATAATTTATTTGCTAGGCTTCCCTCTTTTATTGTACAAGGATAAGCTCCAAGTCTCATTGTTCCACCTTTTTTATCTATTCCTTTTTGTTCTTCCATAATATGAATTACAGGATTTTTTGTATTTTCATCTAACTCTGCTGAATGCGCATCTGTTAAACCTAATACATTTCTTGCAAATTCAACAACAGCCATTTGCATTCCTAAGCAGATACCTAAAAATGGTATTTTATTTTCTCTTACATATTTTATTGTTTCTATTTTCCCTTCTATTCCTCTACTTCCAAATCCTCCTGGAACAACTATACCATCATATTTAGAAAGTTTTTCTTTAACATTTTCTTTTGTAATTGTTTCTGAGTCTACCAAGTTTACTTTAACTTTTACGTTGTTGGCAAAACCAGCATGATATAAACTTTCTATAACTGAAATATAAGAATCTTCTAATTTTATATATTTTCCTACGATAGCGATATTAACATTTTTTTCATTATCTATTTTTCTAATATGTTCTATCATTTCTTCCCATTTTGTATTGTTTGGTATATATTTATCTAATTTTAAATGATTACATACTTCTCTTGCTAAGCCTTCTTCTTCTAACATTAATGGTACAGCATATAAACAATCTGCAGTTTTGTTTTGTATAACACTTGTTTTTCTTACATTACAAAATAATGCTAATTTCTCTCTTATACTATCTGGTATATCTTGTTCTGTCCTACATACTAATATATCTGGTTTTATTCCAAAGCTTTGTAATTCCTTTACTGAATGTTGTGTTGGTTTTGATTTTATTTCATTTGATCCAAAGATATATGGTAATAATGTAACATGAATATAAATTACATCTTCAGGATTTTTTTCTAATCCAACTTGTCTAATGGCTTCTATAATTGAAAGTCCTTCTATATCTCCAACTGTTCCACCAATTTCTGTTATAACTATGTCTGTATCTGTATTTTCAAATCCGTATATTTTTTCTTTTATTTCATTTGTTATATGAGGTATTACTTGTACCGTTTTTCCTAAATATTCACCTTTTCTTTCTTTTTCAATAACACTTGAATATATTTTACCCATTGTAACACTTGAATTTTTTGTTAGATTTTCATTTATAAATCTCTCATAATGCCCTAAATCTAAATCAGTTTCTGCACCATCATCTGTTACAAAAACTTCTCCATGTTCATATGGATTCATTGTCCCTGGATCCACATTTATATATGGATCAAATTTTTGAATTGTTACTTTATATCCTCTGTTTTTTAGTAGCCTTCCTAATGAAGCTGCTGTTATTCCTTTTCCTAATCCTGATACTACTCCCCCTGTTACAAATATGTATTTTGTGTTCATTTTTTCCTCCTATTATATAAAAAAAGATTAAAAAAATTACCGAAATTTTTGGTTTTTTTTTAATCTATTTATATTTTAACATCTTATATTAGTTTTTACAAGCATTTTTTTCTTTTTTATAAATTTATTTTTTTATTGATAATATTTTATATTTCATAACTCCAGCAGGTGCATTTACTTCTACAACATGATTTTTTCTAGCTCCAAGTAAAGCTTCTCCTAAAGGTGATTCATTAGATATTTTGTTTTCTGCCAAGTTAACCTCTGTTGAACCTACTATTGTATATTCTATTTTTTCATCAAATTCCATATCTAATACTTTTACTATATTTCCAATTTGAACAGTTTCTGTATCAATTTCTTTTTCATCAATTATTTTTGCATGTCTTATTTTATCCTCTAATTCCGCTATTTTTACTTCATTTTCTGCTTGTGCAGTTTTTGCCTCATCATATTCAGAATTTTCTGATAAATCTCCAAATCCTAATGCCACCTTAATTCTTTCAGCAATTTCTGATCTTTTTTCTGTTCTTAAATAATTTAATTCCTCTTCTAATCTATCATAACCTTCTTGTGTTAATATAACTTCCTTTTCTTCCATTTTAATTTCTTCCTTTCTGTAAATAAAATAATTGTATAAATAAGTTTGTATAAATAAGAATTGTTCTACAAACTTATTTTCTGTCTATTTTAAACTTTTAATATATTACGGTAAAATTTGTAATTTGTCAAGCAAATATTAATTTTTTATTAGTTTTTTACTCCCTTTTAAATAATCCACACCAGAGAAAATTGTTGCAATAGTTTGAATAATCATCATAATTGTTACTATAAAATTTAAAATCATGTCTCCGCCTTTTAAATTTCCTGAAAAGCATTCACCAAAACTATGTAAATCTACTATCGCTAATATAATTGCAATCATTTGAGTTACAGTTTTTAGTTTTCCCCCTTTTGATGCAGCAATTACCTGTCCACCTTTTTCTATAGCTATTAATCTATATCCAGAAACTACAAACTCTCTTGATAATACAATAATCGGTATCCATGCTGGCAGTTTTTGCATCTCAACTAACATTACCATTGCAGCTAACACTAATATTTTATCAGCTAAAGGATCTAAAAATTTACCAAATGTAGTTACCTGATTATTTTTTCTTGCTAAATATCCATCTAATTTATCTGTTAAAGATGCTATTATAAAAATAGCATCTATAATTAGCCATGAAATCGGTATTCCTAAAAATCTTGCATCTAATCCTAAAAAAGGAATAATTACCATTATTGGAACTAATATAATTCTAAAAATTGTTAATTTATTTGGTAAATTCATCTATATCCTCCTTGTATAATTATTTTAATATTTCAATTGCTTTTTGTAATTGTATATCATCTTTTTCCTCTATTGTTAGTTTGTTTTTTAATTCGTCTGGTAATTGTACTTTTGCATCTGGTTCAATTCCAATTTTATTTATTTTTGTTCTATTTGGTGTAAGATATTCTTCTGCAGTTATTTTAAGACCACTTCCATCTGGTAATGTCATTAATTGCTGTATTACACCCTTTCCGTATGTTTTTGAACCTACTATCTTTGCTTTTTCATGGTCTTTTAATGCTCCTGCAAGTATTTCAGAAGAACTTGCTGTATTATGGTTTGTTAATATAACTATAGGCATATTAATTATTGGATCATTTTTTGATTTTTCTATTTTTTCTTTTTCATTTTTATCTACTTCATATAAAATCACTTTATCTTTTTCTAAAACAAAATCAGCTATATTTAAAGCTTCACCTACTATTCCTCCACCATTATTTCTTAAGTCTATTATTAATGATTTTATTTCTTGTTTTTGTAGTTCTTCAAATTTTGTTTTAAATTCTTCAGAGGTTTTTTCATCAAATGATGAAAATTTAATATATCCTATATTATTTTGTAACACCTTTCCCTCTACTGGGTTAACTTTTATGTTTTCTCTTGTAAGTTCAAAATTTAAAGTTTCTGTGCCTCTTAAGATTTCAACTTTAACTTTACTACCTTCTTCTCCCTTTATTTTGTTTGCAGCAACAGACAATTCATCTGCTGAATATTGAACTCCATCAACAGAAATAATTAGATCTCCTGGTAATATTCCAGATTTTTCTGCAGGACTTCCTTTTATTGGAGATAATACCATAACTTTATTTGAATCAGTATCTTTTACCATATATATTCCAATTCCAATAAAATTCCCTGTAGCATCTTCCATATAATCTTTCATATCTTCTTTCGATATGTATTCAGTATATTGGTCATCTAGCCCTTCTATGTATCCTTTTATAGCACCTTCTTTAAGTTTTTCTTCATCTACATCTCCTAAAAAATATTTATCAATTAAACTTCTATATTTACTTAACTCACTTGCAATATCACCATTATTTGAAGATGAAACAACAAAAGTATTTCCAAACTTACCATTATTTTGAAAAAATTGATACATTCCTATTGATGTTAATAAAAAAGTTACAAATGCTACTAACACAACTAACATTATTATTTTATAAGCTTTAAATCTTTTCTTTTCTTCCATTTTCAATCCCTTCCTTTAAGCATATATTATAGTTATACCTTATGAAACGTTTTTTAATTTAAAGAATTTGTAGCAATAGATTTTTGAAGTAATACGCGTAAGCGACCCGCAACTGCATACTAGTAATTTTTACATATGGAGGTTTCGACACACAAGTATTACTAAAAAAATATATTGCTGCAAATTCTTTTTTGTTTTCATCTAATTATATGTATATATTACACAAATTATTTTATAAATAATTTAACGGATTTTGTCTATTTGAATATGTACCTGGGCTTGTTCTTACTTCAAAATGCAAGTGTGGTCCTGACGAATTACCAGTTGAACCAACTCTCATTATTTGTTGTCCTTGTTTTACTGTTTGTCCAGCAGATACTGTTCTTGAACCATCTTGCCCATGTGCATATAATGTATATAAACCATTCGCATGTTCAATTATAATATAGTTTCCATAACTTCCATTTAATCTTTCAGATATTAAAACTTCTCCATCTGCAACAGCATAAACTGGTTGTCCATTAATTCCACCACTTCCAAAATCTATTGCACCATGATATGATCCGCTTGAATAGTACATTCCTGTAGTTACCCTAGTATATCCTGATGGTACTGGATATATAAATCCTGAAGAACCTCCTGCTGGTGTTGTTCCTCCTGATGAACCTGAACTACTAGATGGATTTGCTGAAGAACTTTTTTTAGCAGCTTCAGATTGTTTTTTCTTTCTAGCCTCTAAAATTTGACTATCAATTGTTCTATTTGCCTGTCTTAAATCATCTAATTTTGATTGTAATTTTTTTTCATCTTCTGACAATTGAGCCACTTGTTTATCTTTATCATTTTTAGCAGTTTTTAATTGTACAGACACACTTTCTTTACTTGCTTTTGATGTATCTAATTCTCTTTTACTACTTTCAAGTTCCTCTTTTGCTTTCTTAATTTCTTCTTTTTGTTTTTGTATTTTTTCTAATAATTGTGTATCATTTGTTGCAATTTCTGAAATTAAGTAATAATTAGATATTAGATCTGTTATATCTTCTGAAGATAATAGAAAATCTAAATAAGACGTTTCTCCAGCTTCTTGTATAGCAACCAGTCTTGATTCTAATAGTTTTTGTTGGTTTGTATAATCTTCTTCTGCTTTATTTAGTATAGATTGTGATTCACTAATTTTAGAATTCAAATCTGAAATTAGTAAATCTAACTCATCTATCTGATTTTCATATTCTGTAATTTGTGTATTCAATTTTTCAACTTCAGCTGTAACTTTCTTTTTTTCTGCTGCTACTTCTTCTTTTTCTTTTTGAGTTTCATTAATCTTTTCTTGATTTGATGCTTTTTGATTGTTTAAGTCATTAACGTTTGCAGCAAAAACACTAGTTGTTTGCAATAACATTATTGTTACAATTAACATTCCTAATATCTTTAATATTATACTTTTTTTCATAGGTTCCTCCTAGTTTTTTCAATTAATTATTTGTTGTGTTTTCCGTATTTGTCGTATTGTTTATATTGTTATTTTCTTGTGTTACTTGATTATTTTGTGTTGTAGGTACTAATCCATTTGTTATATATGGCATTGGATCTGTAACTACTCCATTTAGTCTAACCTCAAAATGTGCATGTGGTCCTGTTGAATATCCCGTTGAACCAACCTTTAATACAGGTTCTCCTCTTTTTACAGTTTGTCCAACTTGAACTAATATTTCTGAACCATGAGCATATAATGTAGATACTCCACCACCATGATCTATTATTACCATGTTTCCATATGCTCCATTATACCCAGCTTTAGTAACTATTCCATCGTTTGCAGCTATAAAGTTTGCTCCCATAGGTGCACTTATGTCTGTTCCTGTGTGTAATTTGTATACTCCTGTTATAGGATGAGTTCTCATTCCATATTTCGAACTAATTCTTGTGTAGCCTGGAACCGGCCATGCAAGTTCTCCTCCTATATATTCTGCTGCGATTCCATCTTGAACCATTGCAAGTATTTCTGCATTTATTGCAGCAAATTGTGCATTATATTCATCTATTTTTGCTTGTATTTCTTTTTCAGAATTTGATAGTTTTGAAATATAGTTTTCTCTTACAGTTTTAGTGTTTTCTAGAATTTTAGCTGTTTTACTTTGGTTTGCTTTTATTGCATTTAGTTCCTTTTTATCATTTTCTATTTTGTCTTTTGATTTTTGAATCTCATTTTTCCTTGACTGCATATCTTCTAAAAGCTCTGTATCATGCTTTGCTAGCTCAGTAATTAAGAAATAATTAGATAAAAATTCAGAAATACTTCTAGAGCTTAGGATAACATCTAAATATTCAGTATCGCTAGATTCATATACTGCAATTAATCTATTATCCAATTTTTCTTTTTGATTATTAAAATTTTCTTCTGCTAACTCCAGTTTAGCTTGCACTTCATTCATTGAAGTTTGTAATTCTGAAATTTTAGTATTTATTTCTTCTAATTCTTTATTTGAACTTTCAATTTTTTCATCTAATTTTTGAACTTGCTGTAAATTTTCCGATAATTCATTTTGTACACCTTCTAATTGTCCATTTGCATCATTAATTTGATTTTGTAAATCTTCTCTTTGTTTTTGTAAATCCGTATTTTCATTTTCCGCTAATACACATGAGAATATACTAAAACTTAAAATTACAAAAGCTAAAACACCACATAAAATTTTACGCATGTTTTCTCCTCTATACTTTTAAATATTTTCTCATTGAAATAACACTTCCTAGTGCTCCTATCCCTATTCCAAGTAACATGTATACAAATATAATTGAGTTAAACATATCTGAAAAACTTATTAAACTCATATTAATTACCTGCATAAATTGAGAATTCACTAATTGTTCTGCTATAACATTATAAGCTATTCCAACAAGTATAATTGATATAGCACTTGCAATTATCCCTATAATCATACCTTCAACAATAAATGGCCATCTTATAAATCCATTTGTTGCACCTACATATTTCATGATTGAAATTTCTTTTCTTCTTGCATGAACAGTAAGTTTTATAGTATTTGCTATAATAAATATTGAAATTATAATTAATAATACTAGTATTACACCAGTTACTATTTTTATCCCATTAGCTAAATTAATAAGTGTTGTAACTGTTTCATCTTTACTTGTTATTTTCTTTACCATGTCAAATGTTAAAATTTGATCTTGTATTGTTTTACTTTGCTTTAAATCTGTTAATGTTACAACATAAGAAGCAGTAAATATATTATTTTCTCCTTCATAACCATCTAATAAATCTTTTTTGTCTCCAAATCGTTCTTTCATTTGGTTTAAAGCTGCTTCTTTTGAAACAAATTCTGTTTTACTTACACCATCTATTTTTCTTATTTTTTGTTCTAAATCTTCTATTTGTTCTTGTGTTGCTTCATTTTTTATAAAAACTTGTATACCTTGTGCAGATTCTATTTCTTTTACAAAATGATTTATATTTTCTCCTAAAATTAAGAATACTCCAAATATAATCATAGTTGCACACATAATCATAAGAGATGCACCTGTTGACTTTTTGTTTTTTAGTACATTGCTAAAGCCTTCTCCTACTAAATATCCTAATATATTATATTTCATAATCATACCCACCTTTTTTATCATCTCTAATGATTTCGCCTTTACGAATATGAATAACTCTTTTCTTCATTTTGTCAACAATATCTTTAGCATGAGTTGCAACAACAACAGTTGTTCCTCTCATATTAATATCATTTAATAAATTCATTATATCCCACGCTGTATCTGGGTCTAAATTTCCTGTAGGCTCATCTGCAATAAGCATAGACGGATTATTAACTAAAGCTCTAGCTAATGCAACTCTTTGTTGTTCTCCTCCTGATAGTTCATTTGGATACATTTTAGCTTTTCCACTTAAACCTACTAATGAAAGGACCATTGGTACTTGTCTTCTTATATGTCTTGGTGTTGCTCTTACAATATACATAGCATAAGCAACATTATCGTAAACTGTTTTATCTGGTAAAAGTCTGAAATCTTGAAATACAACTCCCATACTTCTTCTTAAATATGGAACTCTATTTGGTTTTAAAAATGTTGTATCTTTCCCATTAATAATAATGTTTCCTGAAGTTGGTTCTTCTTCTTTTAATATCAATTTAATTAGTGTTGATTTTCCACTTCCTGATGAACCTACTAAAAAAGCAAATTCACCTTTATCAATTACGAAATTCGCATTTTTTACAGCTTTTGTACCTGTGTCATACGTTTTATTTACATTTCTAAATTCTATCATTTTTTATATAATTTCCTTTCCAAAATCGCTTAAATCTACTTGAAATTTCATTATTTTTTATCTTTTATTTTTAAAATTTGCTATATTATTTTCTATTCTATCATATCATAACAATAAACTCTATTTTTTGCAAGAGTTTTCTGTGAATTTCAAGTGAATTTTTATAGAAAAAAATCCCATGTTCATTTACATTAATTAACACGAGATTTTTACATCATTTTCAAAATTTATTTATAATATCCTCTGCTGTTATATGGAAGTATTTCATTAGTTCTTCTGCTTTACCTGATTTACCAAAAATATCATTTATTCCAAGTCTTTCAAGTTTAGTTGGATATTGTTCTGTTAATACTTCTGATATAGCAGTACCTAATCCACCAATTATACTATGATCTTCTATCGAAATTAATTTTTTAGTCTCTTTTGCACATTTTATAATCATTTCTTTATCAATTGGTTTGATTGTATGAATATCAACAACACGAATGTCAATTTCTTTTTCTTTTAGTTTTTCTTTTGCAATTAAGGCTTGTTCTACTGTAATTCCTGTTGCAAATACAGTTGCATCTGTTCCATCTCCTATTTGAATTGCTTTTCCTATTTCAAATTTATCATTTTCATCATAAATTTGTGAAGTTTTCATTCTTGCAAGTCTTAAATATACAGGACCTTTTATTTTTGAAATTTCTTTAACTGCCCATTTTGTTTGAATATCATCAGATGTAGATATTACTGTCATATTAGGTAATGTTCTCATTAGTGAAATATCTTCTAGCATTTGATGTGTTGCTCCATCTTCTCCAACTGTTATACCTGCATGTGTTGCACATATTTTTACATTTAAATTTGGATAACACACACTATTTCTTATTTGGTCATATGCCCTTCCTGCTGCGAAAACTGCAAATGTACTAGCATAAGGAATCTTACCACAAGTTGCAAAACCAGCTGCTGTTCCTATCATATTTGCTTCTGCAATTCCCATATCAAAAAATCTATCTTTAAATTCTTTTGCAAATAAATTTGTTTTAGTAGCTGTAGATAAATCCGCATCCAAAACTACTACATCTTTATTTTCTTTTCCTAAATCTATTAAAGCCTCTCCATAACTTTGGCGTGTAGCTTTTTTATTATTAAAATTAATATTCATTATTTTCTTCAGTCCTTTCACTATAAATTCATTTTTTAACATTGTAAATAATTGGGGTTTTTGAAAAATCTTAATTATTTACAATTACTACTTATTGAAGCTCACTAATCGCCTGCAAATATTCCTCTTTATTAGGTGCTTTTCCATGCCATTCTACTTTATTTTCCATAAAAGAAACACCTTTTCCTTTTACAGTTTTTGCAATAATACATGTAGGCTTTCCTTTAACCTCTTTTGCTACTTCAAATGCTTTAATAATTTCATCTATATCATGTCCATCAATATTAATAATTTGAAAACCAAAACTTTTGAATTTTTCGTCTATAGGATAAGAATTCATAACTTCTTCAATAGTCCCATCTATTTGTAAATTATTATTATCAACTATTACACATAAATTATCCAATTTATATTTAGCTGATGCCATAGCCGCTTCCCAAACTTGCCCTTCTTCTATTTCTCCATCACCTAAAATACAATAAACTCTATAATCTCTATTATCTAATTTTCCTGCTATTGCCATACCATTTGCACAAGATAATCCTTGCCCTAAAGAACCTGAAGACATATCAACTCCTGGAATTTTATTCATATCAGGATGGCCTTGTAGTTTACTATCAATATTCCTGAAAGTTTTTAATTCTTCTGAATCAAAAAAACCTCTATTTGCTAAACAACTGTATAATGCTGGTGTACAATGTCCTTTAGATAAAACAATTCTATCCCTATCCACCCATTTTGGATTTTTAGGGTCTATATTTAATTCTTTAAAATATAAAACTGTTAAAATATCTGCAATTGAAAGAGAACCTCCTGGATGTCCAGAACTTGCCTTATATACTTGTTCTATAATTCCCCTTCTTATTTTTTTTGCCGTAGTTTGTAATTTTTCTATTTGTTCTTCCATCAAAAAATCACTCTCCTATTTTTTTATTTCAAAATTAATATATCACAACTTAATTTTTTTTACTACAAATATTTAAATATTTATAAAAATTAATTTCAAAAAATTTATATGTATATTAATTCTTATGGTATAATACCATATAAAAGAAAGGACTGGTTATATGTTAGATAATTATATTAATAATTTAAAAGATGAAATTATAAGAAGTACACAGGAATTAATTAAAATTCCAAGTGTATATAATACTTCAAATAATCCATCTATTCCATTTGGTGAAAATGTAAATAAAGCATTAGAATATACTTTGGAATTAGGTAAAAAGCTAGGATTTAGAACCAAAAATTTAGATGGTTTTTGTGGCTATATCGAATTTGGTGAAGGTGAAGAAGTGCTTGGAATTATTGGTCATTTAGATGTAGTACCTGAGGGCGAGGGTTGGACTTTTCCACCATTTTCAGCAACAATTTCAGATGGCAAAATATTTGGTAGAGGTGCTATAGATGATAAAGGGCCTGTTATTGCTTCTTTATATGCAATGAAAGCAGTTATGGATAATTGCAAAGTGCATAAAAGAGTTCGTTTAATATTAGGATTAAATGAAGAAAGAAATTGGAAATGTATAAAACACTATAAAGAAGTTGAAGAAATGCCAACTTTTGCATTTAGTCCCGATGCAGATTTTCCATGCATATATGCAGAAAAATCTATTTTAAATTGTTCTATTGATATGAATTATCCTGAAAACAATAACTCTAAAATCAAAATAAAAGAAGTTAATTGTAATAATAATGCATTAAATGTTGTTCCGAAATTTTGTAGTACAATATTAGAAATTGATTCTTCAAAAATGTCTATGGATGAATTAATTAAGTTTTCTAAAAAGATAATTGATGAAAATAATTGTGAAATTGATATCCATAAAATAAGTAATGACGAAGTAAAATTAATATCTCATGGAGTTCAAGCACATGGTGCGCATCCTGATTTAGGTGTAAATGCTATTTCTAGATTAATAATTATATTAGATAAAATATTCAAACATTATAATACACCAATTGAAATTCTAGAATATTTTGATAACTATATTGGAACAGATTTTAGTGGAAAAACCTTAAATATAGATTTTGAAGATGAAACTGGAAAACTTACTTTAAATGTGGGGCGTTTTTCATTAGAAAATTCAAAAATAAAAATAGAAATGAATTTAAGAATTCCAGTTCAAACATTGCCAAATATTATTAATGAAAAATTTTTAGAAAGCATAAATAAATATACTAATTTAAATTACAATACTATTAGCCTAGCTCCTGCTTTATATGTACCCAAAAACAATCTATTAGTAAAAACACTTTGTGATATTTTTAATAAATTTACTAACCAAAATTGTGAGCCTATTGCTATTGGTGGAGGTACATATGCTAAAGCTTTTAAAAATTGTGTATCTTTTGGTGCAAATTTTCCAGGACATAAAGATATGTGCCATCAAACAGATGAATACATCGAGATTGATAATTTAATACTATGTAGCAAAATCTATACAGAAGCAATAATTGCTTTAACATCAAAAAACTTTAAAATCCAGTAATATTACTGGATTTTCTTGGCCAAAATTTTGCGCGAGAACAAATTTACGGAACGCATTACATAGTATATTTGTAGATAATTAAAAATATACTATAAATTAAAGGGGCGTTTCGATTTGTTCCAATAAAAAATGCCCCGCCTTAGCCGTCAGATGTTTGAATTTTTAAGGACCTGCTCCTAAAAACAGGTGGGTGCCTACCTGAATATTCATGGGCTTCTTACTATATTGTAAGCTTGCACGCCATATTCACGAGATTTGGCCCCTCTTAATGTGTGTTGGTTCTAAAAATTCTGTCTATACGTACTATGCAGGGAAAATTATTAACTTATTTAATTGTTTATTCACTTAATTTCTTAAGTTATTTATATTTTAACATACATATATATTCATTACAAATGAATTTTTTTCTAAAAGATTTGTGGTTTTTCATTATATATCCTCATACCTCTTATTTTCACCTTTAATCTCTTTTATTTATACTTTTTTATAATTTGATTTTTTTATAAAAATATGCTAAAATAAATTAAGATTTATGGGGAAAATATTTAAAAAAAGACATTTATATGTCTTTTTTTAAATTTACACCTAATAAAAAAGAAATACTTAAAATTTTAAAAAAATCGAATTGCAGAGTAATTAAGTTAGAAATTCTTTAAAATTTATGGAATAATGTTCGCGTCGAGCGTTAGCGAGGACTAAGTGAAAAAGGTTCCATGAATTTTATTAGAATTTCTACGTAAATTAGCTCAAACGAGATTTTTTAAAAATTTTAAGTATTTCTTTTTGATAATAACTACATTACATATAACAAAATACATAAAAATTGTAATAAGCTTCCTAACAAAATAAATAAGTGAAATATTGAATGCATGTATTTGCATTTTTTACCAAACCCATAGAAAATAGCTCCAACAGTATAAACAATTCCTCCTGAAACCAAAAGTACTAATCCTGTTGTTCCTAATATCTGTGGTAATAGACTAGCTTTAACTATAATACACCAACCCATAGCAAGATAACATATCATAGAAAAGACTTTATATCTTTTTAAATCAATTGAATTTAACACTATTCCAATAATTGCTAAAGCCCATATAACACCAAAAATAATCCATCCAGCTAAAGGATCATTTTCACGTATACTTACTAATGCAAATGGTGTATAAGAACCTGCTATTAATAAAAATATTGAACAGTGGTCTAATACCTGAAATACTTTTTTGGCTTTTCCATTTGGATTTAATCCATGATATATACTAGACATTGTATAAAGTAAAATCATTGTAATTCCATATATTGCACCACTTACTACCCCATAGCCATTTCCATGAACAGCAGCAAATACAACACATAATACAGTAGCTACTATTCCTAAAGCTCCTCCTACTATATGAGATGTCATATTAAATATTTCCTCTCCTTTTGTATATGTAGGTAATTCTCTATCTTTTAATTTTATTCTTTTCATTTTTTCCTCACTTTATTTGTTTTAGCCATTATAACATATTATACACTAAAAGTGAAGTTTTTTATTCCTTTATTTCTTTTGCTAATTTATGTATTGCTTTTGTTTCTATTCTAGATACATATGAGCGTGATATTCCCATCATTTCAGCAATTTCATTCTGAGTCTTAGGTTTATGTCCGTCCTAATCCAAACCTTAATTCTAATATAGTTTTTTCTCTATCCTTTAGAATCTCTTTCATTTTTTGATATAATAATTTTATTTTCATTTTTATATCTACTACTTCTTCTATATTTCTTTCATTATTTTCTAAAACTTCTTGCAATGTAACAACATTATCATCTTTGTCCTTACCGTATTGGCTCATTTAAGTACACTTCTGCTCCGTAATTTTTTTGTTGCTCTTAAATGCATCAATATCTCATTATCAATACAACGAGATACATATGTAGAAAGTCTAGCTCCCTTCTCTACATTAAAACTTCTTATGCCTTTTATTAATCCTACTGTTCCAATAGATATTAAATCTTCTTGGTCAACTTTAGAATTACTATATTTTTTAGCCACATGAGCTACTAATCTTAAGTTTCTTTCTATCAATATATTTCTTGCTTCTTCATCTCCTTTTGACATCTGTATTAAATAATGTCTTTCCTCTTCTGATGTTAAGGGTTCTGGAAATAAATTTCCACCTTGAATATATCCGAACAACAAATACTGCAGATTTCAAAAAATCTATAAAACCAAGTATCCCAGTCATACAAAGTGCTGATAACATAAATGCACCTCCAAATTTACTACCATTTTTTCCATGGCATAGATAAAATTTGGAAAAGAATTGTAGATACAATTATTTTTCAAATTCTCTATAACGCAATTATATGTGATAAGTAAATTAAAAGTGCATGACCTTAAAAAAGTATTTTTAGAATTTTTTTATTATATACACATAGATTTAAAAGAGGTGTATTTTATGGCTTTTTTACGAAATTGTGCAATGGGAATTGCTATTGGAAGTGGAGCAATTCTGCCTGGAATAAGTAGTGGTATCTTTTGTGTCATTTTTGGAATATATGAAAAACTTATAGAAAGTATTTTGAATTTTTTTAAATATCCTAAAAAGAATTTTACATTTTTATTACCTATTATTATTGGAATTTTTATTGGAATTTTTATTTTTAGTAATTTAATAAACTACTTTCTTATAAAATTTCCTATACAAACAAAATCAATTTTTATTGGATTGATTTTAGGTAGTATTCCATCATTAATAAAAGAAACTAACAAAAATTTTAAGTTTAAATCTTCTTATTTTATATATACAATATTAGCATTTATAATTGGGATAATTTCTGTATTTATAGAAAAAAATAATTCATTTAACTTAGAAAATCAAAGTTTCAGTTATATATATTTAATATTATCAGGATTTCTTATGTCTGCAGGTGTTATAATACCGGGGGTTAGCAGCACAGTAATCCTTATGATTCTAAGGGTATATCCTAGCTATCTTTCTTCCATCTCCTCATTATATTTTCCAACTCTTATTCCTATTGGTATAGGTTTAGGTTTGGGAAGTTTTATTTTAATGAAAACAACTAACTTTTTACTAAAAAAATATTATACGCAAACATTTTATACAATAATTGGATTTACTTTAGGTTCAATATTGGTGCTATTTCCAAATGTTCAATCTGATTTAAATGGTTTGATTTGTATTATATGTATCTCTATTGGTTGCATTATTATAAATTTATTTAAAGATCAATAGAAAAAAGTTAATATAGAAATATTTCTATATTAACTTTTGGTATTGTTTATTTTTTTCTTCTTATAATCCAATCTTTTTCACATTTAATTGGTAATTTTATTTTAACCCTTTGCCCTTTTACTCCTGGGCTTATTTCACCAATTGCCTCTTCAGTATCTACATCATAAAGCTCTTGTATTTCAAATTCTACAGGTTCTATTTTATTTGGTACTATAATTTCTAAAATATCACCTTTTATTAATTTATTTTTTATTTCAATTGTAGCTAATTCTTCGTTATACCCTACTACTTTTCCTCCAAATTCATAGTTTTCATTATATTGCCTTCCAGAGTATTCTTGTATATCTTTATTATTTCTATCATTAAAATAAAATGTTGTAAGTCCTCTTGTTTTTACTTTTTCTAATTCTTTTAAATATTTTTTATAATCATAATTTTCAGGATCTTTTTTATAGTCATCAATGGCATTTCTATATGCATTTACAACACTAGCTAAATAATACTCTGTTTTTAATCTACCTTCAATTTTTAAGCTGTCTACACCCATTTCAATTATTTCAGGAATTTCTTTTATTAAGCATAAATCTTTTGAAGAAAAAATACTTGTTCCATATTTATCAATCTCAATTGGCATATATTCTCCAGGATTATTTTTTTCCTCTGCATATAAATTATATGACCATCTACAGCTTTGACTGCAATCTCCTAAATTTGCACTTCTACATGATAGAAAATCACTTAAAAAACATCTGCCAGAAAACGCAAAACAAATTGCTCCATGAATAAATATTTCAATTTCCATACCTTCTGGTTTGTTTTTCATTATGTATTTAAGCTGTTCTTTGTTCATCTCTCTTGCCATTATCATCCTTTTACAGCCTTGCTTGTACCAAAAATTACAACTATGTAAACTAACTAAATTTGCTTGTGTACTAACATTTATTGCGCAACTTGGAGCATATTGTTTTAATACTTCTATTACCCCTCCATCTGCTGCAATAATTCCATCTGGCTTTAATATTTCTAGTTTTTTTGCCATTTCTATAATTTCTTCGTATTTTTCATCCCAAGCAAATATATTTAAAGTTACATATACTTTTTTTCCTATTTCATGTGCATATTTTATTGTTTTTTCTAAGTCATCATTTTCCATATCAGCTCTTGTTCTTAGTGATAATGATGATGTTCCACAATATACTGCATCTGCTCCATATAGAAAAGCTATTTTTGCTTTTTCAAAAGAGCCTGCAGGTGCTAATAATTCGATTTGTTTCATTATATATTTATTTCCTTTCTAACAATAGGATTAATACCTATCTACCGAGAATTACCAGTAATTAAGCCATAATTCTTAAATAACTCATACATATATTGAGGCTGTAAATTTCCTATTATATCAGGATCTACATTACTTTCTAATGCATATAATAACATACATTGTTTTAGAGCCCCCCATAATTCTTCCTTATTTTTCTTTTTTATTTCATCATTATTTTCAACAAGAGAGTTTAAAAAAGGGAATTGTGTTGATAATAATTTGTCACAACATTCATTGTTTATTTTATCTTTTTCTTCTAATCCATTTTTTCTTCTCTTTACAATATCATTCTTTAAGAAGGGCCATGTTTCAATCATTGTTTGATATATATCTTGTAATTGTATTCTACCATCTGACGTAATAATAAATTTCCATGGTGTATTGATTCCTCTAAATAGTTTTCCACTATTAAACATATCTTTTATCAATTCTTCGTCTACATTTTTGTAATTTGAATGAGCAGCTGAGCCTGAAATCGCATTTTGTTCAGTTTCTGCAGTCATAAAGTGACATTCTATAATTGGAATATTTTCAACATTAATATTTTTAGTTCTTTTCCTGAATATTTCTAACATTTCCTCAAGGGTGTTTTTACCATTATCTGAATCTGAATGCATTAATACCCCAACATTATTAAAAACCTTTGTTTCTTTTTTCTCCATCTCTCCTCTATCATTTGATTTATCTGTATATAAACAGGTCTTTGTATTTTGAACTATTTCGTCAATTCTTGAATCTACGCCAAAATCTCCATATTTTAAATCTCCTAAACAATGATAAGCATTATATCCATTTGATTTGTCCATTTGTTTATCTTTTTTAACATCAAAAGCTAAATGAAAAAATAACATAAGAAACTCTTTTTCTTGTTGCGTAGCAGTAACAAATTCCATACCAAACATATCATCCAATATTTTTTTTTCGGTATTTCTTAAACTACTTGAATAATCTTTTATTCTACATTTTATACTTGTTTTCTCCCCAAGTAATTCATTTTTTCTTGCTACCTTTAATACCTCTCCTATGGCTTTTACAATTTCAAAAAAACCACCACCAAGATCAAAAACGAATCCTTTGTATCCATCTGCTCTATCTCCGCTCTAAAGGTTGCATATTAGACGTTTTTGCGTAAAACTCCGCTTTTTGTTCTGGCGTTAGTTTTATTTTTCCAAGAAAATCTTTACCTGTTTTGCTCATAATAAACATTTCTCCTTTTAACTTTACTTACAGCCAATCCATCTCCAACATCTAAAATCTCAGTTTCGAGATATGGATTCTCTGTTATTTCTTTTATATATTCTCTTAAATTTCTTACAGCTGTACGTTGTTTATGTTTGTTATAATCGCTCATAACATAACCTTTATAAAGAATATTATCTGCAAAAATTATACCATTTTTATTTATCATACGTAAAGCTTCTTTTAGAAAAAATGGATATTTTCCTTTTGCAGCATCAATAAATACTACATCATATTTTTTATCTAATGTTGGTAATATCTCTACTGCATCACCTTCATAAATATTTATTACTTTTTCTAAATTCATTTCTTTAATATTAATTTTTGCTTCTTTAATTCTTTCTTCATCACGTTCTATTGTGTCAATAAAGCCATCTTTATCAAGAAATTTAGAAAAACATATTGCAGAATAACCAACTGCTGTTCCTATTTCTAAGATTGCTTTTGGTTTTATTTCTTTTAAACAATTTCCTATAACTTCTAATGTTTCATCCATTATTATTGGAATGTGCTCTTCTAAAGCTTTTTCTTTTATTTTATTTAGAAACATCGTTATCATCTCTGCTTTCATTATCTTTCATTATCTTTTATTAAATTGTTTATAATGGAGTTAACATCTTCTTTACTTATCGCTTCGAAACCACCACAAATATTATTATTTATTTCTCTTGCTATTGTATATGCTTCTTCACTACTATGATTTTGCATATATGCAGACTCTATTTTTTCTTTTACATTTATTCCTAACCAATTCAAACATATAATGGGAGTAAAAACTTTTTTAGAGAGTCCTTTATTCACCAATTCATATGCTGATTCAAATGTTGATTTACCTTCTAACTCACTCTCTGAATCACTTGATCCCTTATTTTTTCTTTTATATTCAGCTAAAAATTCTGCTTTCTTTCCTTCAACAGGTTTAAGTGGTATTTTATTCTCTTGATCTATTAAAGCACATCTTATTTCTAGAACACGTCTTGCCCTTTGTTGTGCTGTTGGGTTAAAGTCCATAACATTTCCCCTCCTATTTTTATTTATTTCTTGCTGCTCTTTCTCTTTCTTTAGAATCTAATATTTTCTTTCTTAATCTTATTGATTTTGGTGTTACTTCTACTAGTTCATCATCTTGTATAAATTCAATTGCTTTTTCTAGAGACATTTGAATTGGTGGAACTAATCTTAATGCATCATCTGAACCAGAAGCTCTAGTATTTGTTAAATGTTTTTCTTTACATACATTTATCGCTAAATCTTCTCCTCTTGAATTTAAGCCGACTATCATACCTTCATATACATCTACACCTGGTCCAATAAATAAGTCACCTTTATCTTGAGCATTGTATAAACCATATGTTACAGATTTTCCATTTTCAAAAGCGACTATAGTTCCTCTAACACGAGCTTGTATATCTCCTTTATATGGTTCATATGAATCAAATATATGATTCATTGTTCCTTCACCTTTTGTATCTGTTAAGAATTCTGTTCTATATCCAATTAATCCTCTTGCTGGAATCTTGAATTCTATTTTTGTATGTCCAAGTTCTGCAGGTTCCATATTAACCATTTCAGCTTTTCTTCTTCCTAATTTTTCAATTACGTTTCCAACACAATCATCAGAAACATTTACTACTAATAATTCGATTGGCTCACATTTTACCCCATCAATTTCTTTAAAAATAACTTTTGGTCTTGATACTAAAAGCTCAAATCCTTCTCTTCTCATTGTTTCAATTAAAACTGATAAGTGAAGTTCTCCTCTTCCAGACACTTCAAAACTGTCTGGTGTATCTGTTTCTTTTACTCTTAGAGACACATTTCTTTCTAATTCTTTAAATAATCTATCTCTTATATGTCTCGATGTAATAAATTGTCCTTCTTTTCCTGCAAATGGTCCATTGTTTACACTAAATGTCATTGATACAGTAGGTTCATCAATATCCACAAATGGTATTTTTTCTGGATGTTCAAAGTCACATATTGTATCACCTATGTTGATATCTGGTAATCCTGCAAGCTCAATTATGTCTCCTGCTTTTCCTTCTTCAACTTCTACTTTATTTAATCCAATATGTGTGTATACTTTTGCAATTCTTCCTTGTGTAATTTTATCTTCTTTTCCACAAATAGAAACCGGCATCCCTAATTTTATAATTCCTCTTTCAACTCTTCCTACTGCTATTCTTCCAACATAATCATCATAATCTATGTTAGAAACTAGCATTTGAGCTGGACCTTCTTCATCACAATTTGGAGCATAAATTGTATTTATTATTGTTTCAAATAAGCATGATAAATCTGTTGTTTCATCATTTAAGTCCATTTTTGCGATTCCATTTTTAGCTGAAGCATATACAACTGGAAACTCTAATTGCTCATCTGTTGCATCTAGTTCTATAAATAATTCTATAACTTGGTCAACAACCTTATCAGGAGTTGCACCTGGTCTATCAATTTTATTAATAACAACAATTGGTTTTAATCCTAATGCTAATGATTTCTTTAAAACTTCTCTTGTTTGAGGCATTGCACCTTCAAAAGCATCTACTAATAAAAGAACTCCATCAACTGTTTTTAAAACTCTTTCAACTTCTCCACCAAAATCAGCATGTCCTGGTGTATCTACTATATTAATTTTGATATCATCATGCATTACAGATGTATTTTTAGAAAGTATTGTTATTCCTCTCTCTTTTTCTTGATCATTTGAATCCATTACTCTTTCTTGTACTTGTTCATTTTCTCTAAAAATATGGCTTTGTCTAAGCATTGCATCTACTAGTGTAGTTTTTCCATGGTCTACGTGTGCTATTATTGCTATATTTCTTATTTTTTGGTTGTTCATTTTTTATTACCCCTTCTCATAACTTAAGACGTCTTTCAATGTTCTTTTTGAAAAACGTCTATTTCTCTTAAATAACTTATAAAATTATACTACTTTTTAGCTATTTTGTCAAATTTAAGATATTATCCATTATTTCGTTTGTGACTTTATCCAAAGTTTCTTTATCTTTAGCGCCTTTATATTTGCTAAAATCTAATGGTTTTCCATATGTAATAATAAGTTTCCAGTTTCCTTTTTCTGCACCTTTTATTCCACATGGTATTACTGGTGCTCCGCTTCTTACAGCAAAAAATGCAGCTCCATCTTTTACATCTTCTCCTTTTGCTAGTCCATTTCTAGTGCCTTCAGGAAATAATGCTAAACAATCACCATTTTTTAATGTTTTTAAAGATTCCTTTATTGCAGTTACTTCTTTCGAATCTCTTTTAACTAAAATGGCATCAAAAATAAATCCTAAGAATTTCAATGGTTTATGTTTTGTTAATTCTTCTTTTGCTAAAAATCTTGTATATCTACCACAAGTAACTTCAATAGCCGGTGGGTCTAAAAAACTTTTATGATTACCACAGATAATTACTTGCCCTGATTTCGGAATATTTTCTTTTCCTATAACTTTCATCCTATATACTATTTTACAATATGCATATATAGCACCTTTAACAATACCTCTTCCTATTTTCTTAAAAAAACCTTTCATTTTTATTTTGCCTCATTTCTTTCTATTATTTCAATCACTCTATTTACAACTTCTTCAATAGTCATGTTACTTGAATCAATATAAAAAGCATCTTCTGCTTGTTTTAAAGGTGCAACAGAGCTTGTTTTGTCATTATTATCTCTGAATATAATATTTTTTAATATTTCTTCATATGGGATATCAATACCTTTTTCAATATTTTGTTTTAATCTTCTTTTGGCTCTTTCTTCAGGAGTTGCATCTAAATATATTTTCACGTCTGCATTTGGAAATACATTAGTTCCAATATCTCTTCCTTCCATTATTACATTTTTACCTTTTGCTATTTTTCTAGATAAATTTGTTATATTTTTTCTTACTTCAACAATATGAGATACTTGTGAAACAAGCTCGTTAACTTCTTTTTCTCTTATTAATTTAGATACATCTTCTCCATCTAAAAAAACTAAATCTTCATTATTTTCTTTTTTTAGTTCAATATTTATCTTATTTAGCAATTCTTTTATTTTTTCTATTTCATCTAAATCAATATTATTTCTTATCATATACAATGTTACACATCTATATAATGCTCCAGTATCAATGTATATTAAATTTTTCTTTTCTCCTACAAGTTTAGTTATTGTTCCTTTTCCTGCACCTGCTGGTCCATCAATTGCTACTATAAATCCCATTTTTCTCATTCCTTTCTTGAATCGCAAATTAGTTTGGAAAAGAATTAAATTTTGGCAAGGAAAATTTTAATTAAAAAGCAAGGGCGCATACTTTGTGTATGTAACCGCGTTTTAATTGAAATTTGACACAGACAAAATTGTAATTATTTTTCAAATCTATGCATCTTCTTGTGGTATAAATATATTCTTAGCCACTACTTCTAAATCCACTACATTCATCGCTGTTAGTTTTTCTATTTCTTTTCTTGCTTTAGACGTAAATGCATTTAATCCATCTTTTACATTAAATCCATAAACAATACTTACTTCTAAATAAATTTTAGCTCCCTCACCAAAGTTTTCAACTCTTGTTTTCATTATTTTATGTATTGCTGGTGTTTGTGCGGCTAAATATTCTAATATTTGTCTAAATACTAAGTCTGAAATTGTAAATTTTCCCATATAACTAAATGTTGGTCTTATAATTGATTTTTCTGATATGTATGGTTTTTGTCCTTTTCCTTTTGATTTAAATATTTGAAGTGGATCTAATAGATATCCGGAAAAATCCTTTTTTATTTCAAATGTTGGAACCGGAATTACGTGTTTTCCTTCTGTTACTCTAATTCTTCTTGCTGTTTTCATTTCTTCTTCTGTTGCAACATCTGTTATATATATAGTTTCTGAAATCTCTGGCAATCCTAAATTAGCTGCTATTTTTTGAACCATTCCATCTGATGTTCCCAAAATCAAAACACTTTCAGGTCTATATTTTTTAAAAGCCTTAATTACTGGTTCTCTTTCACTTTCTTCATAAAACAAAGCATGTTTCACAGTCGCAACCTTAGTTTCAGCTTTTTTTGCAGATTCTCCAGCTATAACTTCATTGTCTTTAATTAATAACCCATCATCTATTATAAAATTTATATTTCTTTCACTTGCCACCATTTGTGCTCTATAACTTTTTCCTGTTCCAGATGGTCCTACAAATGCATATACCTTTAGTTTGTTTACAAATGGTAACTTTAAATCCTTTAATAACATCTTTTCTCCTCATTGTTCATTTTTTATTTCCCACTTATTATACCATTTTTATTATTATTGTGCAATACAAAAAAAATCTAGCAATACACTAGATTTCTATAAATTTTTCCTTCTTAATTGTCCACATGCAGCATCAATATCTGAACCTAACTCTCTTCTTATTGTTGCTACAATCCCATGATCATTTAAATAATCTCTAAATTTAATAATATTTTCGTTTGAACTTTTATCAAATTTGCCATTTTCAATTTTATTAATTGGAATTAAATTTACATGACAAAGCATACCTTTTAATAATTTCACTAGTTCTTTTGCATCTTCTATATTATCATTATTATCTTTTGCTAACGCATATTCAAAAGATATCCTTCTATGTGTTTTTTCTATATAATCCTTACATGCTTTAATTAATTCTTCTATTGGATAAGCATCATTTACTGGCATCATACTACTTCTTTTTTTGTTGTTAGTTGCGTGAAGTGATATTGATAATGTACACTGAATATTTTCTTCTGCTAATTTATAAATTTTTGGTACTAGTCCACTTGTTGATAAACTAATATGTCTTGCTCCTATATTTAAACCTTTTGGATTGTTAATTATATGTATTGCATTTACAACATTATCATAATTATCTAAAGGTTCACCTATTCCCATTAACACAACATTCGAAATTCTATATCCTGTATCTTGTTCTACTGCTAAAATTTGTTCTACTATTTCACCAGAGCTTAAATTTCTAATAAAGTTAATTCCTGTTGACGCACAAAATTTACATCCCATTTTACATCCAATTTGTGAAGATACACAAATGCTAAATCCATGATGATAACTCATAAGTACTGTTTCAATTGCATTTCCGTCTAAGACATCAAATAAATATTTTATGGTTCCATCTTTTGACTCTTGTTTTCTTAAAATTTTAAAATTACAAATAGTATAATTTTGTTTTAATTTTTCGCGTAATTCTAATGATAAATTTGTCATATCATCAAATGATTTCACTTTTTCTTGATATAACCATTTAAATATCTGTTCTGCTCTAAATGGCTTTTCTCCTATACTTATTAATTCTTCTTTTAATTCATTTAAATCATAATCTTTTATATTTTTCAATTTTTATCTCCCATTTTCTACATATGAAATTTTCTTACTACTGTTTCTTTTAAATCCCTTGTACATAAAACTAAACTTAAAGCAAGATTAATTCCAGATATGATACTAGCTATTATACACATCACTTTATTGTGTGTTATGTTTTCAATATATAAAATTATAGGTAATATACTAAATAATGATATTACTAATTGATACATTGCATATTTTATGAAATTTTTATGACTAATTATTGTTAATACAAACATTGTTACATTTGCAATTACTATTAATACAGGTATTATTATATCTAATGACCATGCTTTAAAGCCTAATTGATAATCTATAAAAACTGTAAATGCAGATAATGCAAGTGTCTGTAATAATACATGCCCTGCTATATTTATATTTTTCTTAATTGAATAAAATAATACAATCCATATATATATAATTCCTCCATTTGCAATTGCTGCCCATGGCACACGTGGTTTAAAATATCTATTTATCAAAATTAAAAGTAAAGCTACTAATATTGATAATAGTACCCCAAATCTTATTATTAAATTTCCTTTTTTACTATTTAATTTCTGTGGATATATCATCTAAAACACCATTGCTTTCTATTTCTACTTTAATATTTCTATCTTTTAGAAATTTGTAAAATCTTTTTTGAATTTTATTATTATCTAATATTGATGTAAATGTAAATACCATTTTATTACCAAATGAACAGCTTGAACATTTTATTTTTTCAACTGATTCTGGTGCTATCAAAAATAGAAAAAAGTCTATATAATCTTGATATTTTCCTATAATACCAATTCTTCCTATATTCGAAAACGTTATTGTTGTATATTTTCTAATTTCAATATAACTTAACCTTACTAATAATTTTTTTAATTCTAATGGTACAATTCTAACTATTGGGTTGTTACCTAATTTTACATTTGCTGACATTGTTTTTATTATTTCTTCTTCTACTAATCTGTTTTTAAAATCAGCTTTTACAAATTCTAAGATTTTTTCGAATGTATCCATATTTTTATCTTCCATATTTGCTTCTAAAGTAATATACGAGAAGAAATTTGACATTGTTTTTGACGCAAAATATTTTTTTAAGTTTACAGGTATACATACCTTTATAGGCTTTTTACTTTTGCTTTTCTTATAATTTTCTTCATATATTGAATATATTAAAACAGATGTTAAATACTGAGTTATTGTTGCTTCATGTTTTTTACTTTCTTCTTTTAATGCATTTAAATCTATAATTTCATGAATTGCAGAAACTGCACCTAATTTTAAAAAATTTCCTTTTAATACATATGCTTTTTTAGAAGATGCATTTGATTTTGCTTTTTTATCATAATTTTTTATATAGCTATCTTCTGTGTTATATTCTACAATCTCTAAATTTCTTGCTCTTCTTTCTTCTTGGAATACTTCTGGATACATTAATTCTAAATAATTATACACAATTTCTTTAAAAAATGTTGTTCCATTATTTCCATCTGTTAAAGCATGAAATATATCTATATTAATTTTTTTTTCAAAATATGTTACTTTAAATAGATAATTATTATTGGTTCTTGGATTTATATATTGACATGGATAATCCTTTTCTTCTTCTATAATTGGTTTTTTTTGATTTTCTTCTAAATAATACCAAAAAAATCCTATCTTCATCCTAACTTTAAAAGACTTATATTGTTCTAAAGCCATGTTTACGGCTTTTTCTAGTACATTTGGATTTATCTTTTCTTTTAATACAACTGATAATCTAAATACTGTGCTATATTTTCTTCCTGCTGAAATAGGAAATATTTTTGCTGAATTATCAAGTCTTCTCCAATATAACTTTTTTTCTTTATTTTTTTTCATAAGTTGGCCTTTCTAATTATTTTTTACCACTTCTATTATATCATTATATCCGTTTATTTACTATTTGTTCATCTGAATTTTTATCTATTACCCAAATATGATTTGCATTTTCATACTCTTTAACTTCTAGTTCAATTCCTTGCTCTAAAGCTTTATTTTTTAAAACATATACATCAGGATTTAGAATATCATCTTTGCCTATAAATATAGTTATATTTTTTAATTTAGATAAATCGCCGTCGATTGGATTTACCAAATAATTATCATCACCTAAAGAATATGCTATTCCTGCTAGTTTTAATGTTTCTTTATTTAATTGTTTGTCTCTTTTTTGTACTTCATCAATATCAGGATTTGTTAATCTAGTATCTAACCATGGTGAAATTAACATTATTTTATTTGGAATTTTTATATCTTCACTTGATATCTTTTCCATCAATCCTAATGCTAGTCCTCCACCTGCAGAATCTCCCATCACAATTAATTTGTTTGCATCTATATTCTCTATAGTTTCCTTATAGAATGGCTCAGCAAATTCAAATACATCTTTATAATTAGCTTTTGGAGCTAATGGATAATCCGGCATAATCACTGTTGAGTTTGTGTCTATTGCTAACTTTTGAATAAAATCCCAATGTTCTTTAGTCGCTTCTGCCATATATGAACCACCATGAAAGTACATAATTGTTAAATCTGTTTTACTTTCTTTTGGGTATACCATAAATATTTTTCTGTTTTGAAACTCTTGAGTTTCTATACTACAGATTTTTGCTTCTTCATTAGGTTCTATTGTTTCTCTGTCATATTCAAAATAATATGATACTATAAATTTATATATTAATGATAATAATAAACCTAAAATAATTAATACTATTAAAAATATTTTTGTTTTCTTACTCATTTTTACAATCATTCCTTTTTAATTATTAAAATCAGCATCTAATATAACATTTATATTTTATCCTAAAATTTTAAAAAATACAATAAAAAATACATAGAAAAACTCTATGTATAATTTTTAATAGCATTAACAGTATTTCCTGTTGCATAAATATTATATTTTTCCTTACAGGAATACAACCTGCATTTAATTCATTTTTTAATACATTTTTTAATATTTTCATATTAACCACCTTCATTAAGATTTTTATTATAAATTATATAAAATCTCATAAAACCTATTCTTTTTACTTTCTGAATTTCTGGAATCTATAAACTCTATTTCTCCTTCTTGATTTTCTATTAAATCTTTTTCTTCTAATACGTCTTTTAAATATTTTGCTAAATTAGGTGCTCCATTAAAAAAAATAACTCCATCACCTAAAACTGATTTTATTTCTTCTTGTATTAACGGATAATGTGTACATCCGAAGAACTACATTCTTTATTTTTCCTCTAAATTTACTTAAATGGTCTTTTAAGTATTTTTTTATTTTTTCTTCATTTCCATCTTCTATAATATCTGCTAGTCCTATACAAGATAATAATTTTGTTTTATGATTATTATATTTATTATATAAAATATTAAATTTTTCACTTTCTATTGTTCCTTTTGTTGCCATAACTAAAGTAGGTTCATTATATGCATAATCATATACCATTTTATAAGCTGGTTCTATTGCTACAAACTCTATATCTTTATATTTTTCTCTTAAATATTTTGATGCCTTAGCACTTGCTGTATTACATGCAATTACTATTACCTTACAATTTCTTTTTATAAAATATTTGGTGATTTCATCGCATATTTTTATTACTTCCTCATTAGTTTTATCTCCATAAGGATTGTTTTTTGTATCACTATAATAAATATAATTTTGGTTTGGAAGTACTTTTATAATTTCCCTTAAAACTGTTACTCCTCCAATACCAGAGTCAAATATTCCAATTGGTCCGCATTTTTCTTCCTCCAATTTTATTTATACTAAGTATATATTATGTTTTTTATTTATTCAATAGATATTTAAAATTTATACATAATAAAAGAGCGACATATGCCACCCTTTTTCTATGTTGTATTTAATCACTAAAATCAGCGTCTAATATAACATTATATTCATATTCAGGAAATTTTTCTTTTAATTCTTTAATAATTTTTTCTTTTACATTTTCTGGATTTTTACATTCAAAATCAATAATTAGGTCAAAGTATATGTTGTTATTTTCTTTATCTACATAGAATCCATGAACTTGTTTTATCTCTTTGTAATTTTGTATAGTATTTAATAATTCTTTTTTTATTTCTGCAAATTCTCCTTTATCATTTGCAGCATAAATACCTATAGTTGTTAAAATTCCATACTTTTCATATATTTTTGTAGATATTTCTCTTGTTAATGAATGAATTTCATTTGCTGTCATATCATCTCTTACTTGAATATGTACTGTTGCTATAGTTTTAGAAGGTCCATAATTATGAAGTGTTAGGTCATATGCTCCTTGTACCTCTTCATATGCACAAACCTCTTCTTTTATATTTCTAGCAATTTCTATATCTGCACGTTGTCCTATCATGTCATTTACTGTTTCTTTTAACATTTCAATTGCAGATTTAATAATAACTATACCTATAATTACTCCTAAATAACCTTCTAAACTAAGATGCCAGATATAATTAATAATAGCTGCTACTAATGTTGTAAAAGACAATACTGAATCCATAAAAGCATCTTGTCCAGCAGCTACTAAACTTTGTGAATTAACCTTTTTCCCAATATTTTTCACATATCTTCCAAATATAAATTTAACAATAACTGCAACAGCAATTATAACAAGCGAAATTATAGAATAATTTGATTCCTCTGGATTAATAATTTTCTCAATAGATTCTTTAACTGCTGTTATACCTGCTAAAAGTACTATAGCTGATACAATAGTAGATGTTAAGTACTCTATTCTTCCATGTCCAAATGGATGCTCCTTATCAGGTGCTTTATTAGCTAATTTTGTACCTATTATTGTTATTATTGAAGAAATTGCATCTGTTAAGTTGTTTACAGCATCTAATACAATTGCAATAGAATTTGCAAATATACCAACTATTGCTTTAAAAACTACTAAAATAACATTTACAAGTATTCCTTGAATACTTGTTTTTATTATCTTTTTTTCTCTATCCATAAAAATTCATTCCTTTTTATATTTGAAATTCTTTTACAAAATTCACAATATCACTATTTACTTTTTGAACTCTTTCATCACATTTTAATTCATTATATGAAAACCATTTAAATTTTATATTATTTATTTCAAAATATTTTTTATTTATATCATTCGAAATGTCCATAATATTTATTTTATAAAAATAATGTTCATATTCTTTTTCTCTCTTTTCACTTTCAGAAAATTTCTTATGTTGCTTTTTCCCTACATACTCACACTCTATTTTTTGTATTTTTATATTCAAGTCATTTACTAATTTTTCTTTTATTAAATTTATATCTTGTTCATTTTCAATTTTACAATTTAAAAATAGATAACTATTCCATTTTTCATCATAATATTGTAAATATTCATTTTTTTCATTTTTTATTACAATAATTGCATGTTTTCCCATTTTTTATAATCCTCCAATTTTCTTACTTTCAAACAAATCTTCTCTATTAGCAATTCCACTAATAATTTTTTTAATAAAACTTTATCACAAGTTGGCATGATTTGATTTAAAACCTTGTATATATTTTATCCTAAAACTTAAAAAAATACAATAAAAAACACATAGAAAAACTCTATGCATTTTATCCAAATAATCCACGTTTTTTTATTGGTGGTTGTTCATTCATTGTTCTAGCAAGTTGTACTAATAAATCTCTTTGTTCTTTTGATAATCTTTTTGGTGTTTGTACTGTAACTGTAAATATAAAATCTCCATAACTTGATGAATTTATTGATTTAAATCCCTTATTTCTAATTGTGAATTTACTTCCTGTTTGTGTTGCTTCTGGAATCTTATATCTTTCTTTTGTTCCATCAACCATTGGTATTTCAAGTTCTGCTCCTAATGCAGCTTGTGTAATAGTTATTGGAACCTCACATAGTACATTGTTTCCTTTTCTTGTATATATACTATGTCTCTTTATTTTTACAGTAATATATAAATCACCTTTTGGGCCACCTTTTTCTCCCGGCTCACCTTCTCCACGAAGTACTACAGTTTGATTATCGTCTATTCCTGCTGGTATTTTTACTTTTATTTTAGGTTGTTTTCTAACCTTTCCTTTCCCTCTACAATTTTCACAAGGTTCATTAATTATCTCTCCAGTTCCATGACATGCAGTACATGTTCTTGTTGTTTGCATTTGACCTAGAATTGTATTTTGAACACCTGTCACTTTACCTGTTCCATTACAAGTTGGACATTTTACAGGAGATGTTCCTGGTTTTGCACCACTACCATGGCAATGTGTACATTCTTCATCTCTTGTAATAATTATTTCTTTTTCTACTCCTAAAAATGCTTGCTCAAATGTGATATCCATACGCACATTTAAGTCAGCGCCTTTTCTAGGACCTCTTTGTTTTGAAGAGTTTCTTCCTCCAAAACCTCCACCAAAGAATGATGAAAAAATATCTCCCAAATCACCAAAGTCACCAAAGCCATCAAATCCAGAACTTGTATATGAATAGTATCCATTTTGTCCTCCAAATGGTCCTCCAGCTCCTCCAAATCCCTGAGGTCCATTATGTCCAAATTGGTCATACATTCTTCTTTTTTGAGGATCTGATAAATTTTCATAAGCTTCATTTACTTCTTTAAATTTCATTTCCGCTTCTTTTTTATTATCTGGGTTTGCATCAGGATGATATTTTTTTGCAAGTTTACGGTAAGCTTTTTTTAGTTCATCATCAGTAGCATTTTTATTAACACCTAATACTTCATAATAATCTCTTTTCGTTGCCATTTCAAGTTTCATTCCTTTCTTTAGTTCTAAAAAGAATTTTTGTTTTATATGTTTTTAAAATCAGGGTTGGATTATTTTCCAACCCTAAGTTTAGTATTTTAATTATCTCTCATCTCAAACATCTCAAAGTGTTTGGAAAAGAATTTTGGCTTTATTTTTCAAACGTTTATTTATTATCGTCTTCTACCTTATAATCCGCATCATATACATTTCCATTATCTCCATTTGCTTGGTTCTCAGCATCTGCTCCTGCTGCAGTATTTGGATCTGCTCCTGCATTTGGATTTGCATTTTTATATAATTGCTCACTCATTTGATAGAATACCTGTGTTAATTTTTCAGTTGCTTCTTTTATTTTTTCAGTATCATTTGTTTCTAAAGCTTTTTTAGTGTTTTCAATTTCTGTTTCAACTTTTGCTTTTTCTTCTCCACTTATTTTATCACCTAAATCACTTAATGTTTTTTCACTGCTATAGATTAAACTTTCTGCATTATTTTTAACTTCAACTTCTTCTTTTTTCTTTTTATCTTCTTCAGCATGAGCTTCTGCATCTTTAACAGCTTTATCAATATCTTCATCTGTTAGATTTGTTGATGCTGTGATTGATACATTTTGGCTATTTCCTGTTGCCATATCTTTTGCAGATACATGAACTATACCATTTGCATCTATATCAAATGTAACTTCAATTTGTGGTACTCCTCTTGGTGCTGCTGGAATTCCTGTTAATTGGAATCTTCCTAATGTTTTGTTATATGCTGCCATTTCTCTTTCACCTTGTAAAACATGTACTTCTACTGATGTTTGACCATCTGCAGCTGTTGAGAATATTTGTGATTTTTTTGTTGGTATTGTTGTATTTCTATCAATTAATTTTGTAAATACTCCACCATATGTTTCAATTCCTAGAGATAATGGTGTTACATCTAATAATACTAAATCTTTTACATCTCCTGATAAAACACCACCTTGGATTGCTGCACCAATTGCAACACATTCATCTGGGTTGATTCCTTTATCAGCTTCTTTACCTATTATTCTTTTTACCATTTCTTGAACTGCTGGAACTCTTGTAGAACCACCAACTAATAATACTTTATGAATATCATTTGCTGTTAATCCTGCATCTTTTAATGCTTGGTTAACTGGCCCTGCTGTAGCTTCTACTAAATCATGAATTAATTCTTCAAATTTAGCTCTTGTTAAATTTACATCTAAATGTTTTGGTCCTGTTGAATCTGCTGTGATAAATGGTAAGTTAATTTGTGTTTGTTGTACACCTGATAATTCTATTTTTGCTTTTTCAGCAGCTTCTTTTAATCTTTGCATTGCCATTTTGTCATTTTTTAAATCAATACCATTTGATTTTTTGAATTCATCTACTAAGTAATTGATAATAGCTTCATCAAAGTCATCTCCACCTAAGTGAGTATTACCACTTGTTGATAGAACTTCAAATACACCATCACCAATATCTAGAATAGAAACATCAAATGTTCCTCCACCTAAGTCATATATTAATATTTTTTGGTCTTGTTCTTTATCCATTCCATAAGCAAGTGCTGCTGCTGTTGGTTCGTTTATAATTCTTAAGACTTCTAGTCCTGCAATTTTTCCTGCATCTTTTGTTGCTTGTCTTTGACTATCATTAAAATATGCTGGTACTGTAATAACAGCTTGTGTAACCTTTTGTCCTAAATAATTTTCAGCATCAGCTTTTAATTTTTGTAATATCATTGCAGAAATTTCTTGTGGTGTAAATTTATCACCTTCTATATCTACTTTATCTGCTGTTCCCATTTTTCTTTTTATTGATATAACAGTATTATCCGGATTTGTAACTGCTTGACGTTTAGCTATTTGTCCTACTAATCTTTCTCCATTTTTAGAGAATGCAACTACTGATGGAGTTGTTCTATTTCCTTCAGCATTAGGTATTACTACAGCTTCTCCTCCTTCCATAACTGATACACATGAATTTGTTGTTCCTAAGTCAATTCCTATAATTTTTCCCATTTTAATCATCCTTTCTTGTTAGTTTTTTCTAACATAACATTTATATATTTTTAAAATTAATAACTTATTTTTCTTAAAACAAATTAGAAGTAGTATATTACTAGGCAAACAAGTAAAAATTTTTGAGATAGTACGTTTGTACATCGAAAAAATTTTTATGAAGTTTAACGACGTAAGATGCTGCTTGTAATTTGTTTTCGTCGTTGGTACATCGAGGTTTGAATATAAAAAGTGAAAATGTATAGATTGTTGCTTTTCATTGTTTTTATTTAGTTTGCTACAACTACCATACTATGTCTAATAACCTTTGAGCCAATTTTATAGCCTTTTCTATATTCTTGTGCTATTTCTTTTTCTCCTAAATTATCATCTTGTATACTTCCAACTGCCTCGTGTAATTCAGGATCAAAGACTTGACCTAAAGCTTCAATTTCTTCTACTCCTTTTGATTTTAATACATCTTTAAATTGTTTTAATACAAGTTCTACTCCTTGTTTATACTTTTCGTCTTCTGTTTCAACTTTTGCTGCATTTTCTAAATTGTCTAAAACAGGAAGTATTACTTCTACAACATCTGAAAGAACTGAATTATACATTCCTTCTCTTTCTTTACTACTTCTTTTCTTAAAGTTTTCAAATTCTGCTAAAATTCTTTTATATCTATCGTCTAATTCGTCATAATCTTGTTTTGGTACCATATCTTTATTTTCAGTTGTTTTTTTCTCTTTTTCATTAACTTCTTCTTTTAGTTCTTCTTTAAAATCTTTTTGTTTATCACTCATTTTTCACACCATTCCTTTCTCTAATAAAATTGCAATTTACAAATTGTTTTTTAAATTACTATCATTTAGCTTTTGACTAATATATTTCATAACAGAAATTACTTTTGAATAATCCATTCTTTTAGGACCTATTATTCCTATAGTTCCTAAATCTTTACCATTTACTTTATGTTTAAAAGTAACTACACTAAAATCTTTCAATTCTTCTTTGTTGTTTTCTTCACCAATATATACTTTTATATCTTCTGCAAAACCTGACTCTAACATGTCTGCAACTAAATCTTTTGTGTCTAATATATTTATAAAGTTTTTCGCAACTTCTAAACTATTAAATTCAGGTAAATCAAAAGATTTATTTGCACCTTCTAGATATATTTTATTGTCATCTTGTAATACTTTTTTTAGTTGTTCTATTATTGGCTTTATAACATTTACACTATATGTCATTTCATCATATAAGTATTCTTCTAGGGGCCTATCTATTTTTTCTATTGGTTGGCCTTTTAATTTATTATTAAACATATAGTTCATTGTTTCTACTTGCTTTTCATTTATATCTTCATCAAATTTGATTATAGTTTCTTTAACTAAACCTGTGTCTGTTAGTATAACTGCCATCATCATTCTTTGACCAAGTAATACGAATTTTATTTCTTCTATTAATTGACTAGTTGCTTTAGGTCCTATTGAAACTGTTGTGTAATGTGTTACTTCTGAAATTGTGTTAGCTGTTATTTTTGTTAAATCTTCTATTTCATTTACTTTTGTTTCTAATTTTGAACTTATATATTTTATTTCTTCTAAGCTAATATCATTATCATTTAACAATTCATCAACATAGTATCTATAACCTTTAGCTGATGGAATTCTTCCACTTGATGTATGTGTTTTATCTAAAAAACCACTTTTTTCTAAATCTGCCATTTCGTTTCTTATTGTAGCACTACTACAATTTAGTCCATGGTTATTTGTCAATGCATTTGAACTCACTGGTTCAGCTGTATTTATGTATTCTTCAACTATTGCTTGTAATACTTTTTTCTTTCTATCATCTAACAATTTTTTCACCCCTTTTACTGGAATTGTTAGTTTTGTTTTTAGCACTCTTTTTGTTTGTTTGCTAACTTCATATATATTATATCCACTTTTTAGCACTTGTCAATACTTTCTGCTAATTTTTTTGTAAATTTTTTGTGAATAAATTTTATATACAAAAATTAGCGAATATAACTCTAAATATTTAAACTATTTAAAGGTTTATATCCGCTATATGTTTATATTCAAAATTAACACTTTATGATTTAAATAATTTTATAATTTCTCTATTTCTTCTTTTGTTAATTCTGTTATCTTCTCAATTATAGATGTTTCTGCACCTTGTTTTTTCAATTTTTTAGCTACTGCTTTTCTTCCTAGTTCTATTCCTTCTTGATATCCTTTATCATATCCAGCAGCATATATAGCACGTTTATCTAAAATCCATTTTTCTTTTTGCTCTGCCAAAAATTTTTCTCTTTCTGTACTATTCTCATCTTCCATTATATTCCAAGCTTTTATTAATTCTTCTCTATCCCCCATTTTGATCTCTCCTAATCTATAATTCTTCAATTTGTTTCTTGTTTAATCCTGTTGCTTTTATTATTGATTCTATAGGATATTTTTGATTTTTTAAATTTCTTGCAATTTGTATTTCTTTTTGATGTTTTCCTTCTTCAATTCCCTCTTTTCTTCCTTTTTCAATTCCTTCTTTTCTTCCCTCTTCAACACCTTCTTTCCTTCCTTTATCATATCCGGCATCATGTATTGCATGTTTATCCATTATCCATTTTTCTCTTTGCTCCGCTAAATATCTTTCTCTTTTTGTTCTGCTCATATCTTCTAATATTTCTCTTGCTTTTATTAACTCTTCTTTATCTCCCATTTTCGATTTCTCCTCTGGATTATTTATAAATTCAAGCCAAGCTTTTAAAGAACTATTTTCTTTATTGTCTTTGCTTACTTTTCTTAACTCTATTATATATATTTCTAATACATCTGTCAATATTAATTTGGGAGTTTTTTCTTCTCGTATTTGCCATTTTGTAATATAATTATCATTTTGTTTCAAATTATCTAAATTATAATCAGATATTAAGACTACTATTCCTTTTTGTAATTTATCAAAATCTTCTCCTTTTTTTATACTACTCGTGTACATCTTACTCCAATAAAATAATAATCTTTTTTCTATATTTTTCTTATCAACTAATTGTAATTCAATATTACAATTAATATTATTATTTAGCTTTGCTTTTATGTCTAATATACCTAGTTTATCATCATACAAATCTTTTTCAGTTATTGGATTACAATCTAATTTTATTTTAGTAATATTTTCTTTTGTTACAGCTCTAAGAAAATCTTTAGTTATTTCTTCACTTCCGTTTGAACCAAATATTCTCTTAAATACATAGTCAAGTTTTGGGTTTAATAATTTTGCGATATGCATCACTTCTTTCTAATTTGATTTTTAATATAATTTTTGAAATTTTGGCGAATTGCCATAAAGATTGTAAATATTTAGATATAAACCATTTATATATTAACATAATTTAATTGTATTTTCAATAATTAATTAAACGTTTTTGCATTTTTTAATATCCCTGGTTGAATAATATTTCGGTTAATGATACAATTAAATAAAAAATGAGGTTAAATTATGAAAAAATCCATTAAAGTATTAATATTTATTCTTATAGTTATCATTGTTTTAGCTGTAACAGTATGGTATTTATTACCTATAAATAATGCAGAATTAATTAAAGCTAAAGGAAATATAATATTTGGAACAATAAATACATGTAAAATTAATGAACCGATGACAACAGATATAACAAAAAGAAAATGTATTTTTTGTAATAAAGAATTTAAAGCTTCCTCATCTGCCAAAATATGTCATAATTGCTGTATTATAACAAATAGATGTAGTGTATGTGGTAAATTAAAACAAAAATAGAATTTTAAGTATCTAAAAAGCACACTTGAAAGTGTGCTTTTTAGAATTATGGGTACAAATGGATTGTCCCCAATTGCCCATTTCCATTTATTCTGCTGATTCTTCAGTATCAGATGTTTCTTCTAATTCTTGTTCTGTGTTTATATGAATTTTTTGATATTTTTGCATACCAGTACCTGCCGGAATTAATTTACCAATGATAACATTTTCTTTTAATCCAATTAGGTCATCTACTTTACCTTTTACAGCTGCATCTGTTAAAACTCTTGTTGTTTCTTGGAATGATGCTGCTGATAAGAAACTGTCTGTCGCAAGAGATGCTTTTGTAATACCTAGTAATACTCTTTTACCAGTTGCAGGACGTTTTCCTTCTGCTAGTACTTCATTATTTTTGTCTTCAAATTCATACATATCTACTAAAGAACCTGGGAACATATCTGTATCCGCATTATCTTCAACTCTAACTTTTTTAAGCATTTGTCTTCCAATAACTTCGATATGTTTATCATTTATATCAACACCTTGGTTTCTATAAACTTTTTGTACTTCTGAAATCAAGTATTCATAAACTCCTTCTGGTCCCTTTATTTCAAGTATTTCAGCAGGATTTATTGAACCTTCTATTAATGCTTGACCAGCTTCTACCATATCTCCATTTTTAACTTTCATTTTTGAACCAAATGGTATTGTATATGTTTTAGAATTATCTTTACTAGTAACAATAACTTCTTTTTTCTTCTTTGTTTCTTTAATTTTAACTTTTCCGTCAATCTCAGAAATAATTGCAAGTCCCTTTGGTTTTCTTGCTTCAAATAATTCTTCAACCCTTGGAAGACCTTGTGTAATATCGGCAACACCAGCAACACCACCAGAGTGAATTGTTCTCATTGTAAGCTGTGTACCAGGTTCACCAATTGATTGAGCAGCAATTATACCTACTGATTCTCCAACAGATACTAAATCTCTTCTTGCTAATCCCATACCATAGCATTTTTGACATACACCATGTTTTGATCTACATCCTAGAACTGAACGTACTTCTAATTTTTCAATTCCAGAAGACACTATTTTTTCTGCAATTTCTTCATTAATCATAGTATTTGTATCTACAATTAGTTCTTTTGTTTTAGGATCAACAACATCTTTAACAGGATATCTACCTACAAGTCTTTCTTGCATTTTTTCTATAATTTGATTTCCATCTTTTATGTCGTAAACTATGATTCCTTCTTCAGTTCCACAGTCATGTTCTCTTACTATAATATCTTGAGAAACATCAACTAATCTTCTTGTTAAGTATCCAGAGTCTGCTGTTCTTAAAGCTGTATCTGAAAGTCCTTTACGAGCTCCATGGGCAGAAATAAAGTATTCCAATGCATCTAGACCTTCTGCAAATGATGATTTAATAGGAATTTCTACCGCTTTACCTGTTGTACTTGCCATAAGTCCACGGATACCAGCAATTTGTCTTAATTGGTTCATATTACCACGGGCTCCTGATTTAACCATCATATATATTGGGTTTAATTCTTCAAAGTTTTCTTCCATTGCATTACTTACTTTTTTAGTTGTATCTTCCCAAACATTGATTACTGCATTATATCTTTCATCATTTGTAATAAGCCCTCTTGCATATTGTTTTCTTATTGTTGAAACTTTTTCATCTGCTTCTTCTAATAGTCCTTTTTTAGCTTCTGGTACTTTAACATCATCCATTGAGAATGTAATACCTGCTAAAGTAGAGTATTTAAATCCTAATGCTTTTATATAATCTATTACTGCTGCTGATTCTGTTAATCCATGAGTACTTATTACTCTTTCAATTATCTGCCCCATTGATTTTTTCATAACTGGGAAACTTATTTCATATTGGAATGGATCTTTTTCTCTATCAATAAATCCTAAGTCTTGAGGAATTCCTTGATTGAAAATAATTCTTCCAACACTTGTTTCTATTTTAGCTGTTTTTACTTCTCCGTCTATTTCTTTAGAAACTCTTACATATATTTTACTATGTATTCCAACCTCATGGTTTTCAAATGCCATAATTGCTTCTTCAGGGTCTTTGAAATATTTTCCTTCACCTTTTTCTCCCTCTAGTACCATTGTTAAATAGTAACTTCCTAAAATCATATCAAGTCTTGGTACAGCAACTGGCTTACCATCTTGTGGTTTAAGTAAATTATTTGTAGATAACATTAAATATCTTGATTCTGCTTGTGCTTCCGGTGATAATGGCAAGTGAACTGCCATTTGATCCCCGTCAAAGTCAGCATTAAATGCTTCACAAACTAATGGGTGAAGTTTAATTGCTCTTCCTTCTACAAGTACTGGTTCAAAGCTTTGAATACCAAGTCTGTGTAGTGTAGGAGCACGGTTTAACATTACAGGATGATCTTTTATAACATCTTCTAATATTCCCCAAACTTCTGGTCTTAATCTTTCAACCATTCTTTTTGCATTTTTAATATTTTGTGCAATTCCTCTACCAACTAATTCTCTCATAACAAATGGTTTGAATAATTCAACTGCCATCTCTTTTGGAAGTCCACATTGATAAATTTGAAGTTCTGGTCCTACTACGATAACAGAACGTCCAGAATAGTCAACACGTTTTCCAAGTAGGTTTTGACGGAATCTACCTTGTTTTCCTTTAAGCATATCTGATAATGATTTTAATGGTCTGTTTCCAGCTCCCGTAACAGGTCTTCCACGTCTACCATTGTCTATTAGGGCATCTACAGATTCTTGTAACATTCTTTTTTCATTTCTTACAATTATTTCTGGAGCTCCTAATTCTAATAATCTTTTTAATCTGTTATTTCTATTAATAACTCTTCTATATAAATCATTTAAATCAGATGTTGCAAATCTACCACCATCTAATTGAACCATTGGTCTTAAATCTGGTGGAATAACAGGTACAACATTCATTATCATCCATTCAGGTCTATTTCCAGATAATCTAAATGCTTCTACAGTATCTAATCTTTTTACAAGTTTAACTTTCTTTTGTTCACTTGCATTTTCCAATTCTTTTCTAATATCTTTTGCTAATTTATCAACATCAATATTTTGTAATAATTCTTGAAGCGCTTCTGCACCCATTTTTGCTTTAAATGAACCTCTACCATATTTTTCTTCTGCCTCATGGTATTCTTTTTCATTTAAAATTTGACATTGTTCTAATCCTGATGTTCCCTTATCTATTACAACATAAGATGCAAAATAAATTACTTTTTCAATATTTCTTGGTGAAATATCTAGCATTAGTGCTACTCTACTTGGAATTCCTTTAAAATACCAAATATGAGCAACTGGTGCTGCAAGTTCTATATGTCCCATTCTTTCACGTCTTACTTTAGATTTTGTAACTTCAACACCACATCTATCACATACAATCCCTTTATATCTTACTCTCTTGTATTTACCACAGTGGCATTCCCAGTCTTTTGTTGGTCCAAATATTCTTTCACAGAATAAACCATCTCTTTCTGGTTTTAATGTTCTGTAATTTATAGTCTCTGGTTTTTTAACCTCACCTTTTGACCATTCTCTTATTTTTTCATCAGATGCCACACCTATTTTTAATTTATTAAAAATATCTAATTCGTCCACTATTTTTCCCCCTAGACTTTTTATAATATTTTTTGTGATTTAAAACCTCAAACAAGTCTATCCCCTGCTCTTGCAATTCCTTCATGTCGCTTGTTTTTTGTTTTAAATCTATTAAATTAATTTATTCTATTATATCTTCATCATTATCAAGATTATCATTAGCTAAGTCGTTATCAAACATCTCTTCATCTGTCATATCTTCATAAATATCTTCATCATCTATTGATTCGTCATCATCTAATACAACATCATCATCTGTTTCAGATTCTTCGCCATAACCATCTAAGTCTCCATCAACTATTACTTCCTCTTCAGCTAAAACTTTACTATCTTTTTCAGGATCATATTCAATTCCTTCTTCAATATTTTCTTTAAGTTCTAATTCTTGGTTATCTTCTGAATATAGACGAACATCTAATCCTAAAGATTGTAATTCTTTTACTAAAACTTTAAAGCTTTCTGGAACTCCTGGTTCTGGTACATTTTCTCCCTTAACAATTGCTTCATAGGTTTTAACACGTCCTACAACATCATCTGATTTTACTGTTAACATTTCTTGTAATGTATATGATGCACCATAAGCTTCTAGTGCCCAAACCTCCATCTCTCCAAAACGTTGACCACCAAATTGTGCTTTTCCTCCTAGAGGTTGTTGTGTTACTAATGAGTATGGTCCGGTTGAACGAGCATGTATTTTATCATCTACTAAGTGGTGTAATTTTAACATGTACATTACACCAACTGTAATTGGTTTATCAAATGGATCTCCTGTTCTTCCATCATAAAGAACAGTTTTACCATCTTCGCTCATACCAGCTTGTGCAAGTAATTCTCTAACATCTTCCTCTGTTGCCCCGTCAAACACTGGTGTTGATATTTTCCATCCTAAAGCTTTTGCAGCTCCTCCTAAGTGAACTTCTAAAACTTGACCTAAGTTCATACGTGAAGGAACACCTAGTGGGTTTAATAAGATGTCTATAGGTGTACCATCTGGCATAAATGGCATATCTTCTTCTGGTAATACTCTTGAGATAACACCTTTGTTACCATGTCTACCTGCCATTTTATCTCCAACAGAAATTTTTCTTTTTGTTGCTATATAACATCTAATTATTTGATTTACTCCAGGTCCTAATTCATCTGAGTTATCTCTTGTGAATATTTTTACATCTACTATTGTTCCTGCTTCTCCATGAGGTACTCTTAAAGATGTATCTCTTACTTCTCTTGCTTTTTCTCCAAATATAGCCCTTAAAAGTCTTTCTTCTGCAGTTAATTCTGTTTCTCCTTTTGGAGTAACTTTACCAACTAAAATATCCCCTGGTCTTACTTCGGCACCAATTCTTATAATTCCATTCTCATCTAAGTCTTTTAATTGGTCATCACCAATGTTTGGAATATCTCTTGTTATTTCTTCTGCTCCTAATTTTGTATCACGACATTCACAATCGTATTCTTCTATATGTATTGATGTAAATACATCTTCTTTTACTAATCTTTCATTTAATAGAATAGCATCTTCATAGTTGTATCCTTCCCATGTTGAGAATGCTACTAATACGTTTTTACCTAATGCCATTTCTCCATTTTGTGTAGATGGCCCATCAGCAATGGCATCTCCTTTTTTAACTTTTTCACCTTTTTTTACAATTGGTTTTTGGTTAATACATGTTCCACCATTTGTTCTCTTGAACTTACGTAATTTGTGTACTACTTTTTTACCATTATCATATTTTACTGTTATGCTGTCACCTGTAACTTTTTCAATAACTCCATCATCTTCAGCTAAAACTAAAATTCCTGAGTCTTTTGCAGCTCTATATTCAATACCTGTTCCTACAATTGGACTTTCTGTAATCATTAATGGTACAGCTTGACGTTGCATGTTTGCACCCATTAAAGCTCTTTTTGCGTCATCATGTTCTAAGAAAGGAATCATTGCTGCTGCTATAGAAACTAATTGTTTTGGTGATACGTCAACATATTGAACTTTATCTTTTTCAACTTCGATTACTTCATTTTTAAATCTAACTCTTATTCTATCATTTATAAATTTACCATTTTTATCAACTGGCTCAGATGCTTGAGCTATTATATAATTATCTTCTACATCTGCACTCATGTATTCAACTATATCTGTTAATTTATGTGTTTTAGGATCTACTTTTCTATATGGTGTTTCAATAAATCCATATTCATTTATTTGAGCAAATGATGAAAGTGCTGATATAAGTCCTATGTTTGGTCCTTCTGGTGATTCAATAGGGCATAATCTACCATAATGTGTATAGTGAACGTCACGAACCTCGAATCCTGCTCTTTCTCTTGTAAGACCACCTGGTCCTAATGCAGAAATTCTTCTTTTATGTGTTAATTCTGATAGTGGGTTTGTTTGATCCATGAATTGTGACAATTGTGAGCTTCCAAAGAATTCACGAATTGCAGATGTTATAGGCTTAGTATTAATTAATGTTTGTGGTGTTACAACATCTAAATCTTGAATCGTCATTCTTTCACGAACAACTCTTTCTAGTCTTGTTAAACCAATTCTAAATTGATTTTGTAATAATTCACCAACTTGACGAATTCTACGATTTGCTAAGTGGTCTATATCGTCTGGTTTTCCTAATCCATGTGAAAGATTTAATAAATAGTTAATAGAAGCTATCATATCTTCTGTTGTAATATGTTTTGGAACTAATTCTTCCATTCTTTCTTCTATAATTTTTACTAATTCTTTTTCATCAGGTGTATTGTCAATAATATTTTTTAGTATATTGTAATTTACCATTTCTTTAAAATGTAATTTACTTAAATCAACAGTTGGTAAAACTTTGTGAATATTTACTGTACTATTTCCTATAATTCTAACTTTTCTTTCTCCAACCATTATATCTACTACATTAATTCCAGAATTTTGAATATCTTCTGCGACTTCCTCAGATATAACTTCTCCTGCTTGTACAAAAACTTCTCCTGTTTCATTGTCTACTATGTCATCTGCTGCTACTTTACCTGCAATTCTAGTAGCTAAAGCTAATTTTTGATTAAATTTATATCTTCCTACTTTTGCTAAGTCATATCTCTTATTATCATAGAATAATCCGTTAAATAAGTTTCTTGCAGCATCTGCAGTTGGAAGTTCTCCTGGTCTTAATTTCTTATATATTTCGATTAAGGCTTCATCTTGGTCTTTTATAGTGTCTTTACTAACTGTAGCTTTTAACATTTCTTCATCCCCAAATAAATCTAATATTTGAGAATCTTTTGCCAAACCAATTGCTCTAAGTAATGTTGTTACAGGTACTTTTCTTGTTCTATCAACACGTACCCAGAATATGTCGTTTCCATCTGTTTCATATTCAAGCCAAGCGCCTCTTAATGGCATAACAGTTGAGTTATATGTTCTTTTCCCAGTTTTAGTGTCAAATTCTTCTCCGTAGTAACATCCTGGACTACGTACTAATTGGCTTACAACAACTCTCTCTGCTCCATTAATTACAAATGTACCACTATCTGTCATAAGTGGGAAATCACCTAAGTAGATTTCTTGTTCTTTAATTTCACCAGTTTCACGATTAATTAATCTTACTTTTACATGTAATCTTGTAGCATAAGTTGCATCTCTTTCTTTTGCTTCTTCTACACTATATTTAGTTTTATCTTCCATGTAATAATCGAAAAATTCAAGAACCAAATTCCCAGAGTAGTCTTCGATTGGTGATATATCTTTCAATACTTCTCCTAATCCTTCTTCTACAAACCAATTGTATGAATCTTTTTGTACTTTGATTAGATTAGGCATTTCAATATAATCTCCAACCTTTGCGAAATCCTTACGAGAAGCTTTCTCGTAATTAACTTCTTTAATTTTCAAAAAAATCACCTCATAAAAAAAATTAAGCAGAATAAAATATATTTTTTTAAAAGAAGTCCCTCTTAAATGATAATTTGAATACTCTGCTTTTAACCTGTCTGCTCTTACAAATTAATTACAAAAGTAACGCCTTATCTTTAATTCCTCTTCTTTTAATTTTAAACTTTTGAATAATAAAATGTTTTGATTTTAAGTATTTGTTTTTTATTTTTATAGACAACAAAAAACATCCATAAATATCTGATATATAATATCACATTTTACCTACGGATGTCAAGGTTTGAAGATATATTTTCTTAAAATCTTTTTTAACTAAAAATTGCTCCTATCGCGCCAAATACCCCTGCAGAGGCTAATCCCATTATAATGCCAGCTAGAACTACCCCAGCCATTACGGCAACTATACTTTTCTTAAAATCCATATCTAATAGGCTAGCCGCAAGTGTTCCTGTCCAAGCTCCTGTACCTGGTAGGGGAATACCTACAAATAAAAATAATGCAAAATATAATCCACGTCCTGCTTTTTCTTGTAGTTTCTTTCCTCCTTTTTCACCTTTTTCTAAACAAAATGTGAAAAACTTACCTATAAACTTTTTATTAGCTCCCCATTCTAATACCTTTCTTGCAAAAAAGAATATAATAGGTACAGGTAACATATTTCCAATAATACAAACTATATATAATGGTATTATTGGAAGTACATCTCCAAATGCACTACTTAAACCTACAGGTACTGCTCCTCTTAATTCAATTAGTGGTATCATTGATATTAAAAACACTATAATATATTTTTTTAACATTTTGAACTATCTCCTTCTTCAATTTTGCATGCTTTTTTTCTTTAATTTTAAATCTATATAGTCTTCTATTAAAATTTTTACTATTGCTATTGCTGGAACAGCTAAGAACATTCCTAACATTCCAAAATATGCTCCACCTACTGTTATTGCAAATATTACAAGCAATGGACTTACTTTTAAAGACTGTCCTATTATGTTTGGATTTATTATATTAGCATCAATTTGTTGCAATATTATAACTACAATTATCATCCATATAGCTTGACTTATTCCTCCTGTAATTAATGTTATAACTGCAGATATAGCTACCGCAATTATTGCTCCTACATATGGTATCATATTAAATAATCCTATAAAAAATCCTAATAATGGTGCATATTTTATTCCCATAATACTCATAGCTATTGTTACTAAAACTCCAACGACAACTGCATCTAAGAATTGACTTGCTATAAATTTAAAGAATATTTGATTTGAATTATTAAAATACTTATCCATGTTTTTATATGTTTTTTCTTTAAACATTGCATTTGCACATTTCTTTAAGAATTTTAATATTTCATCTCTTTCTGACAATACATATATTGATACTACTATTGATACAAAAATATCAAATAAACTTGTTACAATATTTAATGCACTGATTACATAGCCTACTAATTTATCTAGTTGGAAATATTGTTTTATATTTATGTTTTGAATATTATTTATTGTATCTTTTACTACTTCACCTTTTAAAATAGAATCTTCTGGTAAGCTATTATATTTTTCTATAGCAATGTCAAAATAACCCTGGATATTATTGACCAAATCTACTACACTTTCAATAACTACAGGTAAAATAACGTTAAATAATATTATGATTAATAAAAATACTATTATGTAAAGAGTTAAAATACTTAGCCTTCTAGCACCCCTTTTTATAATCTTATTTTTTGATTTTTTGTATGCATTTTCAATTTTTTTACAAGGTACATATAGCAAATATGCAATAAATACTCCTATGAAAAATGGTCTTAATATTGTAAAAAATTTGCCTAATACTTCCGTTGTTTCTGTAAAATTATCTAATATTTTATATATTATAATCAATGAAAGACCAAGCATAAACCAATATATCCATTTTTTCCAATGATTTTTTATTTCGTTCATTAACCTTTCCCCTTTTTACTCCTTTTATCAATTATTTTCTAAATTCAAATCTCTATATCTAACTCAACTGGACAATGATCACTTCCCATTACTTCGTCATGAATTTTTGCATCTATAATTTTTTCTTTTATATCATTTGAGACTATAAAGTAATCAATTCTCCAGCCTACATTTTTTTCTCTTGCTTTTCTCATATATGACCACCAAGAATATATATTTTCTTTGTCTGGATATAAATATCTAAAAGTATCTATAAATCCAGCCTCTAATAGTTCCGTCATTTTATTTCTTTCTTCATCAGTAAATCCAGCACTTCTATGATTTGTACTTGGATTTTTTAAATCTATTTCTTTATGCGCAACATTTAAATCTCCACACATTATTACAGGCTTTATTTTATCTAATTTTAATAGATATTTTCTTACTTCATCTTCCCAAACTTGTCTATATTCTAATCTTTCTAATTCTCGTTTAGAATTTGGTGTATATATTGTAACCATATAGAATTTTTCAAATTCTAGTGTAATTACTCTTCCTTCTTTATCATGTTCTTCTATTCCAATACCGTAACTTACACTAAGTGGATTTGTTTTTGTAAAAATAGCTGTTCCAGAATAACCTTTTTTATCTGCACTGTTCCAAAAACTCTTATAACCTTCAAATTGAAGATCTATTTGCCCAATTTGACATTTAGTCTCTTGAATGCAAAATATATCAGCATCTATCTCTTTAAAAAAGCTTTCAAATCCCTTACTTACGCAAGCACGTATTCCATTAACATTCCAAGATATAAGTTTCACTTTTAAACCTCTCTTACTAAATATTAATTTAAAAATATTTTTTATACTATTTTACTATATGAGCAAAAAAATAGCAAGTGTAAAAACACTTACTATTCATAAATATTATTTTTCGAAACTTATTCAACTACACTTACTGGTAGATATCTAACTCCCCATTGTAATGCAGCTGAGTGTGAATTCACATAGATGTCTATTCTATTACCTTTTATTGCTCCACCTCTGTCTTCTACAGTATATATGTTACCACCTATATTTAATTTTGTACCATATGCAAACTTTGCTGGTGCTGCAACTGTTCTTCCTGCAGTTGCTTGTGTTCCTGATGATGTTCTACCAGTTGATTTACCACAACATTTACTACATGAACAATATGCGGTAATTTTGTATGTTTCTCCATTTACTGTTGCAGTTGTACTTCCCACTTCTGTAGAAGTTCTTGGTAAGCTTGATGCTCTTGAAGTTTGAATATTTTTTTGAACTTGCACTATCTTATTTACAGGTTCTTTTATTATAACCTCTGAAATAACTTTTCTTTCAATTTCTACTTCATTTTGATATTTTACTTTACTTGTTATCTCTTTTAATCCATCTTTACCTTGTTGTAATACCTTGTTTGTTGTATCATTTTCTGTACCAACATTATTTTTTGTGACTGTTTCATAAGGTATTGTAACTTGTTCTACTATAATCTTTTCAGTAATTGGAGCATAATTTTTTAGCAATTCTTCTAACGAAGTTTCTACTCCTTCTTCTGAAACTTTTGCTATTTGAACTTCTGTATATGATTTATCTGTTATCTTAATAACTTGACCATCTATTATTTCTGCATCTAAATCTGGTATAGTTTTTTGATTTTCTTCTAATACTATGCTATTTTCTTCTAAAACTTCTGATACAGTTTTCTTTAAGGTTGAGGCTGGCATTTCATAACCATTCTGAAGAACAATTTTTACATCCTTTATATCTGTATTTACTGCCATAACCCCTATTCCTGATATCAAAATTAAGATAATACTAACACATATTATTTTTATTATCGAAAATGAAGCTTTTTCTTCTTTTTTCATAAAAATTTATTACCTCCTTTTTGGCAACATCTATATTATACTATTTTTTTCTTTTTTTGTCAAATTATGAAATTTGTCCAAAATATCTTCCTCCCTTATTATATGTATTTAATTTAAAAATATTACCAAAAAATAGCATTTATTTTTCTATTTTTTTATTGTATAAATTCCATAAATATGTTACTATAATATCAAATATAAATACAAGGAGGAATAAATATGACTATTCTAATTATTTTAGCTATTATAATTCTATTAGCTTTTTTCATTATTTCTATATACAATGGTTTAGTTCAGGCAAGAATGAAAGTTGATAATGCATGGAGTCAAATTGATGTACAATTACAAAGAAGATTTGATTTAATTCCTAATTTTGTTGAAACAGTAAAAGGTTATATGACACACGAAAAAGAAACTTTTGAAAAAATAACTGCACTTAGAACATCTTGGGCAAATTCTAGCACTGTTTCTGAAAAAGCAGAAATTGATAGTCAATTATCAGGTGCATTAAAAACAATAATGGCAGTTTCTGAAAATTATCCAGATTTAAAAGCAAATCAAAACTTTTCTGAATTATCTGAAGAATTAAGAAATACAGAAAATAAAATATCTTTTTCAAGACAGTTTTATAATGATACAGTAACAAGATATAACACAAAAATCCAAGTATTTCCTTCTAACATTATTGCTGGAATGTTTAACTTTACACCTCGCGATTTATTTAAAGCTGAAAGCGATGAAGCTAGAAAAAATGTTAAAGTTGATTTTGGAAATAACAAATAAGAGTTTAAGATTGGGACATTTGAATCCCAATCTTTTTTATATTTTAAAATATATATTTTTTTAGAATTCTGCGTTTTTTATGTCTACCTTGTTGACTTTCCCCCTATTTTCAGGTATAATAAAGGTGTCATATAAAAATTTATATTTTAATAAGGAGGATTACTATGACAAAATCTTTTGAAAGTAGAATAAAAAAATCTGCAATTATAATTCAGTTTTTGGACGATCCTGAAAAAAAATTCGTTTTGAAAAATTTTGGCAGCAGCACCCCAAAAGAAAAATATTACCAAGATCTAAATGATTTGTTTGATTCTATAGTTTTATCGAAAGAAGTTTTATCGAAAACTGAAGAATTTTTAAAATATCATGGCAAAGATCATGGCCAATTAATACTTAATTATGCTAAAGGATTTTTCGGAATAATTGCACGGACAATTTCAGATTCCAGCGATAGCGACAAAATTATGATTTCATTTCTTAAATATGCAGAATTCGCATCATTAAAAGATATGAATGATGTACTGGAATATTTGATTCCAGATTAACCTCCAGCTGCGCTGTTTAATATCAGCGCGGTTTTTATATTTATAATATTATTTATTTATCCTAAATCAAATATTTTCATTGCATTTTCATATGTTATTTTAGCAACTTCTTCAATTGAAATGTTTTTTACTTCAGCTATTTTTTTTGCAATTAATTTTACATTTCTAGGGTCATTTCTTTTTCCTCTTAATGGTTCAGGCGAAAGATATGGACTATCTGTTTCAATCAACATTTTTTCATTTGGTACCATCTTAATTATTTCGTTCGCATTTTTTGAATTTTTAAATGTAATAGGCCCTGCAAATGAGATATAAAACCCTAGTTTTAATCCTTCTTTTACAAGTTCACGATTTAATGGGCAACAATGGAAAATTCCTTTTTTTAAAACATTATTTTGTTTTAATATCTCTAAAGTATCCATTACCGCATCTCTAGTGTGAATTTGAATTGGAAGATTTAATTCATTTGCAATTTTAATTTGTTCTATAAAAGCCTTTTTTTGTAATTGTTTATTATCAGTGTTCCAATGATAATCTAATCCAATTTCTCCTATTGCTACAACTTTAATATTTTCTTTTGCTAGTTTCTTAATTTTTCCAAGTTCTTTCCACAATTCTTCTTCAGTTTGTGGAATATCATTTGGTGAAATACCACATGTTGAATATATAAAAACATATTTTTTAGATAACTCTATTGATTTTTTTGAACTTTCCAAACTATATCCAGCTGAAACAAATTTATCTATTTCATCATTATGTATTTTTTCTAATATTTCATCTCTATCTTCATCAAATTTCTCATCATCCAAATGAGCATGATTATCAAAAAATTTCATAACTACACTATCCTTTCACTTTTGTGGAACAAACGGGGACAGTCTTCTTTTGTTTCATTTTAATTAAATTTTGTCGAATTCGACATTTTATTACAAAAGTGGGACAGTTTGTGCCTGTCCCCATTGTTCCATTTTTATTTTGCTAAAATCGTTACGTTTGCAACTGCATAATTTTTACAATGTGATATACTTATATCTATATTCTCAATATCACATAAATCAATGTTTATTATTTTAATATATGGTCTTCCTTGCTCATCATTTAAAATTTCAAAGTCTGTCCATTTAATATTGTACTTATCTTCTATTTTCCATGATAAAGCTTTAAAAGCCGCTTCCTTTGCTGCAAATCTTGCAGCATAATGCTGATATTTTTGCTTATTTTTACTTTCACAATATTCTATTTCCTTTTTAGTAAATACTCTATTTAAAAACTTTTCGCCTAAATTTTCTATACTTGTCTTTATTCTTTCTATTTCTATAATATCTGTACCACATGTTACTTTCATTAATTTATATCTCCTACTTGATTAATTTATATTAACTATAACATATATTATAAAAAAAAGAAAGTGTTATGTCTCAACACTCTCTATCTGATAACTTTAGTGTAATCCCACAGCTATGCTGAGAGATAATTATGATATATAATATAATTAACTAAATCTATACCTAAGTTTCAGTTTCTTCTATTGTTTTTATCATCTTTTTAGATAAGCTATATATAAAGTTTACAATATCAAAATATCTTTGTAAAATTTGTTTATCAATTACAGCATTTTTATTAAACTTTGCTTCAAACATTTTACCAACATGTAATCTTATATACATCATATCATCTCTAATTAATATATCTAATGGCATTTTTAACTTATTTCTAAAATCAACTAACATATCCATTATGTCGTGTGTTAATATTTGCATACCAACTATATCGTTTGTACTGCTTACATCAAAATATTTTTCAAATTCATCAGAATCCATTTCTAATCTTTTCTTTTTTGATATAGTTCTATTTGTTCCTATTCTTAATTCCGTTTTTATAGACTTTCCTATATTAATTTTAGCAAATAGTCCACTAAATATAGTTGTTGTTTCTGTATGAGTATTTCCGTCTGAATCTGTTGTTGTTTTTTCATGCTCAGTTGTTACTTCTGCCATTTTTATTAAATATTTATCATCAATATTTCCTTCTACATAGTCATCTGAATAGTATCTGTTATAATATCCATCATATTTTCCCTCTCTATATATAGATTGTGGCATTTCTTTTTTAGGAATATAATCAGCATCATTTAAAAAGTTTCTAAAAATTTTATCCATAACTTTTTCTTTGAAGACATCATTATATAGTCTTGTCTTTTTTGAAAATGCTAAACTAATTATTGCTAATATAAATACATCTATTATTAATATTGGCGGAATTATAAATATATAAGGAAATAAACCATATCTTGCACCAAAATTACTAAATATATTTGTAAAGCAAAATATTAATAATAAATCTACGGTTAATATAAGTGGAATACTAATTAGCTTTCTCCTTTTCTTTTCTTGTTTAGTATTTTTCCATATATCATTTAGTTCATTTTCATTTATGCATTTACTATAAAAACTTTCAAAATCTTTTTCCATTAATTTAATTCACTTCCAATATCTATATTTGCTCTTTTGTATTCTTCTATTTGGAATAAATCTGCTTTTTTCATTCCAAACATACTTGCTATTAAATTTGTAGGTACTGTTTCTATTTTTGTATTGTATTTTGTTACATCATTATTATATATCCTTCTTGCTGCTTGAAGCTGGCTTTCTATTTTTGATAGATTTTTTTGTAAATTTAAGAATTGTTCACTTGCTTTTAGCTCTGGATATCCTTCTGCTATTGCAAGTATACCATTCATGCTATTATTTAATTCTTCTGCCTTTTTTAAATTCTTATTTGTTCTCATATATTCAGTTCTCATTTTTGTAACATTTTCTATTACACTTTTTTCATGGTTAGCATAACCTTTTACACATTCAACAAGATTTGGAATTAAGTCAAATCTTTGATTTAAATAAACATCTATCCCTGATTCAGATTGTTTAACTTTATTTTTTAATTTAATTAGTTTATTGTATTTTGCTAGAATATATATAATAATAATTGCTAGAATAATTCCTAAATAAACCATAACTATATCATTCCTTTTCAATTAATATAATTCAAATTTTTTATCTAAAATCCCATATTATTTAAAACTTGATTTTTTTGTTGTTCGTATTGTTGCTGATATCGTTCATTCGTTTCTTGTACACTTTTATTGTATGAATCATATACTTCATTCTTTTTCTTTTCATATTCTTCATTCATTTTATTTGTTTGTTCGTCATACCAGTTTTGCATCTCTTCTCTCATTTTTCTTTGTTCTTCTTTAAATTCTTGATCGTTTTTGTTCTTTATCTCCTCGCCCTTTTTCATTATTTTATCAAAAGTATTCATAAATGAATCTACTATACTTTCTATTATTCCAACATTTTCCTTTCCATTTTCTACAGAATTTGCAGGTTTATAAAAAATAGATATTCCTACTCCTCCAAGAACAACTATTAATATAATTATTAGTATTATTACAATTGCTGTATTTTTCTTATTATTATTTTTATCTGAAGTTTGATTTGCTTTTATTGGTTCATCAGCTTCATTTAATAACTCATCTACAGATACATTAAATAATTTTGATATTTGTGATAATTTATCCATATCAGGTGTTGTTTGTTCTAATTCCCATTTAGATATTGTTTGTCTAGTTACTCCTAATTTTTCTGCCAACTCCTCTTGTGATAGTAAATTCTCTTTTCTTAATTTTACTAATTTTTCATTAAATTTCATCTTTTTATTTCTCCCTTTTATTTTTATTGATCATTCCTGACTTAATCAAATTATAATATAAGCAATAAAAAAAGTCTAGCAAATTTAGTTGGAATTTTGTCAACTTTTGTTAACATGTTACTATTTACGGCCGATAATTATAAATAATTGAAAAGCAGAACAAATCGGAACGCCCTTAAATTTATAGTATATTATTTCAAAGCATATTTTTTAATTTTCTACAAATTATACTATGTAATGCGTTCCGTAAATTTGTTCTTGCGCGAAATTTTCGCCAAGAAAATTTCTGTGCAACGT
>JAXJYD010000007.1:0-30206 GCA_036307105.1 Clostridia bacterium | reverse complement strand
TATAGTTATGTAACCTATTTCAATAGGTTTATTAAGCAAACCTAAAAATAATCAAATCGATAAAAGCTGTGGGCTATCTGACATAATTTACCAATTTGATTATTTTCTAAGATTTATTTCTTCAAAAAACCGAAACTTAAAAGCAATATAAAACAAACAAATTTTTGTAAAATATTTTTTAATAGCTGACTTGATTTTTATTTAATAATCTGCTAATATAATTTTAGTTTGATTGATTTTAATATCAATCGTCAAGAGAGCTAACGAGTTGTAAATGTCTACGTCATCGGCACCATAAAATACAACTATACGTTGTATTTTATTTTTATAATTCTATCAAACATACTTTCGGAGGTAATATGGATTTTATAACAAATAAAGAAAAAGGAAATTCTGGTCTAGGAATGGCTATAGCTTATTTTTCTACTAATAATTATACTGTTTCTATTCCTTTAAATGATACTCAGGATTATGATTTAGTTATTGAAAAAAACAACATTCTAAAAACTGTTCAAGTTAAAGCTACTGGATGCAAAAGAAAAAACGGAGTATATCAAGTAGCTTTAAAAAGTTGTGGTGGAACTAAAGGAAAAACTTATAAAACAATAATTGATACAAATATAGATTATATTTTTATATTAACTGAAAATAAAGAAATATATTTAATTTCAAAAGAAGAAATTAAAAATAGAACAACTTTAAATTTATGTAATAAATATGAGAAATACAGAGTAGAAATATAACACTATAAATCTATGTCTATATAATTTGTTACTAATCTAGCTCCTTGTTTTATCAAATCATTTGTCCCAACTGAATTTATAGAGTTGATATTCCCTGGTACCACATAAACATCTCTTCCTTGTTCTAAGGCAAAATCAACTGTAATTAAAGTACCACTTTTTTCTTTTGCCTCAACTACAATTATCCCTTTACTTATTCCACTAACTATTCTATTTCGTGCTGGAAAATTCATTTTGTCAGGCTTGGTTCCTAAAGGATATTCAGATATAATTGCTCCTCCTGTTTCAATTATTTTATCGAATAAAAATATATTTTCTTTTGGATATACTATATCTAATCCATTTCCCACAACTGCTATTGTTTTTCCGTATTGATGGTTATATTCTAGCATATTTATCTTTAACTTATCCGTTTTTTGTTTTTTCTCACTTTCCTCATCCTGTGCACAAATATTTCCAATATGAGCATAACTATCAATTCCTCTGGCTAAACCACTTACAATATTAATCCCATCTTTACTTAAATTATATGAAAAATATTTAGCAGCTTTTTTTCCATATTCTGTTGCATCTCTGCATCCTACTATTGCAATAGCTTTATTGTTTAATATTTCTGTATTTCCTTTTACATATAAACTAATTGGTGGATCATATATTTCTTTTAAAATTTTCGGATATTTTTCTTCGTTTATAGATATAATATCAATATCATTTTTATCCATATAAGTAATATGCTTTTTTATTTCTTTTTTAATATTATCATCTAAAATATTTTGAACAATTTTTTCTCCTATACCTTCTATCTTTAAAAGTTCATTCTTTTTTAAATTATAAATTGTTTCTGGATTTTTATATATTTCTAGTAATCTTAATTTTCTTCTTGCTCCTAGATTTTTAATTAAAGAAAACCATATCCAATATTTTTTATTTTCTAAATTTTCTATTTTAATTTCCTCCTTTAAATTTTTTTAACAATAGAACAATAGTGGGCTGACATAAATTTTCAATTTTTTTAATGTAAAGTTCAGCCCACGTTTAATTGTTCGTGTGCGAAAATTTCTTTGAAATTTTCTGTGCAATGTTTATTTATATAATAGGAAATTCGAAAAAATTTCCTATTATATAAATAAGGACATTATTAATAAAACCAATAATGCCCCTTTATTTATTTTTTTATTTTTATAACTTTACAAATTAGATTTCTCATTGTGTTGTTCTTTTGTAGCCTTAATTACATTATTCATAAGCATTGCAATTGTCATAGGTCCTACTCCTCCTGGTACTGGAGTTATATAGCTTGCCTTTTTTTCTACATTCTCAAAATCAACGTCACCTGTTAATTTTCCATCTGCTCCTCTGTTTATTCCAACATCAATTATAACAGCTCCATCTTTTATCATATCAGCTTTAACAAATTTTGATTGACCAATTGCAGATATTACTATATCTGCTCTTTTTGTATGTTCTGCAAGATTTTTAGTTTTAGAATGGCAAACAGTGACAGTTGCATTTTTTTGAAGACAACATTGTATTAATGGCTTTCCAACAATATTACTTCTTCCTAAAATAACAACATCTTTTCCTGTTAAATCTATATTATATTCTTCAAACATTTTCATAACACCATAAGGTGTACATGAAATAAATGTATCCTCACCAATACATAATTTTCCTACACTAGCTGGTGTAAATCCATCTACATCTTTCATATATGTTATTGCTTTAAATGCTTCGTTTATATTTAAATGCTTTGGTATCGGACTTTGTAACAGAATTCCATTTATAGTTTTATCGTTGTTTAGTTTTTTTATTAAGTCAATTAATTCTTCTTGTGTTGTTTCTTCTTTTAAGAGAAATTCCTCATATTCAATTCCAACATCTTCACATGCTTTACTTTTGTTTCTAACATATACTTTAGAAGCTGGATCATCTCCAACCATAATTACTGCAAGTTTTGGATTAATACCGTTCTTTTTTAATTCATCACATTCTTCTTTTAAATCTTGTCTTATTTTTTTTGCTAAGTTTTTTCCATCAATTATTGTAGCCATATAATACTCCTAAAAAAATATTTTTTTACTATTATAACACATATTTATAATTTTACAATAAATATGAAATATCTTTTATAATAAATCATAATTTCATGTTACAATTCACGCTAATAATATACATACTTCCGGGAACAAATCAAAATTGGCCGTGAATTGTAACAATTTTATTTTAAAAATCTCCTATTTTATATTCTATATCTTCCATGTTTGGAAACATTTCTCTTACTCTTTTTAGTGTTAACATTAGCATTCTAGGTTGTGGATTTTTTTTGTTATTAGATAATAATTTTTGTGTATAGCAATTTTCTGCTGTTTTAAATAACACATATCTATTTCCTACATAAGTATAATATATTTGATATCCATCCCTTAAATCCATCCACATTTTTTCAAATGTATAATTTTCCATATAATCCTCCATTATAGTATGTTGTATTCGACATTTTTTGACAACAATAGAACAAATCGGAACGCCCCTTATATTTATAGTATATTATTTCAAAGCATATTTTTTAATTTTCTACAAATTATACTATGTAATGAGTTCCGTAAATTTGTTCTCGCGCGAAATTTTCGCCAAGAAAATTTCTGTGCAATGTATGGCGCGAAGCGCTTATTCCATAATAGGAAAGGATGACTTTCCTATTATGGGACAAATCATGACTGTCCCCAGTGTCCCAACATTTCTTGAAATTGTTCTTCTGTTATTATTTCTATTCCTAAATTTTGTGCTTTTGTAAGTTTACTTCCTGCTTCTTCTCCTGCTAATACATAACTTGTTTTTTTAGATACTGTACTTGATGTTTTTCCACCTAATTTTTCTATTATATCTGATGCTTCTTGTCTTGTGTATTTTTCTAAACTTCCTGTTAATACAAAAATTTTTCCTTCAAATCTATTATCTCCACTTTCTTCTTCTAAATTTTGTGTATTAACTCCTGAATTCTTCAACCTTTTTATTAGGTCTATTGTTTGATCTTGTAAAAAGAATTCTCTTATACTGTCTGCTACTATTGGTCCTATATCATCTATCATACTAAGTTCTTCCGATGTAGCTGCCATTAAATTATCTATATTTTTATATTTTTTTGCTAATATTTTTGAGGCTTTTGTACCAACATGTCTTATTCCTAATGCAGTTATTAATCTATATAAATCATTTTCCTTACTTCTATTTATACTATCAATTAAATTTTGTGCAAATTTCTTACCATTCTTTTTCAATGAAGCTAGATCTTTAAATTCTAGCGTATATATGTCTGCAATATTTTCTATTAGTTTTCTTTCTAATAATTGTCCAATTATACTTTCTCCAAGTCCATCTATATTCATTGCTTCTCTTGATACAAAATGTACTAAATTTCTAAATAGTTTTGCAGGGCATTCTATTCCTGTACATCTAACTGCCGCTTCTCCTTCTATTCTTAATGTCTCTGCACCACATACTGGACACTTCTTTGGCATTTCAAAGTCTTTTTCTTTACCTGTTCTTTTATCTTTATTTACTCTAACAATTTCTGGTATTACATCTCCTGCTTTTTGAATTACTACAGTATCTCCTATTTTTAATTCTTTTTGTTTTATAAAATCTTCATTATGAAGTGTAGTTTTTGAAATTGTTGAACCAGCTACTTTTACAGGTTCTAATATTGCCATAGGAGTAATTACACCTGTTCTTCCTACTTGGCAAATTATATCTTTTAATTTTGTTTCTTTTTTCTCTGGTGGATATTTATATGCAATAGCCCATCTCGGAGTTTTAGCTGTTGTTCCTAGGATTTCTCTAAAATTTAATTCATCTACTTTTACAACAGCTCCATCTATTCCAAATGTTAATTTTTCTCTGTCATTTCCTATTTTTTCAATTGCCTTTTTTATTTCTTTTATATCTTTACAAGGAATACGTACAGGATTCACATTAAATCCTAACTTGTCTAAATATTCTAATTCTTCAAAATGAGAATTAAATTGTTTTCCATCAATTTTTTGAACATTAAATATATAAATATCTAATGGTCTTTTTGCAGTTATTTTACTATCTAATTGTCTAAGCGAACCTGCTGCTGCATTTCTTGCATTCGCAAATAATTCTTCTTCATTTTCTTCTCTTTCTTGGTTCATTTTTTCAAAATCATCTTTAGATATAAATATTTCACCTCTAACAGTTATATCAATTTTTTCTTTTAATTCCATTGGTATTGTTTTTATTGTTTTTATATTTTCAGTTACGTCTTCTCCAACTAGTCCATTTCCTCTTGTTGCACCTCTTACAAATTTTCCATTTTTATATTCAATTGCTGCAGAGAGTCCATCTATTTTTGTTTCTACTACATATTTATTTTTTTCAATTCCATTTTCTTTAGCTTTTTCATTTATTTTATTAACATAGTCAACTACTTCTTCTATACTAAATACATCTTGCAAGCTTTGAAGAGGAACCTCATGTGTTACTTTTTTAAATCCTTCTTTAACATGTCCACCAACTTTTTGCGTTAATGATTCTTTTGATTGAAACTGTGGATATTCTTTTTCTAAATTACGAAGTTCTACCATTAGCATATCATATTCGAAATCTGAAATTTCAGGGCTATCATCATCATAGTATTTTTTTGCATGGTATTCTACTTCTTTTCTTAATTCTTCTATTCTATTTTTCGCCTGTTTTTCGTTCATCTTGAGTCTCCTTAATTAATTTATATTTTCTTTCATATTATATACAATATAAGAACAAATCGGAACGCCCTTAAATTTATAGTATATTATTTCAAAGCATATTTTTTAATTTTCTACAAATTATACTATGTAATGTGTTCCGTAAATTTGTTCTTGCGCGAAATTTTCGCCAAGAAAATTTCTGTGCAACGTTAGGCGCGAAGCGCTTTTATATAATAGGAAAGGATGACTTTCCTATTATATAAAATAAAGGAATTTTCAAAAATTCCTTTACTTTATAATTCTTATTTTATTCTGTTTTTGCACATATAATTAATCTTGCTTTACTATCATCAGTACATGTTGATAATGTAACTTCTGCCTTTCCTCCTGTATCTCTTTGATAGAATGATGTATCTTCAGGTGTTGTTTCAAATTTATTATATATTGTATATGTTAGTTTTTTTCCATCATTATCTGTTATATATATTTTATCTCCTATATTTAATTTTTTATTATTAGAGAAAAATAATCCGTTTCTGTAATTATGACCTATAATTACTGTATTTCCTGGTTGATTTAATCCTGAACCATATAGAAAAGCTACTGCAGTTTCTATTGATTTTTTGGTTACTTTTTCGAGTACAGGATATTTAAAGTTTATTGTTGGAATTTCCATTGTACCAAGAACTCCAAACCCTTGATATGTTCTTCTTTTTGAGCTTGAAGAAGAAGTTTGTGCATCTTTTATTTGATTAAATGGATCTTCTCCACTTTCATTATTCTCTGTTCCGGTGTTATCTGCTGAACCATCTGATACTTCACCTTGAAAATTGTCAACAAAATCAGATGTATCTTTTGTTATCATTGCATTTTGGAAATAATCATAAGCTAGGAACCCTAATAATCCAATAATTCCAACAATCACTATTACTAATATTACTGTTAATAATTTACTATATTTACTCTCAAACATTATTTTTACCTCCGTATAACTAACATCAATTTAATTATAACATAAAAATTCACGAAATGGAATAGGTTTAAACTAAACTATTTTTTCTCCTAATTTAATTCCTGCAAGTAAGTGAAAATGTAAATGCATTACTTCTTGTCCACCATTTTTACCACAGTTTACAATCACTCTAAATCCATCTTCTTTTACTCTTTGCTCTTCTGCAATTTTATTTATAACTGTATATATTTTTCCAACTAAAGCTTCATCTTCTTTTTCCATCTTTGCAATAGAATCAATATGTTTTTTTGGTATTACTAATATATGAACAGGTGCTGCTGGATTTATATCTTTAAAAGCAAGTATTTCGTCGTCTTCATATACTTTTTCTGATGGTATTTCTCCTTTTATTATTTTACAAAATAAACAATCATCCATGTTAAATTCCTCCATTTATTAAAATTTTAGTTGTTATAGTTCAATAATATGTCTATTTAGAAACTATCACGATTAAACAGGACAGCAAACCCATAAAATTATTGAACTGTAACAATTAGTTATTTTTCTATAAGAATTGCTTTAATTCTTCTAACTCCTGATGAGCTTGATTCTTCTTTTTTGATTTTAAATGTTCCAAGCTCACTTGTATTTTTTACATGAGGTCCTCCACATAATTCTTTTGAAACATCTCCTATTGTATATACTGTTACTATGTCTGGATATTTTTCAATAAACATACATTCTGCACCTGATTTAATTGCATCTTCTTTTTTCATTTCCTCTTTTGTAACATCAAGTCCTGCTTTTATCCATTGATTTACTAAATCTTCTACCTGTTTTTTTTCCTCATCTGTTAATTTATGATCACAGTTAAAATCAAATCTCATTCTATCTACTGTTATGTTTGATCCTCTTTGATGTGCGTCTTTTCCAATTACTTGTTTTAATGCTGCATTTAAAAGATGTGTTGCTGTATGATATTTAATTGTTTCTTCAGTTTGTTCAGCCAAACCTCCTTTAAATTTTGCTTCTGAACCTGCTCTTGATTTTTCTTGATGTTTTTTAAATAATTCTTCAAATTCTTTTAAATCTACTTCATATCCATTTTCTTTTGCTAATTCCTTTGTTACTTCTGGTGGGAATCCATAAGTATCGTATAATTTAAATACAACCTGTCCTGAGATTAACTTACTTCCATTTAATTTATTAATTTCTTTTTGGAATTCTCTTTCTCCGTTTAGCAAAGTTTTTACAAACTTATCTTTTTCTTCTATAATTACAGATTTAATTGTTTCTTTATTTTTTTCAAGTTCTGGATACATTTCATTTAAAGTTCTAACATTTATATCTACTAGTGTTGATAACTCATTTAAATCTATTTGTAATTTATTCATATGTCTTATCATTCTTCTAATTAATCTTCTTAAAACATATCCTCTATCTAAATTACTTGGTCTTCCTCCATCAGATATTATCATCATACTAGAACGTAAATGTTCTGCAACTATTCTTCTACTTTCTATACTATCTACTTTTTGTAGTTCTTCTAATTTTTTCATTACTGGTGCAAAAAGTTCAGTATCAAAAGGTGTTTCTTTTCCTTGTAATAACATTGCCATTCTTTCTAATCCAAGACCTGTGTCAACATTTTTTTGTTTCAATTTTGAATATCCATTTTTATCTTTAAAATATTCCATAAATACATTATTCCAAATTTCAACATATTTACCACAGTCACATGATGGCCCGCAATTATCTGAACATGCTGGTTTTCCTGTATCATAGAACATTTCTGTATCAGGCCCACAAGGTCCTTCTTCTCCTGCTATCCACCAGTTATCGCTTTTCCCATAATAATATATATGGTCTTCTAATATCCCTGCTTTTTTCCAAGCGTTTGCAGCAACTTCATCTCTAGGGCAATCTTCATCTCCTTTAAATACCGTTACAGATAGTTTTTCACTTGGTATTCCTAATTCCTTAGTTAAAAATTCATAACTCATTGCTATTGATTCTTCTTTAAAATAATCACCCAAAGACCAGTTTCCAAGCATTTCAAAATATGTTAAATGTCTATTATCTCCAACTTCTTCTATATCGTTTGTTCTTACACATTTTTGATAATCTGTAAGTTTTGTTCCCTCTGGATGTTTTTCTCCCAATAAATAAGGTACTAGTGGCTGCATTCCAGCAGTTGTAAATAATACAGACGGATCATTTTCTGGTATTAATGGTGCTGATGGAATTACCTTATGTCCTTTATTTTTAAAATAGTTTAAGTATTTATTTCTTATTTCTATTGCTTTCATCTAATCTCTCCTTTTTTACTAATAAAAGTATACTCTAAAATATGGAAAAAATCAAGATTTTATAAAATTATATTTTTTCGTTTGTTTAAATCTTCACATGATTTTTTATCAATCGTTTATCCAATAGATTCATAGACTTTTAACTAACATTATTATACACTACTACAATTTAATAGAGAAGAATAACTTTTTTTGTTATTCTTCTCTATATTTTACTATGCTTTTTTTGCTATTTCAGCTATTTCTGTAAAGGCTTTTGGATCACTTACTGCTATTTCAGCTAACATTTTTCTGTTAATTGTTACATTAGCTTTCTTTAATCCAGCAATCATTTTGCTATATGTTGTTCCGTTCATTCTTGCAGCAGCATTTATTCTTGCTATCCATAATTTTCTAAAATTACTCTTTTTATCTTTTCTTCCTACATATGCGTAAGATAATGATTTCATAACTGCTTGGTTAGCATTTCTAAACCTATAACTTTTTGCTCCATAATATCCTTTAGCTTGTTTTAATATTTTTTTATGTCTTGCTCTTGTTGTTCTTGCTGTTTTTACTCTTGCCATTTATTATTCACCTTCCCTTTTTCTAATTCTACGATTTAGTTACCATATGGTAATAATTTTTTAATAGTTTTTTCACAAGTTTTGCTTGCATAAGCATCTTGAACTTTTCCTGATTTTTTTTGTCTTTTTGTCTTGTTTGCAAATAAGTGTCCTCTGTTTGATTTTGTTCTTTTAACTTTTCCTGTAGCTGTTAAAGAATATCTTTTCTTTGCAGCTTTATTGGTTTTTAATTTTGGCATAATTTAAAACTCCTTTCGCTTTTATATTATTTATATTTACAGATTATTTATCTGTTTTTTTAGCTAAAACTGTAAACATATTTCTACCTTCTAATTTAGGTTTCTTTTCTACTATAGCTATATCTTGTAAATTTTCAATAAATTTATTTAATACAACTTCTCCTGCTTTAGAATTATTAACTTCTCTTCCTCTAAATCTAACTGTAATTTTTACTTTATTTCCGTCTGTTAGAAATTTTCTAGCATTTTTAGATTTAAATCCAAAATCATGTTCTTCAATATTAGGAGTAACTCTTAATTCTTTCATTTCTAAAATTTTTTGCTTTTTCTTTGCTTCTTTTTCTTTTTTAGCTTGTTCAAATTTATACTTTCCATAGTTCATTATCTTACAAACTACTGGTGTTGCATTTGGTGCAACTAATACTAAATCTAGATTTTTATCTTCAGCTTTTGCTAAAGCATCATCAAAAGCAATAATTCCAAATTTTTCTCCATTTTCTCCTATTAATTGAACTTCTTTTGCTTTAATTTGTCTATTAATTGGTAATTCTTGTTTTATAAAAAACACCTCCAAAATAAAAAAATTCGACTTTTGTTACAAGCCAAATCCAAAATAAAATTAGCTAAACACTTAGCTATATTTATTAAATTCTAACCTTTTTCCATAACTTAGATAAGGTGAGAAGTTTGACTTCTTCTTGTAACAATAAATATTATACAATGTTTTTTGTACATTTGTCAATAGTTTTCTTGATTTTTTCTTAATAATGCTATATAATTGTTATAATTTTTAAATACGGAGGTAAAAATATGGAAGAAGTTAAAATAGGGAAAGTATATCGCCACTTTAAAGGTAACTACTATTTTGTAGAAAATGTTGCTTATGACTCGGAAACTCAAGAAAGAATGGTTGTATATAAACGCTTATATAATAAAGAAGATGGAAAATTTATTTTTGTAAAACCTGAAAAAATGTTTTTATCAGAAATTCCAGATAGACCTGATAATATAACTGGACAAAATCATAGATTTGAATTAGTAGAAAAAATTGACACAGACTATACAAAATAAATATATATACTAGAACAAATTGGAACGCCAATAAGTTTATTTTAAATTCATAAATATATAATTACATCAAATTAAAAATATAAAAGCGTTCCTTAAATTTGTTCTTGCGCGAAATCTTCGCTAAGAAAGGAGCATTACAATAATGATAGATATTAAATTTTTAAGGGAAAATCCTGAAATAGTTAAAGAAAATATTAAGAAAAAATTCCAGGATCAAAAAATAATATTAGTTGATGAAATAATAGAATTAGATAAAAAAAATAGAGAAGCAAAATTAAATGGTGATAATTTAAGAGCAGAAAGAAAAAATTTAAGTTCACAAATCGGTTCTTTAATGAAATCTGGAGAAAAGCAAGAAGCAGAAAATGTAAAAAAACAAGTTAATGAAATTAATGTGAAATTATCTCAAAATGAGGAATTAGAAAATACATATTCTAAAGAAATAAAAGAAAAAATGATGAAAATACCTAACATAATGCATGAGTCTGTTCCTATTGGTGAAGATGATAGTAAAAATGTTGAAATTCAAAAATTTGGAGAACCTATCGTTCCGGATTATGAAATACCATTTCATGGTGAAATTTTAGAGCATTTGGGTGGACTTGATCTAGATAGTGCTAGAAGAGTTGCTGGAAATGGTTTTTACTACTTAATGGGAGATATTGCAAGACTTCATTCTGCAGTTTTAACATATGCTAGAGACTTTATGATAAATAAAGGATTTACTTATTGTATTCCACCTTATATGATTCGTAGTGATGTAGTTACTGGTGTTATGAGTTTTGAAGAAATGGATGCAATGATGTATAAAATCGAAGGTGAAGATTTGTATTTAATTGGTACTTCTGAACACTCAATGATTGGTAAATTTAAAGACCAAATCTTAAAAAAAGAAAATATGCCATATACAATGACTTCTTATTCTCCTTGTTTTAGAAAAGAAAAAGGTGCACATGGAATTGAAGAACGTGGTGTGTATAGAATACATCAATTTGAAAAACAAGAAATGATAGTTGTTTGTGAACCTGAAGATAGTTGGGATTGGTATGATAAAATGTGGTCTTATACAGTGGAATTTTTTAGAAGTATGAACGTACCAGTAAGGACTTTAGAATGCTGTTCAGGAGATTTAGCAGATTTAAAAGCAAAATCTTGTGATGTTGAAGCATGGTCTCCAAGACAAAAGAAATATTTTGAAGTTGGAAGTTGTTCTAATTTAACTGATGCACAAGCTAGAAGACTTGGTATTAGAATAAAAGGTGAAAACGGAAATTATTTTGCACACACTTTAAACAACACAGTTGTTGCACCTCCTCGTATGCTTATATCAATAGTAGAAAATAATTATCAGCCTGATGGAAGTGTTATCGTCCCCGAAGTTTTAAGGCCTTATATGGGTGGACTAGACCGAATAATTGCAAAATAATCAACTTTTTACTTAGTTAAACTTCACAATTTATTTAAAGCATTGCATACTGATGTTGTAACAGGCAAAGCCTTAACAACATCAATATCAACGTGCGCATAAGCATATCTCATAAATTAATACTTCATATGCATTGTAAAAAAGCAATTCTTTCATAATTATAAATTAAAATTAAATTCGAGGAGATTTATAAAATGTTAGTTAATAATCCTAAATTTGAAATTTCAGCAGTTGGACCAAAACAGTACCCTAAAAACAATTTACCAGAAATAGTTTTAGTTGGTAAATCTAATGTTGGAAAATCAAGTTTTATAAATACAATGATTAATAGAAAAAAATTAGCAAGAACAAGTAGTGAACCTGGTAAAACTCGTCAAATCAATTTTTATAATATTGATGATTCTTTCTATTTTGTTGATTTACCTGGTTATGGATATAGTAAGATGTCTAAAAAAGAACAAGAACAAGTTGGTCATTTTATTGAAGAGTATTTATTTAATAGAAAGCAAATTTCTTTAATCGTATTTTTAATTGATATAAGACATGCTCCAACGGCAAATGATAAACTTATGTATAATTATATTATATCTTCAGGATTACCATTTATCATTTTAGCAAACAAAGCTGATAAAATTGCCATAACCAAGGTAGATGCTGCTGTTTCAGATTTACAAAAACAAATTAATCCTATTGGAGATATCACAACACTTCCATTCTCATCTGAAAAGAAAATTTATAAAGATGAAGTTTGGAAATATATAGAAGAATATTTATAATTAGAACAAATCGGAACGCCCTTAAATTTATAGTATATTATTTCAAAGCATATTTTTTAATTTTCTACAAATTATACTATGTAATGCGTTTCGTAAATTTGTTCTTGCGCGAAATTTTCGCCAAGAAAATTTCTGTGCAACGTTAGGCGCGAAGTGCTTTAGACAAATTTCGACAAAAATGGGACAAAAGGTGACTGTCCCCATTGTCCCATTTTTTAGCAACAGCATTTATCTTTGTCTTTTTTCTTTCCTTTATTACATATTTCTAATATAATGCTTAGAATTAATAGTAATCCCAGAACAACAGCTAAAACAATAACTGCTGGTAAAGCTGCAAGTACTGCTTCAGATATAGCTGCACCAATTATTAAACCTATAACAAATGCAAATGCTACTAATAAAATAATTGTTGTAATACCAAAACAATTTCTTTTTTTATCCTTTTTCTCTGGTCTATTATCATAACAATAGATTTTTTCTTGTGGCTCCATCTTTAAGTCACCTCCAATATAGCATTTTGATTAATACTATATTATATAATATGTCGAATTTTGTAATTAAGTTACGCTTTCTTTTCTATTTTAGTAATAGCTTTTAAAGCTTTTTGTCTTTCCATTACAACTACATGTTCACATTTTTGGCACTTTAATTTAAAATCAACCCCCACTCTTGTTATTTCCCACAATTTGCTACCACAAGGGTGAGGTTTTTTTGTTCTTACAACATCTCCAACATTATATTCCATCTTTTTCTCCTAACAATGATGCTGTTCAGTTTTTTTATTTTTTCATTGCTTTTTCAAATCGATTAAAAATAGAATCTTTTCCTAATACTTGCATAATTTCATACATATCAGGTGTATTAGTTCTTCCTGTTAAAGCAACTCTTAAAACTGTACTTACATCTCCAACATGTGCTTTATACATTCCAGGATTTGCTTTAAATTCTTTAACTTCACTTGCATATCCTAAACTTCCTGCTAATTCTTTTATTTTGTCAAACCATGTTTGTTTATCATCATTTTCATCGTAATACTTTTCTATATATAATTTTAAAATTGTATCAATATCAGATTTTTCATTTATTACTTGATATGGGTAATCTATACCAGATTTCATAAATTTTTCGTCATACATATATATTATATTTTCTTTTACATCTGACCATTTAGCTATATCTTTTCTAGGCTTTTTATTTCCTCTTTCTATTCCTAAGACATTTAAAGAATATTCTTTATTTTTTAAAATATCTTTTAATTCTTCATCATATTTTTCTGCCCATGTATATGATTTTTTATATACTTCTTCTGCTGACATTTTAGAAATAACAATCTTAGAAACGTCCAAAAGTTTAACCATATCAAATAATGCTCCACTTACACTCATTTTATTTAAATGAAAGTCAAAGTCATAAATATCTTTATCTGGATTTGCTCTTCTCCAGTTTTCAAAACTTGAATTTGCTATATTTAATAAATATTCTTTTACAGCATCTGCTGGAATACCTTCTTCTATATAATAACTTGCTGCTGCTTCTGGGTCTTTTCTTTTACTTATTTTACGTTTATTCCCATTATCATTTTTAAGCAATGTTGGTGTATGTGCATATTTAGGTGCTCTAAATCCTAATTCATAAAATAATTGTAAATGTAATGGAACAGATGATAACCATTCATCTCCTCTAGTTACATGTGTTGTTCCCATTAAGTGATCATCAATTGCATGAGCGAAGTGATATGTAGGCAATCCATCTGCTTTAATTATAACAATATCTTGATCGTTTTCCGGAAATTCTATATTTCCTTTTATAACATCTTTATGCTTTATCCTTCTATCTTCTCTTCCTTGTGATTTAAAACGAACAATATATGGTTCTCCATTTTTTATCTTCTCAATTGCATCTTGTATACTTAGATTTCTATATTTTGCCCATACTCCATAATATCCTGGTCTTATTTTTGCAGCTTCTTGCTTTGCTCTTATTTCATTTAATTCCTCTTGACTGCAAAAACATGGATATGCTTTTCCTTGTTCTAATAAATACTTCGCATAAGATTGATATATTTCTTTTCTCATGCTTTGTTTATAAGGTCCATAATTTCCATTCCACTCATCTTCAGATATCATACCTTCATCTGGTGCAACATCAAAATCATTTAACGCATCTATTATTTGCTTAATCCCACCTTCAATTTCTCTTTTTTGATCAGTATCTTCAATTCTTGCATAAAATAACCCGCCAGATCTTTTTGCTGCAATTTTATTAATTAAAGCTTGATATATAGTTCCTATATGTACGTTACCAGTTGGACTTGGTGCAACTCTTAGTACCATTGCTCCTTCTGGTAAATATCTTCTAGGATATTTTTCTTCATAAAAATCTTTGTCCTTTACATCTGGAAATATTAAATCTGCTAATTCTTTATAACTTGCCATTACTTTTCCTCTCTTTCTCTTATATCTCCATTATTACTGGTATAATCATTGGATTTCTTTTGGTTTTTGTAAATATATATTCTCTTAAGTTATCTCTAGTTAGTGATTTTATTGTAGACCAATCACGAATTCCTCTTTCTTCACATTTTTTAATTTCTTTTCTAACCACTGCTTTAACATCATCCATTAAATTTTCAGATTCTCTTACATATACAAATCCTCTTGATATTACATCAGGACCTGCCACTACCTCACCTGTAGATGAATCCATTGTTAATACAATTACAATTAATCCATCTTGTGATAAATGCTGTCTATCTCTTAAAACTATATTTCCAACATCTCCTACACCTAATCCATCTACTAAAACTCTACCATTTGGAACTATATTGGTAAATTCTGCTCCATCTTCATTTATTTCTAACACTCTACCATTTGACATCATTATTATATTGTCTTTATCTATCCCCATACTTTGTGCTGTTTCACTATGAGCAATTAGCTGTCTATACTCTCCATGTACTGGTATAAAATATTTAGGTTTTGTTAATGCTAAAATAAGTTTTTGTTCTTCTTGACATGCGTGTCCAGAAACATGTATATCTTCTAATGAGCTATATACAACTTCTGCTCCAATTTGCATTAAATCATCAATAACTTTTGATACAAACTTCTCATTACCTGGTATTGGTGTTGCAGATATAATAACTAAATCATTTTGAGTTATTTTTACTTTTCTATGTTCTCCTGCCGCCATTCTAGTCAATGCTGACATTGGTTCACCTTGACTTCCTGTTGTAATAATTACTAATTGTTCATCTACATAATTATTAATCATATCTATATCAATGAATAAATTTGGAGGACATTCAATATATCCTAATTCTCTTGCTGTTTCTATCATGTTTATCATACTTCTACCACATACAGCAATTTTCCTATTATATTTGATAGCACAATTAACTATTTGTTGAACCCTGTGAACATTAGATGCAAATGTAGCAACTACTATTCTTTTATGGCAATGTAAGAACAACCTATCAAAAACTTCTCCAACGGAGCTTTCTGACATTGTAAAGCCTTTTCTTTCACTATTTGTACTATCAGACATTAATGCAAGGATTCCTTTATTTCCTAATTCTGCAATTCTTCCAAAATCCATTAGTTTTCCGTCAATTGGAGTATAATCCACTTTAAAATCTCCAGTATGTAAAACTGTTCCTGCAGGAGTTGTTATCGCAAGCATAACAGAGTCAGGAATACTATGTGAACTTCTGATAAATTCTACTTTAAAATTCTTTCCTAGTTTAATAGTTTGACCTTGATTAATTTCATGTAATTTTGTACTTCTTAGTAATTTGTGTTCTTCTAGTTTATTTTTTATTAAACCAACTGTTAATTTAGTTGCATAAATTGGTATATTTATTTTCTTTAATAAATATGGTACAGCTCCAATATGATCTTCATGTCCATGTGTAATAACTAATCCTTTTATTTTATCTAAATTTCTTTCTAGATATGTAATATCTGGTATTACTAAATCTACTCCTAACATATCATCTTCTGGAAATGATAATCCACAATCTACTACTATCATCTCATTTTCATATTCAAAAACTGTTATGTTTTTTCCTATCTCATGCAAACCACCTAAAGGTATTATCTTTAATTTAGGCTTTTTAAATATTGTTATAGCATTTTTTTCATTTACTTTAACTAAAGATGTATTTTTTGATTGCTCCTCTTGTTCAGTCTTTCTTGTATTTCTCTTTTGATATGGTCTTCTTGATACCCTTCCTTCATTTTTTTGTACATTTCTATTTTGTACTTTTGTAGTTCTTGTTCTACGATTTCTTGTAGAAGTTTTATTTACTTCTTCTTTGTTTATTTTTCTTTTATTTTCTTCTGTCATAAAATCTCCTTTCTTTTTAAGTGTTTAAAATAATTTTTTCCTTTTTTATTAATATTAAACATGTTTTTAAAAAACGTTATAGAATTATGCACACAATTTTACTAGACAATAATCATATGTGGCCACATTTCTCTCTTAACCAACATATTATCTATTATTTTTATTCCGATCAATACTATTAAACTATTTAGAATTATACTATATTTTTCCACTAAAGTCAATCAATTAGCGAAGTGTTATTTCCTAACAAAAAAAGAATCTTCCAGTAAATGATTGAAAAATTCTTTTTTTATTCTTCATTTTTATAACAAATACTATTCTTTTATTTATTCAGCTGTTGTTGAAAAAGCACTTGGATCAATTCCATATTGTTTATACATCCATGTTTGATAATCAAAAGGTGTTAAAATTTCTGGTAATCCATAATCTACACCATTAGTTTCAACTTTTAATGATGTAATTTTTACATCGTTTACAGGTGTACTTACTTCTGAATTTACACTTTGTTCTGAACCATCTGCAGCTTTCACTTCAACCTCTTCAATTTTATGTACTACATCCATTCCTTCTATTACTTTTCCAAAAGACGTGTATTTTCCATTTAAAGAAGCGTTATTCTTTGTCATAATAAAAAATTGAGAACTTCCTGAATTATATGATTCTTCTTTTAATGTTGGTGATTGTTGCGTATAATCACTTCTTGCCATACCAAGTACACCCTCATCAAATTTTAATTTATTATCTACTCCATTTGCAATAAATTCACCTTTTATTGTATATGCTTTATCTTCTCCATTATCTTTTAGGTCTGAGATACTTGCAGAACCTTTTCCAGTTCCTTCTTTATCTCCACCTTGAATCATAAAATCTTTTATTATTCTGTGAAATTTTAATCCATCATAAAATCCTCTATTTGCAAGTGTAACAAAATTTGCAACTGTTTCAGGTGCTAGATTTGGATATAATTCCATTTTTATTGTTCCAAAATTTTCAACTTCCATAGTCGCAATTGGATTTTTAACTTCCATTGTTGCTTTTTTATAATATCCAAATCCAACTACTCCTATTAATACTACTAATACTATTAAAGCAACTATCCATAATATATTTTTTGTTCTTTCCATTTTTTTATCATACCTTTCTTTTTATATTAAATTATCAAAAATAAACTGATCCTGCATTCTTCTTAAAGATTGCTTTATTGTTCTTGCTCTTACTTCACCAATACCTTCTACCTCATCTAAACTTTCAGTGTCTGCTGCAAGTATATGTTGAAAAGATTTAAAAGAATCTACTAGATTTTCTACAATATTTGTCGGCATTCTTGGTACTTTATTTAGTATCCTATAACCTTTTGTATAAACAGCTACTTCGTCATAATTATCAAAATTTTCATACCCTAATAATTTTGCAATTACCGCTTCTTTAGACAAATCTTCATAACTTAATTCTTCTAGATTTTCTAACACTTTCTGAGGTGTTCTTCTTTTTCTAGTTGGTACTATATAATCTTTTATAATTAATTCTTCTTCTTTTTCTAATCCACCTATCAATTCCTCTAATTGCATTTTAACAAGTCGACCATCATCACCTAGCTCATAAATTTGTCTTTGTATTTCTTCTACTATTTTCATAACCATTTCAGCTCTTTGTATAGCGACAATAACATTTTCTAGAGTAACTATATCATTAAATTCATATTCATTCAATATACTTAATTTATTATCAAATACTTTCTTATATTTTTCAAGTGTTTGAATTGCTTGGTTTGCTTTGTTAAGCACAGCATCAGTATCTTCTAATATATATCTATCATTTCCTTTAAATACAGTTATTATGCTTCTTCTTTGAGAAATACTTATTACTAACTCACCTGTTTGTTTTGCTGTTCTTTCGGCTGTTCTATGCCTTGTACCTGTTTCTAATGTTGAAATATCATGTGATGGTATAAGTTGAGCATTCGCATATAATATTTTTTTTAAATCTCCACTTAGGACTATAGCTCCATCCATTTTAGCTAGTTCATATAATTTTGATGATGAGTATTCTTCATTTATTGTAAATCCACCATCTACAACTTGTTTTAATACATCACTACTGTCTGTTATTAATAATAGAGCTCCTGTTCTTGCTCTTAGTATATTCTCTAGTCCATCTCTAATTGGGGTTCCTGGTGCAATTAACTTTAATATTTCTGTAATATTATCTTCTTTGCCTTTTCTCACTTCATGTTACTCCCTTCACCTCTAGTTTGCTTTTTAGATTGTTATTTTATACCAACTTTTTTCATAGCTTCATTTATATTTCTAACGCATATTATATCTAATTTGTATTTATCTTTCAAGTCTTTTTTGTTACTTTCTGGAATTATACAAGATTTAAATCCTAATTTCTCCGCTTCTTTTATTCTTTTTTCTATTAGATTAATTCTTCTAACCTCTCCAGTCAAACCAACTTCGCCTATTATTATCATATCTTTTGGAATTGGTATATTTTTAAAACTGGACGCAGTTGCCATCATAATTCCTAAATCGATAGATGGTTCATTTATTTTTAATCCACCTACTACATTTAAGTACACATCTTGTGAACTTAAATTAAGCCCTGCTTTTTTTTCTAATACCGCTATTAATAATGATAACCTATTAAAATCTATTCCATTTGCAGTTCTTTTTGGATATCCAAATACTGTTTGAGATGTTAGAGCTTGTAATTCAACTAAAATTGGTCTTGTTCCTTCCATACTAGAAACTATGCAAGAACCTGCCGGATTATCGTCTCTTTCTGAAATTAGTATTTCAGATGGGTTTGTTATCTCACACATTCCTTCTTCTTTCATTTCAAACATGCCAATTTCATTAGTAGAGCCAAATCTGTTTTTTACACCTCTTAATATTCTATAAGAAAAATACCTTTCGCCTTCTAAATATAAAACAGTATCTACCATATGTTCTAATACTCTTGGACCTGCAATATTACCATCTTTTGTAACATGTCCAATAATAATTGTCGTAATCCCTTTAGATTTACATACTCTCATAACCTGTGAAGTTATTTCCCTTACTTGACTCACACTACCAGCCGCTGCAGTTATTTCATCAGAATACATTGTTTGTATAGAATCTATTATAACTAATTTAGGATTTAAATTTATAATTGCTTCATTAACCAAATCAATATCAGTTTCACCTAAAAATAGAATGTCTTCATTATTAATATTTAACCTATCAGACCTTAATTTTATTTGCTCTGCTGATTCTTCTCCTGATACATATAAAACTTTTCCATCTCCTTTAATCTTATCACATATTTGTAAAATTAAAGTTGATTTCCCTATCCCTGGCTCTCCTCCAAGTAATACAAGTGAACCTTTTACCAGACCTCCACCAAGTACTCTATTTAATTCATTAAATCCCGTATTTATTCTTAATGTTTCTTTTGCTTCATATGAATTTAGTTTTTGTGGAATACTTTTAGTTTTATCTTTAATATCTTTATTTTTAGTCTCAACTATTTTTTGCTCATAGAAGCTATTCCATGCTTGACAAGCTGGACATTTTCCTAACCATTTACTTGATTCGTTTCCACATTCACTACACACAAATATTGTTTTATTTTTTGCCATATAATCCTCCTTAATACGTAAAAAAGTTGATATACTAATATCAGAAAAAATATTAATATATCAACCTCTTTCTTTTATTTTTCTAATTGCTTTGTTTTGCTTTTTTCCCAAAGGTTACTTTTTGAAATAGAAAATCATGAACTTTTCCCCATGTGATTTCTTGATGTAAGAATTCATTTATTTCATCTTCAACCTTTTGTTGATATGGAGTTAATTCAACTTTAATTTCACGATTCCAATCAATTTCTTGTAACCAAAAAGCTTTAAATTTACCCCAAAAACTTTGTTTTACAGGTAAATCACTATTTCTAATAGTTCCTGCTTGTTGTACACCTTGTTGTTCTTCACCACCCAATTGTACTCCACCAAAAACTCCAGATACTTTTTTCTCTTCTCCTAAATCAGCCATTGATACTCCTCCTTTGTATTTTTACTCTTTACTAATAAAGTTATACTATATTTTGTAATTATATTCAAGTTATTTTATATTAAATATTTGTTACACATATATTACAAACAAATTACAGCGTAGCAACAATAATATTATTTTCTATTTTTTTACATTTTACATTTATAACTTTATTCTCAATTTTTAAATTATTTGGAATATCTTCTTCTGGTAAATATACTAATATATAATTTTTAGTATGCCCCTTATAAAATCCATCTTTTCTTTCTTCAAATAGGACTTGTACTTCTTTTCCAATGTATGTTTTATTATATTCTATTTCATTTATGTTTGATAATTTTATAAGTTTTTGACTTCTTATTTCTTTTATATTACCATCTATCTGTAATGGCATCATAGCTGCTTTTGTTCCTTTTCTTTTAGAATATTTAAAAACATGCATCTTATAAAAATTAATTTTTTTCAAAAATTCATAAGTTTTATTAAATTCTTCTTCAGTCTCTCCTGGAAATCCAACTATAATATCTGTTGTAAGAATAACATCGTTATAGTTTTCTCTTAAAAGATTTACAATTTTCTCAAATTCTTTAGTTGTATATCTCCTATTCATTCTTTTTAAGGTCTCATCACATCCACTTTGTAAAGATAAATGAAAATGATGACATATTTTTTCTAATTTTATAAGTCTTGACATAAACTCTTTATCAATTAAAAGTGGTTCTATTGAACCTAGTCTAATTCTTTCAATTCCATTAATCTCGTTTATTTCTTCTAATAAATCTATTAATATATACTTTTCACTGAAATCTTTACCATATGATGCTACATGTATTCCAGTAATAACGACTTCTTTTATTCCTTCTTTTGCAATATTTTCTATTTCTGATATTACACTTTCAGGTTTTCTACTTCTGACTCTCCCTCTAGCATATGGGATAATACAATATGAACAAAATCTATCACATCCATCTTGTACTTTTATAACAGCTCTAGTTTTTTCAGTATAAGTAACATTTCCAAAATCCACATATTCTCTTGTTTGCATTACATCTTGTGTGCTTTGTATTTGTTTCTTTTCATCTAAATATTTTTCTATATACCTAACTATTTCTTTTTTCTCATTATTACCTAATATTAAATCAATTTCAGGTATCTTTTTCAACTCTTCTTTTGCAACCTGTGCATAACATCCACATGCTACAACAATTGCATGTGGATTTAAGTCTTTTACACGTCTTAACATTTGTCTTGATTTTCTATCAGACATATTTGTTACTGTACATGTATTTATTATATAAATATCTGCTTTTTTAGTATGTTCTACTATATTATAGCCTTGTTCTATGAATTTTTGTATCATAGCATTTGTTTCATATTGATTGACTTTACATCCTAATGTTATAAAAGCTACTTTATTCATATCCCATTCCTTTCTATAGATATAAATCGTTCAGAAAATAAATTATTGTCTAAATCTTTGATTTAGCTACAATAATTATATGCTGTGTAGATTTGTACTTTTTTCCTTTTATCTTCTAGTTTTTCCCTCTAATGTATCTAAATTATCTAATGCTTTTCCTGTTCCTAATGCTACACATGATACAGTATCTTGTGCAATCATAACATTAATTCCAGTCTTTTCTTGCAATAATTTATCTAACCCGTCTACTAAACATCCTCCACCTGTCATATAAATACCTTTATCACTTATATCAGCAGCTAACTCTGGGGGTGTTTTTTCCAAAACAGAATGTACACTATCTACTATCATCATTGCCGGTTCTATCATAGCTTCTAGCATTTCACTAGAACGAATTTTAAGTGTAACAGGAAGTCCTGTTCCTAAATGTCTCCCTCTTATTTCCATTTCTGCATCTTGTATTTTAGGAAAAACACATCCAACATTAACTTTTAATTCTTCTGCTGTTCTTTCTCCTATAATAACATTGTGCTTTTTCTTTATATATTTGATTATATATTCGTCAAATTTATCTCCTGCAACTTTTAGAGATGTACTTACAACAGATCCACCTAAGGATATAACAGCTATATCTGTTGTTCCTCCTCCAATATCAACTACCATATTTCCACATGGTTTTGAAATATCTATTCCAGCTCCAATGGCTGCAGCTATTGGTTCTTCTATTAAATAAACTTTTCTTGCTCCTGCTTGTGAAGCTGCATCAATAACAGCTTTTCTTTCAACTTCCGTTACTTGTGAGGGAATACATATCATTATTCTTGGTGCAAATATAAATTTTCCACATATTTTATTGATAAAATATTTTAACATTTTTTCAGTTACTGTGTAATCTGAAATTACACCATCTTTTAAAGGTCTTGTTGCCACTATATTTCCAGGTGTTCTTCCGAAGCATCTTTCTTGCTTCTTGGCCAACTGCTACAACTTCTCCTGTATTACTATCTACAGCAACTACTGAAGGTTCTCTTAAAACAATACCTTTTCCCTTTACAAAAGCTATTACTGTTGCAGTACCTAGATCTATTCCTATATCTTGCCCCCAACCAAATTTAAACATGTTATTCATTCCTCACAATCTTATTATTTCTTTTTTATTACAAATTCGTTACAATTATATTACATGATTTGTTTTTTATCAACCCTTTTGATTGAATTTTTTTATTTTTTATATTATAATATTCATACAAAATAAATAATTATAATTTTTCAAAAATCTCGTTTGAGCTAATTTACGCAGAAATTCTATAAATATTTTATGGCACCCTTCCATCAAAGATGAACTCTTTCCATAAAATATTTCAAGAATTTCTAGCTTAATTACTCTGCAATTCGATTTTTTTCAAAATTCCAATTATTTATTTATTGAAATTTAGTGAATAACTTGGAGGCTATATGAATAATTATAAATTTATTTCAAAAAGTGAACTTGATACAAAATCTTTTGCAAAAAAAATTGCTTCTATTTTAAAACAAAATAATGTTATTGTTTTAACTGGTGAATTAGGCTCTGGTAAAACAAAATTTGTAGAAGGCTTTTTAGAATTTTTTGGATTAGAAAATGAAATTTCTAGCCCAACTTTTACTATTGTAAATGAATATAAAAATGATGATATTAATATATATCACTTTGATGTTTATAGATTAGAAGATTCTTCTGAATTTTATGAAATTGGTGGAGATGAATATTTTTCTTCTGGAATTTGCTTAATTGAATGGGGAGAAATTATTGAAGATATTTTACCTAAAGATTATATACATATTATTTTTGAAAAAGATGTTAATGATGAAAATAAAAGAATTTTAAATATACAAGCTAATGGAAATTATGACTTAGATAAACTGTTTAATTAAGGAGGTTTTATTTTGAAAATTTTAAGCATTGATACTTCAAGTAATGTATGTGGTGTTTCAATTTTAGAAAACCATAAATTGATTTGTAATTTAGATTGTGATACTGGTAGAACACATTCTGAAAACCTAATGCCTATGATTAAAGACGCATTGTCAAAAGCAAATTTAACACTAAATGAAATTGGTTTAATTGTATGTGATATTGGACCTGGTTCTTTTACAGGAATAAGAATTGGGATTGCTACTGTAAAAGCTTTTAATGATAGTTTAAATATTCCCTGTATCGGTGTTAGTTCTTTAGAAGCTTTAGCATATAATATAAATAATAATTCTGCTTTAGTATGTAGTATATTAGATTGTAAAAACGATAATTGCTATTTTGCATTATATGAAATGAAAGAAAAAGGTTTTGAAACATTAATAGAACCTCAATCAGAAGATATAAATTCTACGCTATCTATTTTAAAAAGCTACATAAATGATAATTTTGAAAATGCTCATATTTCTTTTGTAGGAGATGGTTCTAAAATTTATCAAAATCAAATAAAAGAAACTTTTAAAGAAGCTCAAATCGCAGATGAAAATCAAGATATTTTAAATTCTTATAATTTAGGAATTTGTGGTTATGAAAAATTTATTAATGGTGAGCATTTAAATGAAGAAATTTTACCTCTATATTTAAAAAAGCCTCAGGCTCAAAGGTTACTTGAAGAGAAAATGAAAGGTACAAGTAATAATGAATAATATTAAACTTGATAATATTAAAATAGAAGTCATGACTCTAGATGATTTAGAATCTATAAAAGACATACTTGCTTCTGATTTTGATAAATTTTGGAATTACAATGTTTTTAAATCAGAATTACAAAGTGAAAATTCCAAATATTTAGTAGCAAAATTAAATACTGAAATAATTGGCTTTGCAGGTATTATAATAATACTCGATGAAGCAGATGTTATGAATATAGTAATTAAAAAAATATATAGAAATCAAGGTGTTGGGACATTACTTTTAAATGAAATAATTTTATTATGTAAGAAATTGAATTTAAATTCTATTTCTTTGGAAGTTAATGAAATAAATTCATCAGCTATACATCTATATGAAAATTTTGGTTTTAAAAAAGTTGGTAATAGAAAAAACTATTATAATAGCTCTAATGCAATTCTTATGACAAAAGGACTAAATTAATCCTTTTGTCTTTTTAATTGTTCTATCTGATCTATTTTTAATTCTGTTATTTCCTCTATGTCCTCCTCACTCATTCCCTTTTTTAATAATTTTTTAGCTATCTCTATCTGTTTTTTTATTTTTCCTTCTTGTAATCCAATTTCTCTAATATTATGCATGCTAGTATTGTAATTAAATTCATACTTTTGTATTGCTTCATATCTTTCTCTTTCTTCTTTACTCATACTCATTTCATCTAATACTTCAACAGCTTTTTTTACCTCCTTATTCTTGCTTTCTGCCATTTTTACTTTATCCTCCTTCCCTACTATAGTCCATAACCATTGTTCTATTCTTGCATTTGTTCCTGGGTTCTTTTTTATAAATTTTGGTATTTCTATATAATGTACCTCTATATCTTTTGTAGCAATCTCATCCTCTGTTTTATATCCCATATTTACATATTTTTGTTCCTTTGTTTTCTCAAATTTCATATGTGCTATTGAATGATAACTATTTCTTTTAAAATAATTAAATTTCAATATATTTATTAATATGCTCTTCTTTAGTTTACTATATGTATCTCCTTTGTTTAACTGATTAGTTATTAGTTTTCCCATATATACTGTACTTCTTTCGCTCATATTATACTCATTTTCTACTTGGATTTCTATATCAATTACAGTATTATCATTAATTTCTGCTTTTATATCTAATACTCCAGTTTTTCCTTCTTTTGTCTCTCTTATTAATTCAGGATTTTGAATTACAACTTTATTTATATTAATATCTAATATTGATTCTAATAAATCTTTTAATAATCCTTCATTTCCTTCTTTTGCAAATACTCTTTTAAATACATAGTCATTGCTTAACGGCAACCTATTTAGTTTTTGTGTGTTTATTTTACTCATTTTGCTCCTTCCTATTTTACTAAATTAGCTAGCCCCTTTCAATATCTAATTTGTAAATATTAACTTTTATTTACAATAAATAAAACATTGCATAATTATATATTTTTTCTTGTTCTGGATATTTAATTTGATTTTTATAATAACTTGAATAAAAATATTTTAAATAAATCTTAATTTGATAAAATTTTCAAAGGATAAAAATTTTGGTAAAAAATAGTTTAAACTGTAATCTTAATAAAAGAATTTAAATAGTATTAAATTTAATTTGCAACATTAATATCTATTGCATACTTTATATTAAATCATAAAATGTCAAATTTTGCAATCATAATCGACCGCAAAATTCGACAATTTATTTACAAAAACGAAACATTTCTTGGCCGTTTTCAGTATTTCATTTCAATTCAATTTTTATTTCTTTTTCTTCTTTTATTTTTATTTTAGTATATTTTACACCACATTCATCAAATAATCTTCTTGATGCAATATTATTTTCTGAAGTTGCATATTTATCTGATAAATATATTACTTCTTTTATTCCTGATTGAATAATTATTTTAGCACATTCATTGCATGGAAATAAGTCCACATATATTTTTGAATTTTCTAGATCTTTTTTACTTCCTCTAAAATTCAGAATTGCATTCATTTCTGCATGGCACACATATGGATATTTTGTATCTAAATTATCTCCATCTCTTCCCCAAGGGAATTTTTCGTCATCAAAACCATTTGGAACACCATTATATCCAATTGATAGTATTCTATTGTCGTTACTTACAATACACGCTCCAACTTGTGTTGAAGGATCTTTACTTCTCATTGCAGATAATTTTGCAATTGCCATAAAATATTCATCCCATGCTAAATAATCAGTTCTTTTTTTACTACTCATACCACTCTAACTCCCAATCATCTAATATTACAGTATCTCCTTCACATACTCCCATTTCTTTTAATTTAGCATCTACTCCCATATTTTTCAAGCTCTTTTGTAAATAATATATAGATTCATTATCTTCTATATTTACTCTTCCCATTAGTCTTTGAATAGCTTTTCCTGATACTATAAACACTCCATCCTCTTTTTTTATTGTCCATTTTTCTTCATCTTCTAAGGTATAAACTTTTCTATCTTCATATTCTATTAAATCTTCTTTTGGTAATGTTTGTAGTGTCTTCTCAACATAGTCTATTAGTTCTTGAACCCCTTGTTTTGTTGCACCTGATATTTTAAATAATTCTAAGCTTTCTTTTTTAGCCAATTCTTCTACTTGTTTTAATATTTCTTCATTTACAACATCCATCTTATTTGCTACTATTATTTGTTTTCTTTTTGCTAATTTTTCACTGTATTTTTTTAGTTCATTATTTATTGCATAAAAATCATCTACTGGATTTCTACCTTCTTCTCCAGATACATCTAAGAAGTGTAAAAGCAACCTTGTTCTTTCTACATGTCTTAAAAACTGTATTCCAAGACCTACTCCTTCACTTGCTCCTTCTATAATTCCAGGTATATCTGCTATTACAAATCCATCACCATTTTTAGTTTTTACAACACCTAAGTTTGGAATTATTGTTGTAAAATGATAATTTGCAATCTTCGGTTTAGCATCTGTTACTATTGATAAAAATGTTGATTTACCAACATTTGGAAAACCAAGTAATCCAACATCTGCAAGTAATTTTAATTCTAATATTATTTCTTTTTCTTCTCCTTTTTCTCCATCTTCTGAAAATCTAGGAGCTTGTCTAGTTGATGTAGCAAAATGAGAATTTCCTCTTCCACCTCTTCCACCCTTTAGAATTAATTCTTTTTGGTTCGGTTTAGATAAATCTGCTACTATTTGGCCTGATTTTGCATCTTTTACAACTGTACCTATTGGAACTTTAATATATAGGTCTTCTCCATATTTACCATTACAATGGTTTCCACTTCCATTTTCTCCATTTTTAGCTTTAAACTTTCTATTATATCTAAAATCTATTAATGTATTTTTATCTTTATCAACTTGAAAATAAATATTTCCACCATTTCCGCCATCTCCTCCATCAGGTCCACCAGCTGCAACATATTTTTCTCTTCTAAAAGTGGCAGCACCATTTCCACCATCTCCGGCTTTAATTATTATTTTTGTATAATCTGTAAACATTTTCTAACCTCTCTTTTTGAAACATTGGGGACACCCACCTTTTGTTTCATTTTTTGTCGAATTCGACATTTTTCTACAAAAATGGAACAAATCATGACTGTCCCTGGTGTCCCATTTAATAATCTAACTTCATTGCTTTTTTTACTTTTTTCATTGTTTCTTTTGCTACTTTTTGTGCTTTTGCACTTCCTTCTATTAATATTTTATCTACTTCTTCTGGGTGTGCTTCATAATATGCTCTTTTTTCTCTTATTGGTCTTAATTCCTCTATTATATTTTTAGCTAATTGTTTTTTGCATGCAACACAACCTCGTTTTCCACCTTTACATTCTTCACATACTGTTTTTACTTCGTCTTCATTGCTAAATAATTTATGATAATAGTAAACCATACATATATCAGGATTTCCTAAATCGTCTTTTTTTATACGATTAGGATCTGTTACAGCACTCATTACTTTTTTTGTTATTTCTTCTTCACTGTCTGATAAGTAAATTGCATTTCCTAATGATTTTCCCATTTTCTCATTTCCATCTAAACCTTTTATTCTTTTTTCACTTGAAAGAACTGCTTCTGGCTCTACTAAAACTTCTCCATATATGCTATTAAATTTTCTAACTATTTCTCTACATTGCTCTATTAACGGAAGTTGATCTTCACCAACTGGAACTAACTCACCTTCAAATGCAGTTATATCTGCTGCTTGGCTTACTGGATATCCTAAAAATCCATATGTAACACTTTCTCCAAATAAGTCTCTTTTTTGTGCTATTTCTGTTTTTACAGTTGGATTTCTTTGTAATCTTGCAATTGTTACTAAGTTAGAGTAAAAAACTGTAAGTTCTGCTACTTCAGGTATCATAGATTGTATATATATTGTTGTTTTCTTAGGATCTATTCCAACTGATAAATAATCCATTGCTACTTCTCTTACATTTTTTCTGACTTTTTCTGGATTATTAAAATTATCTGTTAATGCCTGTACATCAGCTATTAATATATATGGATCATATTTTCCACTTTCTTGCATTTCTACTCTTTTTTTCAAAGATCCAAAATAATGCCCTATATGTAATCTTCCTGTTGGCCTATCTCCTGTTAATATTCTTTTTTTATCCATTTCTTTCACAACCCCTTCTTGTATATTAATTTTTATGTTCTTTTCTATATTTTTGAATATTATACTATAATTTATTGATATTTACAAGCAAATATAGAACAATAGTGGGCTGACATAAATATTTTATTTTTTTAATGTAGAGTTCAGCCCACGTTTAATTGTTCGTGCGCGAAAATTTCTTTGAAATTTTCTGTGCAATTTTTTATATAATAGAAAAGTAGAACTTTCCTATTATATAAAAAGAAGACCATCTAGTGGTCTTAACTAATTTTTAAATAATTCTCCAATTGGTCTTTCTTCATTGATTCTTTTTATTGCTTCTGCAAATAAAGGTGCAAT
>JAXJYD010000006.1:0-85506 GCA_036307105.1 Clostridia bacterium | reverse complement strand
TATAGTTATGTAACCTATTTCAATAGGTTTATTAAGCAAACCTAAAAATAATCAAATCGATAAAAGCTGTGGGCTATCTGACATAATTTACCAATTTGATTATTTTCTAAGATTTATTTCTTCAAAAAACCGAAACTTAAACTACTTTTTTGTATTGACATTAAACTATTTTAGGCATATACTAAATCCGTAATATAAAAAGAAAAAAGGAGGCATTATCAATATGGATAACATGATAGAAATTAGATGGCATGGTAGAGGTGGCCAAGGTGCAAAAACAGCTTCACTTTTACTTGCAGATGCTGCTTTCAACACAGGAAAATACATTCAAGGTTTCCCTGAATATGGTCCTGAAAGAATGGGAGCACCTATTACTGCATATAACAGAATAAGTGACAAACCAATTACTATCCATAGTAATATCTATGAACCAGATTATGTAGTTGTAGTAGATGATACTTTATTAGAAGTCGTTGATGTAACTGCTGGTTTAAAAGAAGAAGGTGCTATTGTAATAAATACAACTAAATCTGCAGATTATTTAAAAAGTGTTTTAAAAGGTTACAAAGGAAATGTTTATACAATTGATGCAAGAAAAATCTCTGAAGATGCTTTAGGAAGATATTTCCCAAATACTCCTATGCTTGCAGCTATTGTTAAAGTAAGTGGAATTATGACAGATGAAGCTTTACTAGAAGATATGAAAGGTTCTTTTAAACACAAATTTGCTAAAAAACCAGAAGTAATTGATGGTAATATGAAAGCTTTAGAATTAGCATTAAAGGAGGTTAAAAAGATATGACAAATATAAACCCAAATACTCCTATGGAGAAAATGACTCCAGGTGGTGATATTTATACTGCCGGAAATGCAAGAGAATTTAAAACTGGTGATTGGAGAAGTATAAAACCTGTTTTCATTTCAGAAAAATGTAAACAATGTGGTTTGTGTTTTCCAGTTTGTCCTGATGATGCAATCCCAGTAAATAAAGAATGTAATAGAGAAGATTTTGATTATGATTATTGTAAAGGATGCGGCGTTTGTGCTAAAGTTTGCCCATTCGGAGCAATTGAGATGAAGGAGGAATAAAGTATATGAGTATAAGAGAAAGATTAAGTGGTAATGAAGCAGCAGCAACTGCTATGAAACAAATCAATCCAGATGTAGTAGCAGCATTTCCTATTACTCCATCTACAGAGATTCCTCAATATTTCTCAACATTTGTAGCAAATGGATCAGTAGATACAGAATTTGTTGCAGTAGAAAGTGAACATAGTGCGATGTCTGCATGTATCGGTGCAGAAGCTGCAGGATCAAGAGCTATGACAGCTACATCTGCAAATGGATTATCATTAATGTGGGAAATGATTTACATAGCATCAAGCTTAAGATTACCAATTGTTTTATCATTAGTAAATAGAGCAGTATCTGGACCATTAAATATTCATAATGACCATTCAGATGCAATGGGAGTTCGTGATAGTGGTTGGATAATGTTATTTTCAGAAAATAACCAAGAAGCTTATGATAATACATTAATGGCACACAGAATTGCAGAACATAAAGACGTAAGATTACCATTAATGGTATGTCAAGATGGATTTATTACTTCTCACTCTATAGAAAATATAGAATTAGAAGAAGATGAAAAAGTAAAAGAATTTGTAGGAAAATATAAACCAGAACATTATTTATTAAATCAAAATGAACCAATTTCTGTTGGACCTTTAGATGTTCAACCATACCTATTTGAACACAAAGTTCAACAAGCTGATGCAATGAGAAATGCAAAAAAAGTTATTTTAGAAGTATCAAAAGATTTTGAAAAAATGACTGGTAGAAAATATGGATTATTTGAAGAATATAAATTAGATGATGCAGAAGTTGCAATAGTATGTATGAACTCTACTGCTGGTACTACAAAATTTGTAGTAGATAACTTAAGAGAAAAAGGTATTAAAGCAGGATTATTAAAAATTCGTGTTTATAGACCTTTCCCAGGAGAAGAAGTTGCAAAAGCTTTAAGTCATTTAAAAGCTGTAGCTGTTTTAGATAAATCTGATTCATTAAATGGAATTGGTGGCGCTTTATTTGAAGATGTAACAAGTTCTATGTTTGTTAATCAAGTTCAAGTTCCTACTGTAAACTATGTTTATGGAATTGGTGGAAGAGATACTAAAGCAGATGATATTGAAAAAGTATATGAAGATTTATTAGAAATATCAAAAACAGGTAAAATAGATAATCCTTATAGATATTTTGGTGTAAGAAAGGAGGCTGAATAAAATGCCTTATAATGTAAAAGATGTAGTAGCAAATAAGCCTTCAAGATTTACAGCAGGACATAGAATGTGTGCTGGATGCGGAGCTCCTCCAGCTGCAAGAATGGTAATGAGAGCTTTAAAACCAGAAGATCATGCAGTAGTTGCTGGTGCAACAGGATGTATGGAAGTTTCAACATTTATTTATCCATATACTGCTTGGACAGATTCATTTATACATACAGCATTTGAATGTGCGGGTGCAACATTATCTGGTGCAGAAGCAGCATACAATTCACTTAAAAAACAAGGAAAATTAGATAATACAACTAAATTTATTGCCTTCGGTGGAGATGGTGGAACTTATGATATAGGAATTCAAAGTTTATCAGGAGCAATGGAACGTGGTCATGATATGGTTTATGTATGTTATGATAATGGTGCATACATGAATACAGGTATTCAACGTTCATCTGCAACACCTAAATTTGCAGATACAACAACATCACCAGCAGGTAAAGTAATTCCTGGTAAAATGCAATCAAGAAAAGATTTGACTAAAATAATGGTTGGACATCATATTCCTTATGTTGCACAAACATTAGGATATATGAACTTTAAAGACCTATATGAAAAAGCTGAAAAAGCAATATATACTAAAGGACCTGCATTCTTAAATGTTATGGCTCCATGTCCTAGAGGATGGGGATACCCAACAGATATGTTAATGCAAATAAATAAATTAGCAGTTGAAACATGTTATTGGCCTTTATATGAAGTAATTGATGGAAAATACAAAATTAATTATAAACCAGCTAAAAAATTACCAATAGAAGAATTCTTAAAACCTCAAAAGAGATTTAAGCACATGTTCTTACCTGGTAATGAATGGATGATTGAAGAATTCCAAAAAGAAGTTGACGCAAGATGGCAAGAACTTTTAGATTTAGAAGAGATAACTAATAAAGAATAACAAAAATCTGTAAAATACTTTTAAAAGTATTTTACAGATTTTTTTATCTAATTTATTTTAGTAACTTTTCTAATGCATTTGCATTCAAAATTGTATTTGAAATAAATTCTCCCTTATAGAAATTTGCCCAATTATTAAAAATGCAAGGTGCATTTTTAGCTTTTTCTAATGAATCTATTTTTACAAAGTTTAACTTTATATTTTTTTCTTTTGCATAATCAGATAATTCTTTTACCTCATATTCTACATAAGGACATTCATTACTATAATAAATAGTAAAGTCTTGATTGTCTATTTTCATATTTCTAGCATTTTCATTGAATTTTGGTAATTCGCTATCTTCAAATTGTAAAGCTAATAATTCATAATCTCCTATACTATCTATAACTTTAAATCCAAAGTGTTCAAAAAATTTCTTTTCTCCTAAAAATGGTTTTTTCTTTTTAGAAACCACTGTACAAATACCACTTTTTCCTTTTTCTTTTGAATCATTTATTGCATATTCTAGTAATTCTTTTCCTATTCCTTTACCTTTAAAACTACCTGCTACCCATAAACAATAAATATATTCATAATTGCTACCACTAATTGGAATCCACGCTGTTTCTATTGGCTCATATTCAATAAAAATTTTTCCTCTAGCATCTAATTTTCTAAATATATGTCCATCTTTTAACTTACTTTTAATCCATTCCTTTTTACTATCAACACCATCTTGATGTTTTGGATCACCAATTGCACAACAAATATGTTCTTCATCAATATTTTCCATCGATAAATTTATATATTCATTCACTTTATTTTCTCCTTTATTTGAACTTTTTTTATTATAAATAATTTTACAGCTTAAACTGAAATGTTTTCAAAACTTCTATTACATATTTTATGTAGAAATATATCTAATAATAAATAAATAATTCCAAATGCAATTACAAAAATCAACATTATAATATTGTTTGAAATATTTGAAGTTACAGCCTTAAATAGTAAGAATACTGTTATTCCTATTATTGCCATTCCTGCAAACACACTTATTGCCGAACTCATGCTTTGCTTTACTACTTCTGTATCATTCTTAGCGTCCATTCTAGGATATTTTAAATTTATAATAATTCCAATTGTTTCTGCTATTAAAGGAAGTATAATAGATGCAACCAATACAAATACTATACTTAATAAGTCAAAGCCAAATCGTACAAAAATAATTATATCTCCAATTAATATGCAAGGAAGCATTATTAAAATAGCAGTCATTACCTTTGATTGTATTATTTTATATGGTTTTATTGGTAAACTTTTTAAAATATTAAATGACTTTCCTTCTAATGATATCATAGAACTTGTAATTGAAGTCATAAAACTAGTAAAACATAAAAGACCTAATAAAACGACTGGCATACAACCTTTAATATATTCTAGACTAATAGGTATTCCGTTTTGTGTAAACATTTCTATAAAGCTATCAAATTTTACTGCTATTAATATAGAAGCTATAATAAATAATACTAATCCAAAACCAGCATTTGTAACAAATACAGGCGAATTTATAAACCTATTAAATTCTTTTTTTATTAATGCTTTAGTAGGAGTTAGTGTTTTTATTGTGTATTTTGTATTATTTTTTTTACGCTTAATTCCTTTAACATTTGAGTTGATGTTAAAATATACTCTCCCTATTAAAGCTATTGCAATTACGAACAAACCTAAATTTATTAATACAAATTCAAATAATTTTATAATATCAAATTTAGTTATTAATTGTATATATGCTCCTGCTGGATAATATAATTTAGTAATAAAATCATTTATATTGGCAGCGTTTTTAGCAATATCATTAAATAAATTTTCTGAATTATATGAAAAATATAAAACTCCTAATAAGAAAATAACTGTCATTAAAGTTTGAACTATATTCTTACCTTTAAATTTAGATGCAACAAATGTAATTACTGTTCCAATTAAACAAGATATTAAAATTGGTATAATTGGAAATAATAGCAATCCAATAAGTGATACTATATAAAATAAAATATCTGGATTTGTATATTTTGCGTAAACTATCATTGCTGGTAATAAAAATATGGAATTATATAATAATTCAAAAATATAAAACTTAAATACTCTTATAAATAATACCGTACTTTTTTTAATTGGAAGTGATAAAAGCAAATCATCATCTTTACAATTAAACAGTAAATTACCTGACTTATAAATACCTTCAACTATAATTAATACAGATGTTAAAATTATAAATATTGTTAATAAAACAAATTGCATATTAACTGGTGCTATTTTTTCCATTATTAAATCTGAATATGAATACATTACACCCATTAAAAGTAATGCAATAAGAATAGGTAATACTATTTTAGTAAAAGGTGATTTCTTTTTGGTATTTACTTTAAATAAATTCATTCCTTCTGTCATACTTGCTTTAATAAGTGATATCATCTTCTTCATTTTTTATCATTCCTTTCTTGGAACAAGGGGGACAGTCATGTTTTGTTCCATTTTTGTCATATTTTGTCGATTTTATTAATATACTAACTATAATTATTATTTATCTTATAGTTTAATCTTCTAATTCAAGGAAAACTTTTTCTAAAGATTTATCACCTTTTATTTCTTGCATATTTCCTACTTTTACTAATTCACCTTTTTTTATAATAGCTACTCTAGAACATAACTTTTCTGCGACATCTAATATATGTGTAGAAAAGAATATTATTTTTCCCTCTTTAATCATTTCATTCATTATTTCTTTAATATCAAATACAGCTTTAGGATCTAATCCTACAAATGGTTCATCCATAATTAATACTTTCGGATCATGTGCAAGAGCTGAAATTATAGCAATTTTCTGTTTCATACCATGTGAAAAAGACTCTATTGTATCATTTAAATTATCTTCTATTTCAAATAATTTAGCATATTTTTTTATATTATTTTCTCTTATATCTTGTGGTACTTCATACATATCACATATAAAATTGATAAAGTCAATTGCTTTCATCTGTTCATATAATTCAGGATTATCGGGAACAAAAGCCATCTCTTTTTTGCAAGAAATAGGATCATCCTTTATAGACTTACCATTTATCAATATATCTCCTTCATCAAATTTATGAATACCTACAATTGATTTTATTAATGTAGTTTTTCCTGCACCATTATGTCCAATAAAAGCAAATATTTCTCCTTCATTAACATTAAATGAAACATTTTTTATTGCTGTATTTTTACCATATTTCTTTGTTACATTTTTAATTTCTAACATATTTTTTTCCTCTCAAATCTATAAATTATATATCAAAACTAAAGAGTAATGAATCATAAAATAATATTTAATTTGTTTTATTCTTTATTATTGTTATTTTTTAACAGTGCTATGAAAACACCTATTAATGTAAAAACTTCAAAAACAATAGCAACATATGATTTATAAGCAAGCGCATATATTAGCCAACATACTGCTGCTATAACTCCTATAATTCGAATGTTTTTTTCATTGTTATCTAAAAAAGATATTATAACAATTATTGATGCTATAATAGGAAATATAGAGAAAAAATTTTGAAATGTTATTATATTAATTAAAAAAACTGCTAACATGCAAGTTATCGATATAAAAAGCTTATTTCCTAAATTGTATTTTTCAAAGACATATATTGTTACCAATGCTACTAATCCAATTAAATTACATATAGCTCCTGTAATACCATTTAATAAGAAATAATGAATTGTAAAGAATATGTATGCTATTATTTGCATTAATAATATTTGTTCTTTTTTCTCTTTATAATAACTAAATGCCAACGTACTATAGCCTATGGCTCCAATTCCCTGTATTAATAAAGTATTAATCATTTGTAATATCCTTCCTTTCTATTTTCTATTATTAATACACATTTTATAGATTATCTTTTTTTTCCATTTTTTTGAACAATCCAAGATACAATTTTAAGCATTTACGTTATTTCAACAAATCTTTATATATGTATTATTAATTAAAATTATATAATATAAGACTGATAATTTCAACTAATTATCAGTCTTATTTTTACATTATTACCTCAACATTATAAATATTCCTTGTTCCATCAAGTTTTATTTTATTTTTTACTTCTTCGCCATCTAAAATTACTTTTGTTATACCTGTATTCTTACCTTCTGAATTTATTACTTTAATATTATAAATACTTTCTTTATATCTATATTGAATTTGATATTCTTTCCATTCTTTTGGAATACATGGCTCAATTTTTAAATATCCTTCTTCTATTTTTAATCCTAATAAATACTCAATTCCTGCTTTAAAATACCAACTACTAGAGCCAGTATACCAAGTCCATCCACCTCTTCCAGCTAAATTTCCTGCTCCATATACATCTGCAGCAATTACATATGGTTCTACTCTATATTTATTACTGGCTTCTTTTGTTCTACTGTGTTCAATTGGATTTATCATTTTAAATATCTCTGTTGCTTTATCTCCAAATCCTAGTAAAGCTTCTGCAATAATTACCCAAATTGCACCATGTGTGTGCTGCAGTTGTGGTCATTTTTTAAGTCTTATCACTTTTGCCTGTAACCCTTATTACACAGCCTTTTTCTCATAAATCTTTTTAGCTACACTAAAATTATTATTTAATTCTTGTAATGGCTTAAAGTTGAAATAAATATCAACTTGTTTATCACTATGAATTTCAATTTTTTCTATAAATTCTCTAATTATTTCTTTAGTAGGATTTTTTATTTTCAAAAATTCTTCTACTAAATTATCTAATCTACTTTTATTCTTATCTACTTTATTTTCTCCAGATAATTCTTGTTCAAATTCCTTAATGCTTTGTTCATAACTTTTCACAATTTCTTTTATTCTCTCTGCATTTTTCATATATTCTTCAAGAGATATAATACCTGCAAGCCTATCTTCATACATTACTTCTAATTTTCTTGTTTCTTTTTCAATATTTTGTTTAAAAGAATCAATTTGCTTTTTAATATCAAATTCTTGTGTTTGTTTAGATTTTGTTTGTTTTGCAATTTCTTCTAGTTTCTTTTTATTTTTATATTCTTTGCAAACAGCTCTTAAAACTTCCAACATTTGCTCTTCAAAAACTTGATAATTGAAATTGTGTGGTGAACATACATCAAATTTTCCAAATCTTCCATATCTTTGACATCTGCCATAAATATTTCCGTTTTTATCTGGACTTCTAATTCCAATATAGCCTCCGCAATCATAACATCTAAGTAATCCTTTAAATAAATAATCATTTTGAACTACTCTTGAGCCTTTTGTTGCTTCAATAATTTTTCTTGCTCTTTCAAAGTCTTCTTTACTTATTATAGCCTCATGCATATTTTCTACTTTTACCCAATCTTCCTCTGGCAAATTTATAAATTTCTTTGATTTAAAACTTACCTTCTTTCTCTTTCCCTGTATAACTGTTCCTGTGTAAATTTCATTAGATAAAATAAATCGTACTGTAGATTGTTGCCATAGCCCATAAGTTAAAGATTTTGTTCCTCTTTTTCGTTTGTTATAATCTGATGGGATTGGAATTTTCTTTTTACTTAAGTAATCTGCAATTTGCATTGTACCAAAACCTGCTAAATATTTTTCATATATCAGTTTTACAACATTTGCTGCCTCTTCATCTATTATTAAATGATATTTGTTTTCTGGATCTTTTTTATAGCCATAAGGTGCTGTTCCTAAATATTCTCCATTACTTCTTTTTGCTTGTAATACACTATTTATTTTCTTTGATGTATCTTTAGCATACATTTCATTTAATATTGATTTAAATGGTGCTATATCGTTATTTGCTGAATCTAATGATGTATCTATGTTGTCTAAAATAGCAATATATCTTACATTATGCTCTGGGAAGTATTGTTCAGTATAATATCCAGATTTTATATAATCTCTACCAAGTCTTGATAAGTCTTTTGTAACCACCATATTGATTTTCCCTGATTCAATATCTGCAATCATTCTATTAAATGCAGGTCTATCAAAACTTGTACCACTTACACCATCATCAACATATTCAGATATAAAATTTAATTTATTTTGTCTGATATATTGCATTAGCAAAGTTCTTTGGTTTCCAATACTTTCGCTTTCTTGATACTTTTCTTTTTCTTCATCTTCTCTTGAAAGTCTAATATATATACCTACTTTATAATCAATATTATTCATTATGCAATAGCTCACTGTTTCCTCCCTTCTCGCTAATTAAAGATAATGAGATAATATTGATACTCTTATATAAGTTTACAACCTCATTAACATTCGGTTGCATAAGTCATCCGTAACGCTCCTTTGTCGCTAACGGCTGACTTAATTATACCATATTATCTCATCAAATACCATTATTTTTTATCTTTTAATTTTCTATCGAAGAAAGAATTGTTATAATGCTAGGCAAAATGAAATAGAAACACCGCAGGCGTACATGTTGTACGTTGAGGATTTTCTATTTCATTTTAACGACGCAGGATGATGATTATTTCTTCGATACATAATTTACAAACGCTCTTTCAATAATTCTCTCCAATGCGTCTCCTTTTTCATTAAAAAATACATTTATCTTAAAATCATTCTTTTTCTTATATTTCTTTTTTTCTTCCAATAGCCTCACTCCTCTTGTTTTATTTTTTCCAAGTTTTAGGTTTTTATACTGTTACAAGTGGATTTGTTCCCATATGAGATTTGCCCTCATTCCTCTTTTTAGAGAATCGCCCCTTTACATCACGTTAGCCAGACGAAAGTATCATTATTTGTACTTGTAACTACTATTCAATTTTGCACTGCATATCTTATCTCTATGTCACTTCGTTCCTAGAGCTAAGAAATCAATGTGCATTTCCATTTTTTGACTTTTTCTACTTTTTGTAGTAAAATTATGTCAATTAGGTGTTGTATACATTATAATTGTGAATTTTTGAAATTCACACTGTACAATCTCAAAAAATTTTTTATTAATTTTAGGTTGTTTGATGTGGAGGTGTTCCATTTGGATTTTAAACTAGCTTTTGATAAAAATCTCGGACTAGAATTATTTATTTTTAAACGCATATATTATGATAAAAGTAAAAAGATATTTTTTTCATCATATAGAACTGAACATATGATTGAGCCAATAGGTTCTTTTCTACTTATATTTTTAAATACAAATTTTGAAAATGATGAAGATTGTCGATCTTTTGTTTTTTGGTTTTGTTTTGAAAGCATGTATTATAGAAAACATCCTAAAATAAAAAAAGCAAATCATAATTCATCAAAACATTTGAGGCTTTCGTTTTCCGAATTTAATAACGAACTAAATGAAATTGTAAAAGAATATAAAGAAGAATTTTTATATCTTAAGTATACCTTATTAAAAAATTTAAGATTACCATATGATACTGATTTTTTCAAAAAAATTGAAGAAGAAGCAGAATTTACTCCAGAAGACATACAGGATATAAGGCAAGATGAAAAAAACTTTTTAGAAGATAAATCAATTAAATATAATGAAACAGAAATAAATGGATTTATGGAGAAATTAAATATTAAATTTGAAACTTTTGATTTAATCTTTGTAAATATTGATGTTGATAAATATAATATTCCTTACTATTTTGAGAGTGATGACATTTTTGCAATAATAGCTCTAATATTTAAAGAATTTATGTCTGATAACCATAACACTATAAGGAAATGTCAAAATTGTGGATATTATTTTGTTCCTTCAAATTTAAAGGAAACTAAATATTGTAATGTAGAATATAAAAACACTGGCAAAACTTGTAGGCAAATTGGAAAGGAATTAGCTTATAAAAAATCTCTAAAAGAAGATACACTTTTAGATAAATATAGAAAAAGATATATGTCTCTTGCTAGTTCTGTTTCCCATTACGGAACAGATACTGCCATCGCTAGATTTGAAAAGTATAAAAAAGACGGAGCTATAATAAAACAAAAATACCTAAATAAAGAAATTACCCCAAAAGAATTTGAAAAATGGATTTCAGATAGCAAAAAATAGAACAGGAAAACAATTCTTGTTCTATTTTTTAATCAATATTAAATAAGAATAATCTCAAATTATCCTTATTCATTTTTTATTTTATATATAGACACAATTGGATCTTCTTTTTTTAAACCATATTCCATTTGTTGTGAAGCTGCTCTACATCCATATTGGCATATATCTTTTTTATTACAGTTTTTACAAAATACAGGCTCAATTTCTGCCCATTGTTTTAGTTTATCCGACTTTAAAATATCTATCATTTCATTATCAAATATATTTTCTAATATTTCTGGAGAATGATTACAATATCTAATATTTCCATCTCTTGTTAAAGTATATCTTCTATTTAAATTATTCACTCCACAATTTGAAAATACTATATTAGGATAGTCGTCAGGATTTAACACACAATGAGGTGTGCATACCAAAGAATACAACTTCAAATTATATTTTTCAGCAAATTCTTGACAATTTTTATATGCATTCTGTAATGCTTCAAAATCTGCTATAATATTATTATATTCATTACATCCATTTCCACCAATATTATACCTATTAATCATTATTCTTTTAATGCCTAAATTATATATAAATTCTAATGTTTTTTCTATATCCTTCACATTATATTTAGTTATAACTATTGGAACTACTACTTCTATTCCATTATCAATAATCTCTTTTATGGATTTTATACTCTTTTCAAAAGACCCTTTCATCCCATTTATAGTTTCATGAATTTCTTTACTGTATGAATTTATTGTTATCTCTATTAAATCAACTTTTAATTCAGCTAATAATTTTATTTTTTCACTATCAAGCAAAGTTGCATTTGTAATAATAGTAACCTTTTTGTTTCTAGCTTTAACATACATAATGCAATCCAATAATTCTTGAAAATTAGTTGTTGGTTCGCCACCGAGAAAAAGTTATTTCATCACATTTTACGGATTTCATAAATTGTTTTAACGTTTTTTTAGGATTATATTTTTCTATATCAACTAAACTATTATTTTCTTTTTTCCAGTAGTTATAACAATATTTACATTTTAAATTACATAAAGTAGTCATTTCATATATTAATCCAGGTAATTTAACCTTTTTTAACATCTTTTTTCTCCTCTTTTGACTTGTTCTTTTTTTTCTTTACAATTAAAATAATAATTCCTATTATGATTGCTACTGGTACTAATATAATGAATACATTTTTTAATGTAAATGTATTTGTTGATACTATCTCACTTGGTCCAGCATCATAACAAGTTATTTGCATAGAATCAATGTCTTTTACAGATACTCCGAAAACTTTATTAGCAAGTGAAAAGTTTAAATTTATAAATAAGAAGCTCATTATTAATCTTGATACATTTGTTAATACTATTCTCGTTCTTAATAAAATCTTTTTCATAATACCTATTCTCCTTTATTATCTTTTTCTTTCTTTCTTTTTAGATTTTTTCTTTTTTATTATTATAAATGAAACTATCGCAATTACAAGAACAATAGGTACTGCTATTATAAATACCTTTTGTAAATTTATGGAATTAGATACTACTTTTTCATCAGTTGAAGGCCCTGCTATATAACAAGTAGGTTCTATTGATGCTTGAACATTATTTTGAAATAAATACCCTAAATTAACAAATAAGAAACTCATAATTATTCTTGAGATATTTGTCATAGTAATTTTAAATTTTAATATAAATTTTTTCATAACTAATCCCACCTTTTCTACTCTCTATTATAACACTTTTTTACATTTTTGTATATAATTTTTACATTTCCATCTCTAAATCTTTTTCTCTTTCTTCGTGTTTTATTTGTTTCTCTGCATCTATCATTATATTATTTTCTCTTTCAAAATCTCTAATTAAATTATTTTCTGCACCCATATCAAATTTCTTACAAATCCAAGTTATAAATATATCAATAGTTTCCTTAAATCTATCTATTACTTTGTGTAAAAATCTATTTTCTTTCTCTAACTTATTGATTTTATTAGTATATTTCCATTCCAATTCAAATTCTTTTTTATCATATTCTGTTTTTATGTTATTTACTTCACAATGTAATTTTTCGTTGTCTGCCATTATTCTATCTCTTTCTTTTTGATATTTTTCTGCCTCCTCTATAGTCTGTGCTTGTCTTGATAATTGTCTATGTAAATTCATATTATCTTGATATAAATCTTGAATTACATTATCCTTTGGTTTTATAATTTCTTCTATAATTTTTTCATCTCTTTTCTTTGATAATCTGTTTATATTTATATCTGTTATATCTGGAATATCTGGTAATTCCAATTTCATATTATTCAAAATTTCTTTAGTCTGCTTAAAATTTGTTATCTTCTTATATTCTTCTACAGAATAATGTTCTCTACCTGTTTCCTCTCTTGGTAATCCTCGTTGTAATTCAAATCCGTTTTGCACCATATAGTTATAGAACGCATCTTGTAATTGTCTATAACTTTCTTTTGCTTTCCAAAATTCACTACAAGCCAATTTGTCAATAGCATGTCCATTTTTATCTGTTGTATGAACTACTGGTAAAAATACTAAATGCATATGAGGCGTTTGTTCGTCCATATGCACTTTTGCAGACATTATATATTTTTCTCCTAAGTCTTTGTATTCTGCTACAAATTGATATGCAATTTCAAAAAATCTCTTTGTTTCTTCTTCTCCTATTTCTTCAAAATAATCATGATCTGATGTTATTATATATTCACAGGCTATATTACTTACTGTTTTTATTTGTCCTTTTAAATTATATTTTTCTTTTATTCTGTCAAATTCTTTTTCATAACTATATTGTGGAGATTTTAGTGAATAGTTTAAATATGATTTTTCTTTATCTATATTTTCATTTGAATAATTTTTATTTCTTCTTTCATTGTGTCTAAATATTCCTTTTAAATTCTCTCTTTTATATTTTGTGTTTCTTATGATTGCATAACTCATTTTTCATCATCCTCCTTTAAATTAATTCTTCTTTAACTTGCTAACTAATAAGACATATTATTTCTAAAAATCTGCTCTTTTTCATTTGTCTTGTAACACAACTACAACACTTTTTTATGCTAATCGCAAAAAGTGTTAGTTGTGGCAGGGAAAAACTTTTCCCCACACCCCATTTTGCAAAAAATATTTCACAATATTTTTTTGCTTTATCCTAAATTTGCTTTATTGCAATTTTAGGATAAAAAAATCAGCTCCAAAGTAGTTTTCTACCCTAGTAGCTGATTTTATATATGCAAATGTATGTAACTATAAAAAAGCATCAGCATTTGCATATAGTTTAGTAAAGTCAAAGCCAGTATAATCTCGCTGTTCAAAGTTAGCTTTATTATTCTTTTTGATTTGTGATTCCTTATTATAATTATTTTTATTTTTTATATTATTTATTATATCTTTGTCGTTTTCACCTATAGGGTGTAGTTCTTTTTGACTACCTGAATAGTTATTTTTATCTATACCCTCTAGGTATTTTTCACTATACCTATTAATACTTTTTGCAATAGGTATGATTTGTCTCTCCTCAATTTCTTTGGTATCTATTTTATATTTTATATTTTATATTAACATCTACATATCCTTTTTCTTTTAATGAACTTACTATTTTTGAAACTCTGTCGGAGGTTACATTTACAATACTTGCTATATATTTATTGCTTGCAAAACAACTTCCTGTTTCATCACTTAAATATAAAATCATTGATAATATTATTTTTTCCTTGTCTGATAAATCATTGTTTAATAAAATTTCTGCTGGAATCCATAATCCCTTTAATTTTTGTTTGCTCATATAACTCTCCTTTCTATTTTTAATTCTTCTCACAATCAATTCTGTGGCATTTTTATTCACATTAAATATAGTTTTAAGGCAAAAAAATAAACCCTAAGATTTTTCTCTTAAGGCTTATCTCAAATGTGAAACTTTTTTACTGTTTTTATGTAATTTTGTTTCACATTTTAATATTTACTTATATTCCAATTCATTTTGTTTGCACCAATCAATTGCTATTTCTTTATATCTTTCATCTCTAAATTTATACCAGTCTTGAATTATATCCATTTCTGCACAATAATCTTTAAATCTTCTAAATGCACCTTTACCTTGTATTAATCGTTGTAAATTATTGTTTATTTCTGGGGATTCTATTGTTTCTATAAAATCACCCATCATTTGATATTCATTTATCTCATATTTTGTAGGTAGTATTATCGATTCTTCAAATAATTCATCAATTTCATCTTCTGTTAAATTTCCATCTTCTCCTATATTTGATAAAAATATTTCGTCTTTTTCTGGATTGTAATAACAATCAACAATATCATCTACCATTTCTAATCCATCTATTATTTTAGATAATGTAACCATATTCTACTCCTTCTACACTTATTTTTTATGCACATATTCATCCCATTTTTTAGCATATTCTTTTGATTTTTCCTTATCTCCTAATTTATCATATATGCTTTCTAATCTTTCGTATACTGCATCCATATCTTCTATATCTTTAATTTGTTCTGTTTTTAAAAGAATATTTTTTGCTTTTTCTAAATTATAGTGTTCTGCATCTCTCTTATTGTCATACCAATCTGCCATTTCAATATATCCCCATACCCAATTTTCTTTTTCAATTAAATATTCTTCAATTATTTTAGTTGCTTTTTCTTCATTACCTAATCTAAATTCTGTATTTGCCTTTTCTCTAGTAGTTCTTTCTTTCCAATACAAATTAATCTCATTGCTTAAATCAAATATTTCTTCTACACTGTCCCATAATTCAAGTCTTTCAAATAATTTATCTTCTTCATCACACATTTCTAATAAGTTATCATAATCCTGAAGCCAATTTAACAAACTATCATATCCTTCATATTTTTCGTCATATTCACTTATGCTCTTAATGTTATTTTCTTTACATATATCTTTAACATCAAACCAAGCCATTCTATATAAAGCATGACCTTTTTTCGTCTCTTTTCTTTTTAGATACCATTCAGCTTTAGATATACAATGATCTATAAAATCTAATTTTTCAATATCTTTTGATTTATTCTTATTCATGCAACATTTTTTATATTTCTTACCGCTTCCGCAATAGCATAAATCATTTCTTCTTAAATCATGATTATTTTCTATATTATTTGCCCTATTGGATATTATATATTCACAAACTTTATAATCATCAGACTGTTCATATTCTTCATCTTCTCTATATCTAAAGCATTGCCACTCTTCCATTATTCCTATTGTATCATATATATATTCATAACAAGGCTTGAATGGATACAAATTTTGGTTAATCTTATAATTTTCATTTGCAAATACATCTTTTAATTCTTGTATTTCTGTTTTATCCTCTATAAGATTGAATATCTTGTCTATAATTCCATCTAATTCTATCAATCTTAGATGTTCTACTTCCACAAAAATTTCTTCATACAAATATGAATTATCTTCCTCTTTTTTATCTTCTAATAATTTTTTAAAGTAATTTACTATAAAATCTCTATCTTTTATACCATTAAGATATAAAATTGCAAAAGTTTGAAGTACACTGCTTCTTATAAATTCATTTAAATCAGTATTTTCAATTATATCAAATAATGCTTTGTCATCTCCATTGTATGTACTTGCTAAAAGTCTTGGTAAATATTCAGGATAATCATCTCCTATAATATAATCAACTATATCTTCATTTTCTTCTTTATCTCTATTTATTAAATCTATTAAATATGGAAAAGCTCTTGTTTCTTTAAATTCTGCAAGTAAAAACATAGCATAATTATAGCCAAAAAATTCATCTTCTTCATAATAAATTTTTTCAAGATTATTCTTTGTATATTCTAACATTTCCAATAATTTTGGCGTTATTTCTTCTTTGTTTTTAATTGCTTCTTTTAGTGCCTCTTTTGGTAAATCTTCTGTATAGTATTTTAATTTTTCCACTATTTCATTTATTTCCATATTATTTGCTCCTTTTCTATCTACATTTCAAAAGATTTTCTTTTATATATTTTTATTGTTTATTATTTCATTTAAGGTATTCTTCACTTCACTGATTTCTATTTTATATTTATCATTTAATACATATTTGTTTTGCATATTTTCAAATTCCTTTAATAATTCCTCATTAAAGTCTTGTTTTAAATAGGTGAAGTCTTTAATTTTCAAACCAGCATCAATTCCACCTTTTCTAATGCTCTCCTCTTGCCTTTTATATGAAATTAGTTTTTCTAGTTCTTCTTTGTTTTGTAACAATTCTTTAATTTCCTTTGTTTGTGCTAGTATTGTAATATCATACAAATGCTTTGATGTATCTTTATACATATTTCTAATATAATAAAATTCTGCTGCAAAAACCTTATCTATAAACATTCTTTCTAACTTTATAATGTTTATATCAAAATTTGATATTTCAAATTGCTCTTTTAATATTTTTCTTTCATTTTCATTGGCTAGTTTATATATAAGTGGCTCAATATTATATCTTTTGTACGGCTCACTAACAGTAAAAGATGTTGCTTCTACTTGTATAATTCCTGCTCTATGTAGTGGATCTTTGCTAGTATCGTAAATAGAATTGTATCTGTATATTCCTGTAACACTTCCTTTATTATCAAAGCACTCATCTTTTGATAATTCCAAACCTTCTATTTCATAACCTAGAGCTGACTCCTTTAGTCTATTTTTATTTTTTGTATTTGATTGTTCAGGAAGAACTTTTACTGTTAAATCTATATCTTCTGAAAATCTATTCATTGTATCTAATATTTTATATACTGCTGTTCCACCTTTAAAATATGCTTGTAATTCATCTTGATTTTTTGATAATTCTTTCAATATTGTACATACATAATAATCTTTTTCAATAATATCAGAATCTATTCCTGTTTTTGTATTTAAGTTATCTATAAATTCTCTAAATAATTCTTTATTTAAATGTAAATTCAACTTTTTTCTCTCCTTTCCATTGGCACAAATCAGTTTGGAAAAGAATTGTGCTTTTGGCTAGGCGGACAAGTGAGAAAGAGCGGAGTGTACTTTTGTACATGAGCATCTTTCGAAACGAAGTCCAACAACGCCAAAACGCAATTATTTTTCAAACTCCCCTATCTTGCTAGGGCAAGTATTTTATTAATAACTGTTCTACTTTTTGTATCCATAGCATATTTAATTATTTTTTCAAAATCTAAATTATTTTCTTCAATAAAGTTATAAATTATTTCATCTGGATTATCTACTTCAATTCCTATATTATCTTTGTTTTCTATCAAATCAAATAATTGTAAATATTTATAATTCTCATTATTTATCGCCATCTTCGGTTTTCTAATTATAACATTTAAGTTCTTGTTTTCATATTTATTAAAGTTCTTACATTCATTTGTTGCAATATCTATAATGTTTGGAACTTGTGTTGTTAAATGAGCTTCATTAAAAAGTTTAGCTCCAGTAACATATCCTTTTACATTTCCATCTTTGTCCATTATATATTTATATTGAATGATTTGTCTATTTCCTAATAACATCTTACCAAATATATTTTCATTTGGAATATAATAAATACCTTTATATGCTGTTTCTATTATACCTTCTTTATTCATTCTATTTAAAATTGCTTTAACATTATTGAAAACCTTTTCTTTATCTTTTTCATTATAGAATTTAATAATGTATTCTTTAATTTCCTCAATAAAAATCGGTATCCCTTTTTCATTTTTATTTATATATTCTAACACCATATTATAGCAATTCATTTTTCTCACCTCTTTATTACTATTTTATGATTATTTTTATATTTTGTTCATATTTTAGTAATATTTTAGCATTTTTTTCGACTTTTGTCAAATATCTGGTGTTTCTATGTAAGAGTATCAATATTTTATAGGTGTATTGCTGTTATGTACATTTTTTTATTTTGCCTAGATTTCAAGCATATTTGCTGAAAACTGTCCACAAGAATAATACTCATGTGTGTATTGTCCACCATTTTCTCTTACACCTGGTAAATATCCTTTAATATAACCTGGCTGTAGTTTTCCTTTTTCAAAAGGAGGGTCTAGTAATTTTACAATTCCATTTTCTTTATCAATTAAATGATTTTCTAAACTTTCCATAGAAATAAATTTTTTATCATTGTCACCTGCATTTGATATTACACTCCAACTTTGTGCGATACTATCTATTCTACATTCATCATTTTCCATACTTCCTAGTACATTCCCATCATCCATAAAGGCTCTTCTAAACCATCTTCCATCCCATCCTGCTGTGTTTAATGATCTTTTTAGCTTTTCTTTAATTTCTTGATATTTGTTTGCCCTATCATTTTCTCCGCTTTCTTTACAAATTGTTATAAAATCATTTAATATTTTGTATAAGAAAAATCCAAGCCAAATGCTTTCCCCTTTTCCTTTATTTCCAACTGTACTAAATCCATCATTCCAATCTCCTGTACCTATTTTAGGTAATCCATTTTCTCCAAAATTCAAGCTTTTATTAATTGCTCTTATGCAATGCATATAAATGCTCTCTTTAACAGTTCCTTGCATGTATTTATCATATTTTTCATCTTGATTTTCTTCTAATAAATCTCCTATTAAATATGGTGTTTCTATCTCTAAGATCGACTTGTCTCCTGTAAATTTTATATATTCTATAACTGCAAAAGCAAGCCAAAGTAAGTCATCAGAAAATTTGGTTCTAATACCACGTCCTGTTTCTTCATGCCACCAGTGTAGAACATCTCCTTCCATAAATTGATGTTTACTGTTTTTTATAATTTGATTTTTTAATAGCTCTGGATTTAAGTATTTCATTCCTAAAGTATCTTGTAATTGATCTCTAAATCCTACTGCACCACCTGATTGATAATATCCGCTTCTTCCTATTAATCTACTAGTAATTGTTTGATAAGGTATCCAACCATTTAAAATAATATTAGTTGACTCTAATGGAGTATATACTTGTAGTCTTCCAAGTAACTCTTTCCAATAATTTTTTACATTTTCTAATTCTTCTTTGCAATTTGATACTTTACTATATTTATAAGCAATATTTTTACAATCAATAATATTTTCTTCAGCACCTAAGACTATAGATATTTCTTTATTTGCAAAACTTTCAAGTTCTATTTCAACTTCATAACCAATACAAGCTTTTTTACCTAAACCATTTTGATTGTTTAGATAAACTTTCTTTAGTCCATCTGGATTTTCAATTCCACCTTTTCCTAGAAAGAAATTTTTATCACCTGTATAAGATAATATCTTTTCACTAGAAGATATATATGCTTTTATATTTTCTTCTTCATTGCCATATAAATTTTTAGCTATTACTAAATTATTGTTCTTATCAAATTTAGTTTTAATATATCCATTTGATTTTATTTCATCTTCTCCAAGCACTGGTTTTATATAGTAATATAATTTGACCTTCTTTTTGTTTGGGGTATTATTTTTTAAATTTAATACTCCTATTTTACAAGAATCTTCTCTTGGTACAAATTGCGTTAATTTTTGTTCTATTCCATTACTTTTATGAATATATTTTGCATACCCAAATCCATATACAATATTATAATTTTTTTCATCTGGTTCTGGAATTAAACCTAGTGACCATGTCTCTTTACTATTCATATCTTTTAAATATATAATTTCGCTTGGTATGTCTAAACAAGGATTATTATTCCATACTGATACTCTATTTAGTCTGCTATTTTTAAACCAACTATATCCTCCCATGTTTTCAGTAACTACTGTACCAAATTTCTCATTTGCCATAATATGACTCCATACAGTTGGAAGTCTATTTTCTTTATTTACCTTTATAAAATATTCTTTTCCATCTTCTGAAAAAGCTCCATACTCATTGTAATACTTTAGCTTTTCTGTATTATTTAAAATATCTATATCATCTTTTTCTTCTACTATAGGTAGTATAACCTTCTTATCTTCTCCTATTATCTTATATTTTTCTAAGTATTCATCTTCTATATCTTTTATATTATTTTCTATACCACCTTTTTTACTATCAATAGTTATTGCAGATATAAATTCTAATAAATCAATATCTTTTTTATTTATTTCTCCTTTTGATAAAGTAAATATTCCGCCTTTTATATTTTTTAAATATGCAATTTGTTCAGATAATATGCTACTTTCTATTTCTTCTTTAACATAGTTTTCATAGCTATGTTTTTCTTCATCTAAAATCACTATTTCTATTTGTATATTTTTTGTTCTAAAAAATTCATATGCTTTTAAAACTTCTTTAACTACATAACTATCATTAACATCTCTTATTTTAACTAAGATAATTGGTAAATCCCCTGATATTCCATATTTCCATAACTCTTCTTGTTTATATATTGGTTCTTCATCTTTTTCTATCCTTTGGCTTTTTACTGGATTGTCAAAAACAATATATGATAACATTTTTTGATATAAAGCAATTTGCTTTCCTTTCATTCTTAAGTATCTACTTTCTGCTTGAACTCTTGCTTTTGAGATATCAAATTCATTTTTTATATTTTCAGAAGTTTTATATTTTTGTATATTTTTTTTAACTATTTCTTTATCTTCTCCAATTGATAAGATAAAGTCTATATTTATTTCTTCTTCTGGTTTAATTTTTACAGTTCTTTTTAATGCTACAATTCCTTCAGTAACTAATCCTATTTTTTTAGATAATGGAATAGAATTTTTTACCATTTGTGGAATATTTAAATTTCCTCTTCCTAAAAACTTTTCTTTATTTATTTCATATTCTAAATCCCCAACTGTTTCACAATCTGTGGATAAAGTAGCATAAGCATACAACTTTTTATCATCTATTTTCCTAGTTCTTCTAGCTACTTTTATACAGCCTAATTCTTCATCAAAATCAAAAGTTAAAAATAAATTATTAAAAACAGGATGTGCAAAATCTTGTTCTTTTGTAGATAATATCGGTTCAAAATATGAACTTACTTCTAATATTTCTTCTTCTGTTCCTAAATTTTGTAATGTTATTCTACGAAGTTCTACTGGTTCACTTGAACTAACTGTTGTTTTAATTTTAGTTTTAATATTTCCATTTAATACTTCTTGTTCATCTTTATCTGGCATGAAACTAATTTTATATTTAGTTTCTTTTAAGTCATTATCTTTAAAATTTGAGCTCCATATTTTTTTATTTTTTATATTTTTTATATCAAAAAATATTCCTTGAGAATAATCATCTGTCGGTTTAAATCTATTAATATAATAATCTTTATATTTACTTACTCCTTCACCTTTTTGATTCATTGCTATTAAATAGTTTTCATTTGAAATAAAGTTTCCTGTTATTAATCTTTCATCAATTTTTGTATAAGTTGTTTCTATATAATCTTCATAATCTTTATATTTTAATTTTTCTACTTTTTCCTTTTTCTCCTTTGTTATAATTGATTTTTCTGGCATAGTTTCTTGTAATAAAATACTTACCGCTTCTATTTCCGGATTTTTCATTAATCTTTTTTGTAAAATATTATTATTAAATAAATTATTAATAGAAAGTAGAATTAACCCTTGATGATGTGCCATATAAGTTTTTACAACACTTGAAGTTTTTCCTTTTTCTACTCTTTCTGGCGTATAGTCAATAGATTCATAAAAGCCATATTTACCATACATTCCTTCCATTTCTAATCTTTTTAAATTTTGAATTTCTTCTTTTGGAACTTCATTTATTGCTAACATTCCACCATATGTTGATACTACCATTTCATCAGCCAAGCCTCTTTTTAGTCCAAGCCAAGGAATACCAAATGCTTTGTATTGATAATTGGATTTTAAATCTTTTAAATTAAAAGCAGCTTCTGAAATTCCCCAAGGTATATTTAGTTTTTTTGCATATTCTTGCTGAGTTTTTAACATAAACTTAATTGACTCATCTATTAAACTACCTTTATATTTTCGTATTACAACATTTGGCATTAAATACTCAAAAGCTGTCCCAGACCATGATATAAGTCCTTTATATTTCCCAAGTATTGTCAATGTTCTACTTAAATGATTCCAATGCTTTGATGGTACATCTTTTTTTGCAATTGCTACTAAGCTTGCTTGTCTTGCTTCAGATGCTAATAAATCATAATAAGAATCTGTTAGCTTATTTTCTTCTATATTATATCCGATTGAAAAAAGTTGTTGTTCATAATTATATAAAGTTGAAAAGTCAGTATTATCTATTAATTTATTTACAATAATAATTAAGGAATCTACATCTTGAATTTTATTTTCTTCTACTTTTTCATTATCTTTAAGTTCACTATTATAATTATTATTTCTTTCTTGTTCTTCTTTTTTATATTCTTCTAAAAATGATTTTACAACATATAAATACCCTACAAAATTTCCACTATCTACAGTTGAAATATATCTAGGAATAAGTGGTTCTTTTGTTTTTATATTATACCAATTGTATAAATGACCATTCCATTTTTGTAAACTTCCAACTGACAGTATTATATTTTTTAATAACTCTATTGCTTTTTCTTTTTCAATATATTCTAAATCTATAGCTGATATTACTGCAAGCATAGATAAGCCAATATTTGTAGAAGATGTTCTAGGAACTACCAATTCTTTTCTATCTTCTTGATAATTATCTGGTATTAAATAATTGTTTTCTTTTGTTAAATATTCTTCAAAAAAGTTCCATGTCTGTTTACCTATATCTTTTATATATTGTTTATCTTCTTTGTTTAATGTATTAATTACTTTCTTGTCTTTTTCATCTTTACTTATAAAATACATTAAATATGGTGTTATAAGCATATATATTCCCAAAAAAATCCATAAAACATTACTATTTACTATAGCTACAATTACAGAAAAAATACCTAAAATCATATTTACTTTCATCATATTGTAATAAGAAAACAAACTAGATTTAGATTGTTTTTCTGCCTCCTCTGAAGTTGTCCATTCTAATAAATGTTTATGACTAATTAAAACTCTATACAATGTAACTAATATTGCTTTTATTGATACATAAGCTTTAAAAGGCAAACATCCTAAGGTTATTATTCCTCTTAAAATACTTCCCTTTATTCCTGAAATTTTAGGAGTAAAAGTTTTTTGTTTTTCTTCTCCTTCTTTTTTGAATATTATAATATTTATTAATTCTAAAATAAATGGAATAATTGCTATCGTAATTAATAATATAGTAATCCCATTGTCTTCTTTACCATATATAGTACCTATTATTTTAGAATAAAGTATACTTACTATTAAACTAAATTCTAATAAACTTCTTCTTAAATTATCAAGTATTTTATATTTTGATAATAAATTTAATGGGCTTTTTTTACTAAGCCACTTTACTATTTGCCAATCTCCTCTTATCCATCTAGATAAACGATTTATAAAACTATTAAATTTAGTTGGATATCCATCCATGAGCATAATATCTGATACTAAACCACATCTTAAGTAACACCCTTCTAATAAATCATGACTAAGTACTGTATTTTCTGGAATTTGTTCTTTTAGTACTTTAGAAAAAACTTTTAAATCATATATACCTTTTCCTGTAAATATTCCTTCTCCAAAATTATCTTGATATATATCAGATATAGCATTTGTATATGAATCTATTCCTCCAGCACCTGCAAATATTTTAGTAAATAATGTTTTATAACTAATATCTAAATTAACACCTACTCTTGGTTGCATAATTGCATATCCATCATTTATTATGCCTTTTTCTTCATCTATAACAGGTTTATTTAAAACATGTGCCATAGCTCCTATAAGTTCAAATGCAGATTCTAGTATTAAATCCGTATCAGAATCTAATGTAATAATATATTTAATATTTTTAAGCTCTTGTTTCAACTTAGCTTCATTTTTAATCTTTTCTTCATTTTCATAATAATTACTTTTTTCACCTACATCTAATTGTATATATTTCTTTATATTCTCTTTTAAGGTTCTTTCTATAGTATTTTCTCTAAATGGATTTTCTAAATTTCCTAATATATATTCATTAAATTGATTAAGTAATCCTCTTTTTCTTTCCCAACCTAAATATGAATCCTCTTTTTCATTATAAATTCTATTTCTATATATAAAATTAAATTTTGGAATATCTTGTTGTTCTTTTTCATATTTCTTATTTAAATATTCTACTTGCTTAATTCCTTCTTCAATTACTTCTTTATCAAAATCTTCATTTTCTTTATCACAACTACTACAATCTCCAAGTAATGTAAAATAGATATTTTGAGACTTGTTTGCTAAATAAAAAACCTCTAGTTTTTTCATTAATTCCTGAACTTTTTCTTTTGATTTCACTATTGTTGGTATTACAACCATTGTACTATTTTCTTTATCTATACCATTTATCATATCAAGTTTTGGTATTAATTTTGGTCTTACGATTTTACTTAATACATATTGGATAACTTGAGTTCCAACTTCAGATGAGGGTATTAAAAAAATAAAAAAGCTTACTAAAAATATCCATATGTTATTAATATTATTATTTATTAAATAGGCCAGACCTAATGCTATTACAATGCTTAATAATAAATTAATTCCAATATATAATTGTGTTTTATTCTTTAAGCTAATTTTTTTCTTTGCTTTATAATTTAAGCTAGTGTATAAATCTCCTACTCCCTTATCTATTAAATAATACCCAATATGTGCCTTTTTACTTATTTTTGAATTTTTTGTTGCTAATTCTAATATTTTTCTTGTTATATATATCTCAGATATTTTCGTTTTTTTAGAAATTTCTTTAATTTTATTTCTGTAGTATTCCTTTGTTTTGTTGTCCATTTTTTCATATACTTTACTTGGATCATTTTTTAATAATTCTTCTACGCCATTTATTTTTTCAAAAATTTCTAAAAAATTAATTCTTTGAATCTTCTTTATACTAGTAATACTATTTCCTATTGATACTTTTCTTACTGCTATATCAAAATGTTCTTTTTTTATAACATCTGATACTGTAATTCCTTTTAGCTCTACAGTTTCTTCTAATGCATTTAAAAAGCTATTTCCTCTTTTTCCATAACGTTTTAATATATATGACATATATTCTATAAAAGGATAATGTGCATCATCTAATATATTTTTTTTATTTTTTCTTATACCATTATTATTAAATATTAGTTCAGTTTTATCTTTATTTTCTATCAATCTTTCAGCAATGTTTTCTGCTTTATATTTTTGGATTTGAGAAGAATATATTTTTTCACAAACTTCCCTTATATTTTCTATTATAGCTATTTGAAGAAATATTCCTATGTTCCAGATTTCTTCCATACTAAGCGTTTTTTTTGTTTGATAACTTTTTAAGTATTCTTCTAAATCTTTTCTGTCTATTTTATTATCTGTATAAGCTACTATCTCTGAAGCTAATACATAAATACGAGCAAATCCTTTATATTGTCCATTTGATATTCCTAAAAAATTTGTATATTTTTTTAATGTTAACTCTTTTTCTATTTGTTTAACAGTTTCTTCTATTATATATAAATTATCTAAAAGCCATTCTCCTGCTGGATGTATACTAATACCTAATTTTAGATCTTCATTTAACAACATATATACTTGTCTAATAACTTTAAAATTTTCTAACATATGTGGTACTGGATATGTCTGCTTTTCTGATTTATTAACTAAATTATGATCTGATGCTATTTTTTCTAAATGATTTTTTAATTGGTTCTTGTCTAATATTGCACCATTTATTTTTAACACTTTACTTGTATTCAAAAAAATTCCACTCCTTGCAAATATGTTTTACACATATTGTTTGCAAAGAGTGGTAATTTTATACATTGTTATCTTTCATGATCATCGTCATATTCAAGTTTAACAGTATCTTGATTTTCAACGTTTCCATTTGCATTTACAGAATATGATTCTTGTGAAGTTTTGTATTCTTCTTGTATTTTTCGTTTTGGTGGTTGTATATTATTCTTTTTTTGTCTTAGTTTTTCTACATCTTTATTTTCTATAGCTTTTACAGAAATATTTCCAAAATCATCTTGTATAAATCCTGAGGCTGCAAGTGTATCTATATTATTTATTATTTTTTTATATTCCTTTAGTAATTTATCGTTAGAATAATTTCCTTCCTGAATTTCTCCCATTATTGTTTGCATTTTAGTTAAATCAATAATTGAATTATCAATTTCCTTAGATATGCTATTTTGGAATGTTGCAAAATCTCTAGTTCGATAAATACTTTCTTTATAAGGTAGCTTAACAATAACTAATTGTATTGTTCTACCTTCTTCAACATATTGATCTAAAACAATTTTATCGTCGTTAACACCTAATGTGTTTGCTAATTTCATTTTAATAACATCATTATATAAATCATATAGTTCTTTAGCCATGTATGGAATTTCATCATCTGATAACTTATTATTCTCTAGTGAATCTTTTATTGAATTAATTTTATCATATTCTTCCTGTGTTATTCCTAAAGATTGCGGAGTCTCTTCTAGTAAACTTACAGCTATTTTAGTACCAATTTTCTGATCTTCTTTACCTTTTAATCCTCCAGCTATTCCACCTGCAAATAATACACCTGACATTAATAGAGCAAATATTCTTCCCTTAGGCCTCTTTCCCTTAGGTCTCTTTCCCTTAGATTTTCCATTTTCTCTTCTTTTGTCACGTGATTTTATTTTCTGTTCACTTGCTACATCGGTTCTAGAGGATTGTTGTCTAAATAATTCCATATTTCGTCTAAAAGGATCTTGATCTTCTTCATCTAATATTTTCCCTATTGGGTTATCGCTAAAAGGTTTATTATTATTTTCTAATGCATTTATTAATTTTTTCCCTTCATCGCTTATTTCATCTCTCATTCTACTTCTTTCTCCTTTGCATATTATTACAATTATTTTATACCACTATTCTAAAAAAAATGCAACTATTCATAGAAATATTCTTGTATTCCATTATAAATTCCCCAAGCTAGTTTGTTTTGATATGTATCATCTAGCAATTGTTGTTCTTCTTCTGGATTAGATAAAAAACCACATTCTACTATTGAAATAGGTATTTCAACATGTTTCATAATATATACTGTATCTAATTTCATTGCTACTCTTTTATTTTCTTTTTGTATTGATTTATTTAAATTTTCTTGTAATTGTTTTGCAAGTTTTATGCTTTGTTCATCATTTGTTTTATAAAAACATTGCCAACCATAATATTGACTTTGCGGTATTTTATTTAAATGTATTGATACAAATATATCAGCAGAAGCTTCATTTCCTATCTTTACTCTATTACGTATGTCTGATATTTTCTTTTGTTTTAAAGTATTTGCATCTAAATCATAAATTGCATTTTCATCAGAACGAGTAAGTATTACATTACAACCACTTTGTTCTAATAAATTTTGTACTTTTAATGCTATTTTTAAATTTGTTTGTGCTTCTGTAGTCCCATTTGAACTTTCAGCACCCTCATCTGGTACTCCATGACCTGCATCTAAAACTATTGTTTTTCCAGATGCTGGTGTAGCTGTTGTTTGTATATAGTTCCTTTCTTCACTAATACTGTTTTCTTCTTTAGTATTTTTCTTATTTGAAATTTGAATAGAAAATACAAACAATGCAATTATAACACATGAAATAATAATTTCAATTTTCTTTTTATTAAACACTACCATAAAAAACTCCTAAAATAAATATTTATTATTATTTATATTAAGAGTTTTGCATTTTATTACAATTTAAATCTTTTAAATATTAACTTCTCTTATCTATTGCATATGAACTTCCCATTACAGATTTTGCAGCATGTTTTACTTGTGCACCCACTTCTCCTATTTCAAGTATATTATGAAATCTTCCCTTATCGGCTATTACTACTCCTATTGATACTGATGTTAATGGAAATTGCTCTATAATTCCTCTTCTATTTGCTACCTCTATATATCCTTTTTCTGCATCTACATCTGTAAAATATTTTTTAACATTTGCATCAAAATATGCAATTATATTTTGACATATTTTTTCGCAATTTATTCCTGGGACTATTGCTATAAAGTCATCTCCACCAATATGCCCTACAAATGTATTTTCCAGTTCATCGCTATGCACCAATTTAATAATTGTTTCAGCTGTAAATTCTATTATTTCATCACCTTTTAAAAAACCATATACATCGTTATAGGCCTTGAAGTTATCTAAATCTACATATAAAACTGAAAAAGGTTCTTGTTTTAGAATTCTTTTTTTCAATTCTGCGTGTATTTGAACATTTCCAGGTAAACCAGTTAAAGGACTTACTCTTCTATTACTTGATAACAGTCTGTTTAGGTTTTTTACTGTGTAATACAAGTACTGTTCATCAACAGGTTTTTTTATATAATATTCTACAGATTCTTGTAATATTTTTATTCTATGTTCTTTTTGTTCCTTAGAAGATACCACTATTACAGGAGTAATAGTATTATCCTCATCCTTTCTTATTTTTTTACATAGTTCAACAACATCTCTGTCTATTGCATCTTCATTAATTACTATTAATGAAGGTATATTTTTTAATGCAATATCTATTTGCTCAGTTTTTACACTTATGAATTTATATTCTGGATCATTTCTAAATAATTCTCTAAAGATTACAATAGAAGACTCATCATCATCAATTATATATATCTCTTGTACCATATTTGCTTTGCTCCTTTGTTATTTTTCAAGTTTATTATATACAAAAAGATTTATTATTTTCAAGTATTTTCATCTTTTTTCTTTTTTCTAATTTCAATTTTTTTGCTTAATACTTCTGTAATTTCCTTTGTATTAATTGCTGGAAATGCTTTTTTCAATCTGTATACATTTTTATATAGTTTTAAAATTGTTCTGTTTTTTTGCTTATTTAATTTGTCAATAATAACTTGTATATTTTCTGTTGCTTTTGTTTTTAAATCGTCTTTCTCTATTTCCGACTGTTTGGTAATTTGCTTTATTTCTTTCAATTTTTCTTTTATTTCTTTGTTTATTTTATCAACTTTTTCTAGAGTCATTTTTATGTGTTTTAACTTAATTACAGTAGTAATTAAATCCACTAACATTACTAAAGATATAATTGTTATTGAATAATATAATATTTGTATATCTATCTTTGAAATTACACTTTCTACAAATGGATGTATATATTTTACAAAACCCACTCCTAGAACCCCCCAACAGATTGAATTTGTTAGACAAATTCTTCCTTGGAAATTAATTTTATGGTCTGAATAATCCCAATATTTTGTATTAAATAATTTTTCTAAAATAACACCTACAATATATTCCCAAGCAGTTAATAGTGTAATTGCAATGAAAAATAACAGTATTAACTTGTCTTGAAATCTTTCTAGAAACAATAACATTATAATAGCACCAATTCCATAAATTGGACAAAATGGTCCTCTTAAAAAACCAGTATTTATTATCTTTTTTTCAATTATAGATCTAAGTACAGATTCCATAACCCATCCTAAAAATGAGTATATTATAAAAAAAGTTAATATATTAAATGATAGTTGTCCCATATTTTCTCCTCATATTAAGATACCTCCTACCTTTGTAGGAGATATTTGTTATTTTCTTACTAATGCTTTAAATACTTCACTTACATCACTTTCGTTATACACTCTTACTTCTAATTTGTTTTCTCCTTCATGTAATGGATAAGAATATTCAAAAGATTTTCTTTCCTCAATTGGTAATACTTGGTCTAAATTTATTCTATTTTTATCTGTCTCATTTATAATAAATTCTACCTTCTTGATTCCCTCTTCGTCTGATGCCTTTATTATAAAATTAGAAGAACCATCTGTTGTTATTTCTACTTTAGGTTTTGATACTCCTTTTACTTCCTGTTCTTTTATTTCTGTTTTGTTATTTATATCTACTACTACAACTGTTAATGTATGTAGACCACTTGGTACACTTATGCTTTGTTCAACACTAACATCATTTATTTCAACTTTTGTTTCTTCTTGTTCATCCCATCTGTATGTTAAGTATGAAAGTTGTTCATTTCCTTCTGCTTTTATTTTTAGATTATTGGCCTCTACTTGTAATTCTATATTTATATCACCTTGAATCTCATACTGTTTTTGAGTTTTTGATTCTAACCCATTTATATCTACCGCTATTATTGTTATTGTATTTTTTCCAGTTAATAAGTCTACTTTTTGTTCTACTTTTTTCTTACCTGAACAGTCTATTTCAACTGGATCTTGGTTGTTCCAGTAATATGATACTTTTGATAATTCTTTATTATGAGATATTTGTATTGTGATTGCTGTTGCTGATGTTTCTTCTATATAAATAGTTGGTTTTGATGAATTTCCTGTTGATTTTGAATTTTGATACATAGCATATGAACCACTACTTATTATAAATATTCCAAAAATTATCATTCCTATTGCAAAAAATTTTATTATTTTTTCTATGTCTACAGGTGCTCTATTTTTATTTCTTGATTTTTTGTTACTTTTAGGAGCTTCTGTACTTAATATTTGGTTCAAATCTTTCACCTCTAATTTATACTAATATTACTTCCTCAAGATACAAATTTTTTCAAACTTATATACATATGAATTATAACACAATGCTTATTAAATGTAAATGATTTTGAAGCAAAAAAAGTCACAGATTTTGAAGCAAAAAAAGTCCTAAATTATACTATACAATTTGAATTGCAAGCAAATCTAGGATTTCTTCATTTTAATTATTTATTAGTTTTGTGCATATGGTAAAACAGCAATATGTCTTGCTCTTTTTACAGCTACTGTGATATCTCTTTGATGTTTGCTACAAGCTCCTGTTGTTCTTCTAGGTAGTATTTTTCCTTTTTCGTTTACAAATTTCTTTAATTGTTCTGGATTTTTGTAATCTAATTCAAAGTTTTTATCACTACATAATACGCATACTTTTTTTCTTTGTTTTCTAAATCTTGGATTATAATCCTCATCATAGTTTTTATTATTTCTTTTATTTTGTTTTTTATCTGCCATTATATTTTCCCCCCTTGCTTAATTAGAATGGTAGGTCATCACTACTTGAAGACATTTCGAAATCTGAACCCATATTTCCAGGTTCTGTTGTTCCAAATGTATTTTCAAAAGAACTTGAACTATCACTATCTCTTTTGCTATCAGCAAAATATGCTTCTTCTGCAACCACTTCTGTTACATAGTGTTTTGCTCCTTGATCATCATCCCAAGTTCTTGTTTGTATTCTTCCAATAACGCCTACTTGCTGACCTTTCTTAAAGTATTTACTACAAAATTCTCCAAGCTTACTCCATGCTACTATGTTTATAAAGTCTGCTTGTCTTTCTTCACCCTGTCTTACAAATCTTCTATTAACTGCTAAGCTAAAAGAAGCAACTAATGTATTATTTGTTTGTGTATATCTTACTTCTGGGTCTCTTGTTAATCTTCCCATTAATATTACTTTGTTCATTTCGTTCATTCCTTCCTAAATTACTTTTTTTAAAGGCCCCTCTTTATTTAATTTTAAACTATTTTTTTACAACGATAAATTTGATTATTTCGTCTGTAATTCTGTAAATTCTTTCTAGTTCTGCTATTGAATCAGGTTTTGCTTCAAAGTTAAATAACATGTATGTAGCTTCTTTGAATTTTTTTATTTCATAAGCTAATTTCTTTTTACCCATGTTTTCTACTGATTCTACTTTTCCATTTTCATTAATTAACCCTGTAAATTTTTCTTCTAATGCTTTTAATCCTTCGCTATCTACTTCTGGGTTAACAATGATAATACTTTCGTATTTATTCATTATCTTCACCTCCCTTTGGATTTATAACCTACATTTTCTGTAAGTAGAGATTTGAAAAAAGCTATGTTTTTTCAAACATAGCTATTTTAACATATTTTTAACCACTTGACAAGGGGTTTTTGTAAATTTTAATAATTCATTGTTACTATTCAGACTAGAAGTTAAAATATTACTTAACAAACAGTGCATCTCAATTGAGATGCGCTTGTTTAATTCTATTATTTTATTTCAATTTCATAGACAATAATTTTGATATTCCGTTTTCTTCCATCGTAACTCCATATACTGTATCTGCTGCTTCCATAGTACCTTTTCTATGTGTAATTACTAAAAATTGCGTATCTTTTGAGAATTTCTTTAAATATTCTGCAAAACGGTAAACATTAACATCATCTAAAGCCGCTTCTATTTCGTCTAACACACAGAATGGTGCAGGATTTATTTTAAGTATAGCAAATAATAATGCAATTGCTGTAAATGCTTTTTCTCCTCCTGATAATAACATCATATTTTGAAGTTTCTTTCCTGGTGGTTGTACATTAATATCTATTCCACATTCTAATATATTTTCCTCATCTTCTAGCTTTAATGAAGCATTTCCTCCACCAAACAATTCTTTAAACACTTCCGAAAAATTCTTGTTAATAATTTCAAATTGAGATTTAAACTGTTCTTTCATTGTATTTGTCATATCACTAATAATTTTTCTTAGTTTTGCCATTGTATCTTCTAGATCTACTCTTTGCTCACACATAAAGTCATATCTTTCTTTCATTGTTTTATATTCTTCAATTGAATCTATATTTACACTTCCTAATTCTCTTAAGTCTTTTCTTAGCGCATTTACCTTCTTTTGCGTTAAAGCAATATTATCTGGCTTTTTATATTCTTCTTTTACTGTGTTTGGAGTAACCTCATACTCTTCCCACATTTTGTTTATAATTTCATTTATATCATCTTCAAGCTTTGTTTTCTTTACATCTATTTTTACTATTTGCGCTTTTAAATCTTCAATTGTCTTAAATCTCTCTGTTATTTCATCTTCTTGTTTTGTTAATTTATCATTTCTTTCTACTCTCTTTTGTTTTAATTCTTCAATTTTAGAACCACTATTTTTAACTTCTTCTTTTATATTATTTATTTTTTCTTCAATTTCTTTTATTGATGTTTCTAAATTGAAATTATCTTGTTTTATTTGTTCAATTTGGTTTTGTTTATTTTCAATAGATCTTTTATTGTTCTCTATTTCTTGATTAATTCTTTCTTGTATTTCCTCAATTGAAGCTTCACTCTCATCAAATGATGATACAGAAATTTTTAAGTTTGTTATATCAAAGTTTAAATCATCTACATATTTTTGATTATCTTTATTTAAATCTGTAAATTCATTGATAATACTTGTTAATTTTTCTGTTTCTTCTGTTAGTTCTTTTATTGCTTGTTGAATTTGTACTTTTTTATTAATAGCATCTTTCTTTTCATTTTCAATATTAGATTGTTCTTCTTTTAACTTATTTAATCTTGCTTCAATTTTTGTGATGTTTTCTTCTATTGAAATTATTTTTTGTTTTTCAGTAGCATATGTAATATCAATTTCTTGTAGTTCTTTTTCTAAGCTTGATGCATTTTCTAAAATATCTTCTATAGAAGCTTCATATTCTTGTTTCTCTTTTTCAATTGTAGCAATTTTTTCTTTTAGTTTTACAATTTCTTTTTCTAGTTTTTCAATTTCTTTTCCTCTACCCAAAATGTTTACTGTTTTCTTAGCTACAGAGCCTCCTGTTATTGCACCTGATGGATTGATAACATCACCTTCAACTGTTATTATTCTAAATGAATATCCATTTTGTTTTGCAACCTTTATCGCTGTTTCCATATTGTCAACAATAACAGTTCTTCCTAAAAGATTTAATATAATTTGTTCATATTTTTTACTGAATTTTATTAAATCTGATGCAATTCCAATAACACCTTTTTCATGTCCTTTTATTCTGTCTATTTTCTTACCCCTAACTGATGTAATTGGTAAAAATGATGCTCTACCCAAATTATTTTTTCTTAAATGCTCAACTAGTTTCTTTGCATCTTCCTCTGTATCTGTTACAATATTTTGAAGGCTTGCTCCTAAACACATTTCAATTGCTGTTTGGTATTCTTCTGGAACTTCAATTACATTTGCTAAAACTCCATGCATACCTTTTCCTAATTCTTTTATTGATTCGCAATCTTTTAAAAGAGATTTTACACTTTTTATATATCCCTCTTTTTCCTTCTCTGTTTCTAATAGGAATTTAAGCTTTGATTCTTTGATTCTCATTTCATTTCGATAATTGTTAATACTTGTGTCATATGCTTTGATTTTTTTATCAGATTCTTCTTTTTTCTTATTTATTTCTTCAAGTCCTATTAAAATTTTATTTCTTTTATTTTCAATTTCATAAAAGCTTTTTGCAATATCTTCTTTTGTCAGTCTTGTTCCATCTAATTCTGAAATGATTAAATCAATTTCATTTCTTATTTGTTTTTGTCTTTTTTCAAAATTTTCAAAATTTATATCTTGAGTATTTATTTCAGATTGTAACTCATATTTCTTATCTACATTATCTTCAATTTTTGCTTTATAGCCTTGTATTTCCAAGTCTTTTGCAGACAACTTTTTTGTTATTTTTTCTAATTCTTCTTGTTTTTCTTTTAATTCATTTTCAAATTTAGCTTTATTTAATTTTAAATTTTCTCTTTTTTCTTGTCTTTGTTCCATCTCTTGCTGTAATTCTTCTAGTCTTTGATTTGATTCTTGAATTTCTTTTTCATATCTTTGCCTATTTTCTTTATTGTTTGAAATTCTGGTATTAGCAACATTTATATCTGAGTTTAACATTTCAATTTCTTTTTGACTTTCAAAACCTAAATTTGACATTTCTTCTATAGTAACAGTTATTTCGTCTATCTCATTTTTCAATTCTTCTTTTAATGCTTTGATTCTTTCTAATTTTCCTTCTTCAAGATTGCATTGTTCTTTATAAACATCTTCATCTTTTACTATTTCTTCTAAATTATTTTTATATTTTTCAATATTATATAAGAACAAACCTATTTCAATATTTTTTAATTCTTCTCTTAGGTTTAAATATTTTTTAGCTTTTTCAGATTGCACTTTTAATGGTTCAATATTAGTTTCTATCTCAGACAAAATGTCATTAATTCTAAGTAAATTTAATTTTGTTCTTTCTAATTTCTTCTCAGATTCTTGTTTTCTTGTTCTATATTTTACAATTCCAGCTGCTTCTTCAAAGATATTTCTTCTGTCTTCTGATTTATTACTTAAAATTTCATCAATCTTACCTTGTCCAATAATTGAATATCCATCTTTTCCAATTCCAGTATCCATAAATAATTCTAAAACATCTTTTAATCTACATGGTACTTTATTTATATAATAACCTGTTTCACCTGTTCTATAAATTTTTCTAGTTACTGTTACTTCAGTATATTCTATTGGAAGTCCACCATCTGAATTATCAAATACTAAAGAGGCCTCAGCAAAACCTAAAGATTTTCTTGCTTGAGTTCCAGAAAATATGATATCTAGTGATTTTGTTCCTCTTAGAGATTTCATACTTTGTTCACCGTAAAATCCATCTTATACTATCTGATATATTACTTTTTCCTGAACCATTTGGTCCAATTACAGTTGTAATTCCTGGCATAAATTCTAATACTGTTTTATCTGCAAAGGATTTAAATCCTTGTAATTCTAATCTTTTTAAATACATTTATATCACCTTAATTTTTGTATCTTTTTTGTCTATAAATGTAGTTTATACTATTTTTTTGCTTTTGTAAAGCTTTAAATTTATTACTATCACATTGATTTTAATAAAATAATATTTTGCCTATTCTTTCATATTATCTTTTCTTGTTGTTGTGAGTTAAAAATTGATTTTTGACTTTCTATTTCAAACTTAAGTTGTTCTTCTGTTGGTAAGTATAATTTATATTTAGTTGCGAATAATTGCTCATTACCTTTCAGAATTGAATATTTCGCTATATCTGCATCTGTTTCAGAACATAATACTATTCCAATTGTTGGATTATCTTCTTTAGATTTTTTTAGTTCGTCATACATCCTTACATACATATCCATTTGTCCAACATCTTGATGTGTTATCTTTTTTGTTTTTAAATCTATTAATACAAAACACTTTAATATATAGTTATAAAAAACTAGATCAATGAAGTAATCTTCTTTCTCTGTATGAATATGTTGTTGCCTTGATACAAATGCATAGCCTTTGCCTAACTCCATTAAAAACTTTTGTAAATTGTTTATTATGCTACTTTCTAATTCTGTTTCTGAATAATTAATATCTAATGAATAACCTAAAAACTCAGCTATTACTGGATTTTTTATAAATTCCAGTTTGTTCATTAAATAATGTTCTTTGTTTACTTCTTTCATTTCTTCAATTACAGGTTCTTTAACTTGTGACTTTAACAATCTATAATAATATTGCGAAGAGATATTTCTTTGTAAAGTTCTTACACTCCAAGTTTGTTCAATAGCTTCTTTTTCATACCAATCTCTTGCTTTTTTATCATAAACCTGTAATAATGTTCTATAGTGAGTCCAAGATAAATAAATTTTAGTTTGTCGACTCAGCGCGTCGACAATTTGTGGAAAACTTTTATAAAAGCTTAAATATCTATATAAATTACTTCTATCAAATCCTTTTCCATATTTTTTTGATAATTTTTTTATCAGTTCAATTCCATAATCTGCTCTATCATTTCCCTTTAATTCTTCTTCCGCAATTCTGTAACCAATGAACCAATTCCTCTCTACTAGCGCTATATTGACTGATTGATAAGCATAATTTCTTGCTGATTCTATTATACTACAAATATCATCAACGACATTATCTGTATTTTTATATTTAATAATCAGTGAATTATTATTTACTTTTTCTAAATCCATTTTTTGTCACCTTCTTTTTTCAAAATATAGTACTTTTTATACAAATTTTATTCCTGCAACTATTTTTGCTATATTATAAATTAGTCTCTGTTTATCTGGTGTACACTCAGATAATAATTCTTGAAATTCTCTTTTTAAATAAATTTCAGATTCCTCTGTAGTACCCGCAATAATATACTGAATTGGTACCTTTAATGCAATTGAAATTTGCATTAACCTCTTTAAATTAACGTGCGTTTCTCCTCTTTCTATTCTACTTAAATATACTGTTGAAGCATCAATCATTTCCCCTAATGTTTGTTGTGTTATATTAGCTTTCATTCTAGCTTCCTTAACTCTTTTCCCTATAACCTTATAATCAATATTTGCATCTATTATTTCCATGTTAATCACCCTTTCCAATAACGAATTCTAATTTGGAAAAGAATTGTGCTTTTGGCTAGGCAAACAAGCGAGAAGAATCCGAGTCGTGCTTTTTGCACGTCGCAGGATTTTCGAACGAAGTTTAACAACGCCAAAACTCAATTATTTTCCAAATTCTTCCTTATGGGTAAATTTAACATATAAAGTTATAGTTGTCAATTCAGTTTTTGTTCAATATGTAAAAATTTATTATATAATTCTCGTTTTTTCTCTTTATTTTATAAAAATACAATCTTTTTCACATTTTTTATCTTTTCTATTATTCTATATAACCCAAATACTATAAGTTTAAATTATTCACTAACTTTTTAAATTTTTTATCATTTTTTATATTCTCTGGTATTTTAATTAAATTCTTTTGTAATTCAATTTTATCTTTTGACTTTTCTAATATCATGCCAAATGCAACAGGATTATTTCGCTTTAAAAGAAACTCTATAGATAATTTATTGATATCTATCAAAGTATAATTTAGATTAATATTATAATTTTTAAAAATAAAATCTCCTATTTGATTTTTGTTTTGAATACATTTATTGTTTATTCTTTTTGTACCTGCATAAATAATAATAGGAACTATTACTGGATATTTGTTTTCTCCCCTTATTTTATTAGTTATATTCCATTCCTGCATTATACTGATACAATAATTTAGTATTTCATACAAAACAATATTATCTAATTCATATACTTCTTCTAAAATAAAAAATGTATCTTTGTTTTTTAGTTTATATATTAGTTTATTTTCATCAACTTTATGTCTGTTAGAAATATACTTACTATCATATCTAATTAAATTTTTATTTTCTATTTTTTCCTTACTTTCTAAAAATACATTAATGAAATTTGTCATTTCATTTTTATCTTTCAAAATATTTTTTATCATTTTTTTATCTTCTGCATTTTCTCTACTCAATCTATATTTTGAACTTTCTTCTGCTAATTTAAAAACAGCATTTAATCTAAGTGTATGAATACACTTAATATAATCTTTATATGTAAAAACATTCATAATGCACCTCCTAGATTTCTAAAAATTTATTTAAATTATATAAGAAACCACCTTCTTTCCATTTTTACATAGCATATTTAAATTTAAAAATATTTTTTGGAATTTGTTTTAGAATAAAAATCTTGATTAATAAAACATTTAATTTTTCAATTTTTATAAAATTTGATAAAAATTAACTCTTATATATATTAAACCACAAAAATGGAGAAAATCCAAGACTTTCCCCATTTTTTTATTAACTTTTCATCGCAAAATTCGACAAACTTTTTTATTTTAATTTAACCGCAGTTCCATATGCTAACATTTCAGTAGCACCTTCCATTGCTTCACTTGAACCATATCTAACTCCAATGATTGCATCAGCACCAAGTTTTTTAGCTTCTTCAATCATTCTATCTGTTGCAATTTGTCTTGCTTCAGAAAGCATTTCTGTATATCCTTTCACTTCTCCACCTATAATATTTTTAAATCCTGCCATAATATCTTTTCCTATGTGTTTAGCTTTAACTACTTGTCCTTGTACTAATCCTAAAGTTTCGCTAATTTCTCTGTCTGGTAATACCTCTGTACTTGTTAATAACATACTAATCCCTCCATATTTTGATTTTATATTATTTTATCTTAAAAATAGTATAAAATCAACTAATTTAGACAAAATATTTGATTTTTTTAATCAAAATAACTACTTATTTCCTCTAAATTTTCAAACTGCTTTTGTCTTAAAACTTCAAAAGCAACAATAGCTACTGAATTAGATAAATTCAATGATCTTAATGTTGGTTTCATAGGAATTCTTATTGTTTGATTTATGTATTTTTGCAATATATTTTCTGGTAAGCCTTTTGTTTCTTTTCCAAATAATATAAATACCTCTTCTAGCTTACTATAATCTGGTTCTGAATATACATGTTTTCCTTTTGTAGTTGCAAAAAACATATTATTTTCTTCTGGTTTGTACCTTTCTAAAAATTTCTCAAATGAATCATGTTCTTCAATCTCAACTTTATCCCAATAATCAAGTCCAGCCCTTTTTACTGCTTTTTCAGTTATACTAAATCCTAGAGGATACACTAAATGTAATTTGGCTCCAATTGCTGCACAAGTTCTTGCAATATTTCCTGTGTTTTGCGGTATTTCTGGTTCTACCATTACTATATTTAATTTCATTTTACTATCTTCCTTCTATTTTTATAATTCTATCATATTTTATAAATAAGTATCTTCGACATTTTTCTACAAAAATGAAACATTTAGTGACTGTCCCCACTGTTCCATTTTTGTCGAACATACTCATATAAAACTATTCCTGTAGCTACTGATGCATTTAGGCTTTCTGTTTTTCCCAGCATTGGTATTTTAATTTTTTCATCTGCTATTTGTTGAATTTTTTGTTCTACTCCTTTTGCTTCATTTCCTATAACAATTACTTTTTTATTATAATTAATTTCATAAATAGTATTTTCTGTTTGTAAAGATGTTACTACTACTTTAAATTTATGTTTTTTAATTTCTTTTAAAATTTTTTCTAAATCTTCACATTCAATAATTTTAATTCTGAAAATTGCTCCCATAGTCGAACGAACAACCTTAGGATTATAACTATCTGCTGTTCCTTTGGATACTATTATTTGAGTTAGTCCTATGCTATCAACTGTTCTTAAAATAGTACCTAAATTTCCAGGGTCTTGGACATCATTTAAAGCTACTATAATATCTTGATTATAATCTATATCTTTATCTAAATTATTCTTCTCAATAACTGCTAATATACCTTGTGGTTCTTGAACTTCTGAAATGTATTTAAAAATCTTCTTTGTTACATAAACACAATCATATTTCGCAATTTCATACATTAAATCTTTTGGTATGCCTTCTGTTTTGTCACAATCATCACATACAATTATTTGTTTAATGTTCACATTTTCTTGAATAGCTTCTTGGATTAATTTAATCCCTTCAATTACATACTCATTACTAATATCACGTTCTTTTTTATCTTTTAATTTTTTTATATGTTTTATTAGCTCGTTTTCTTTACTTGAAATACTTTGCATTTTTTATCTCCTATCTCTTTAAATTTCTTACTTTAACATTTTTACAAAAAAATATGTATCTAGAAATATTTAAAAGTTATCGAATGTGATTGGAATATATTTAGAATTTCTTTAAAATTTATGGAATAATGTTCGCGTCGAGCGCTAGCGAGGACTAAGTGAAAAAGGTTCCGTAAATTTTATTAGAAATTCTTAATGTATGTATTGAACCGAGATAACTTGAAAATATTTCTAGATATGTATTTTTTGCATGTGCCTATTTATTAAGAAACTTAACAAACTCAGTTACTTCTCTTAATAAATTCCTATCACTAGTATCCTTAATTTCTAATGTCACCATTGGTTTTATTCCAGAAGAAAACTTAATTCTATTACCATACTGTTCAACTATCATTGGTATATCAATCTTTTCACTAACAGTGTTTGGATTAAATGTAAATACTACTCCATTTCTTCTGCTTACTATTTTCTCAATATCTAGCTTTTTGCTAATATATTTAATCCTTGCTATATCTATTAAATTTTCTAGTTGTTCTGGCATATTGCCAAATCTATCAATCACTTCATCTATAACATTTTGAATATCTTCTTCGTTTCTACATAAAGCAATATTTTGATATACTTCAATTTTTTGGTTAGCATCTGATATGTATTCATCTGGTATATAACTTGTAACATCTAAATCAATTTGAATTTCTTCCTCTTTTTTGAAGTCAATACCTTTCATTTCTTTTACTACTTCATCTAATAAATTACAATAAGTATCATATCCTACTTGCTCTAAGTGTCCTGATTGAATTTCTCCGAAGCAAACTTCCTGCTCCACGAATTTCTAAATCTCTCATTGCTATTTTAAATCCAGAACCAAACTCTGTAAATTCTTTTATTGCTTTTAATCTTTTATCTGCAACTTCTGAAAGCATCTTATCTTTTTTATAAGTAATATAACTATATGCCTGTCTGTTAGACCTTCCAACTCTTCCACGGATTTGATATAACTGTGCTAATCCCATTCTATCTGCATTTTCTATTATTATAGTATTTGCATTTGGTATATCAATTCCAGTTTCTAAAATTGTAGTACATACTAAAACATTATACTTTTTGTCAATAAAATCTTGCATTATCTCTTCTATCTTGCTTCCTGTCATTCTACCATGTGCAAAGCATACATTTGCTTCTGGTATTAAATTAGAAATTTGTTTTGCTTTATTTTCAATGCCTTCTACATTGTTAAAAATATAGAATACTTGCCCATCTCTTTCAATTTCCTTTGTTATTGCTTCTTTTACAGTTTCTTCATCATATTCTAATACATAAGTTTGAACTGGTCTTCTGTTTTGTGGTGGTTCATATATAACAGACATATCTCTGATTCCCACAATTGACATATGCATAGTTCTTGGTATTGGTGTTGCAGTCATTGTTAACACATCTATATTCATTTTTAGTTGCTTTATCTTTTCTTTTGCTTTAACCCCAAATCTATGCTCTTCATCTATTATTAAAAGTCCTAAATTCTTAAATTCAACATCTTTACTAAGCAGTCTATGTGTTCCAATTACAATATCAACTTCACCTAATTTTAATTTTTTTATTACTTCATCTTGATATTTTTTACTTTTAAATCTGTTTAGTATTTCAACTTTAATTGGATAATCTTTCATTCTTTCTTTAAATTCTTTATATTGTTGTTCTGCCAAAACTGTTGTTGGCGCTAGATATGCCACTTGTTTTTGATCCATAACAGCTTTAAATGCTGCACGAATTGCAACTTCTGTTTTACCATATCCTACATCACCACATAAAAGTCTATCCATTGGTCTTGGAGATTCCATATCTTTTTTTACTTCTTCTATACATCTTAATTGGTCATCTGTTTCTTGATATGGGAATTTACCTTCAAATTCATTTTGCCAAGGAGTGTCTTTACTAAATTTGAACCCTTCTGCTTTTTCTCTTTTTGCATATAATTCAATCAATTCTTTGGCAACTTCTCTTAAATTTTTCTTAACTTTTGCTTTTGTATTTTCCCAATCCTTGCTTCCAAGCTTATTTATTTTTGGCTTTATTACATCTCCACCAATATATTTTCTAATAGTATCTAGGCTATTAATTGGAATATATAAAATATCGTCTCCATCATATTTTATTTTTAAATAATCTTTTATAGTTTTATCAGCTTGTATAGTATTTACCCCAATATAAACTCCAATACCATATTTTTGATGAACCACATAATCTCCAACTTTTAAGTCTGCAAATACTACTTTTTCTCCTTCTTTAAATGCTGTGTTCTGTATATATTTTCTTTTTTTCTCACCATCAACTAATTCATCTGCAATTATTACTAATTGATTAGTATCAAAGTTTTCAAAACCTGAAGATAATTTACCTACAGATATTGTTACTATGCTTTCACTTGACTTAGCAATTATTGTTTTGTTTAATTTTTCTTCTAAATTATTTAATATTTCTTTTTCATCTAATATTTTCTTTATTTTTTTTGCTTTTTCTTTAGTTTCTAATAATATATAAATTTTCTTCTTTTCATTTATAGCTTTTACTAAGTCTTCAAAAAAGTTTTCTGTATCTCTTTTATAATAATTAATATTTCTAAATTGAAATTTATATTTTTCTTGTGTTAAATTCAATATTGTATCTTGTTTTTCAATATACAATATTTGTTTGTTCTCTAATATATTATTTATTTCTTCATAATCTAGCATATTAATTATTGCATCAGGTGTTTTTCTTCCCTTTTCTATTAGAGCCTGAATTAAATTTTTATTATCTTCTTTTATATTTATAACTCTTTGTTTAATTTTTCCTATTTCATCTAAAAATATACAATAATTGTTATTTAAGTAATCTAATATATTTGATTGTTTATCATAAAAACAATCAAAATATTTATCTATTTTACTAATGTAATTTCCTATTTTTATTTGTTCAATGTCTTGTTCTTTTATTTCTTCATCAAAAATCTCATCTGTTTTTTCTTTGATTGTTTTACAAACTTCATCTATACTTTTTTCTAAAACAAATTCGTGTGCTGGATATATTTTTATCTCTTCTTTTGTTTCTATAGATCTTTGACTTGATATACTAAAATTACGAATAGAATCTATTTCATCTCCCCAAAATTCTATTCTTATTCCAATTTTATCATTTATAGATATATCTAAAATTCCACCTCTTACGCTAAACTGTCCCCTTCCTTCTATTAAGTCACATCTTACATAGCCTAAGTCTATTAATTTTTGTTTTATATCATCTAAATTATGACTATCTCCAATTTTAAATTTCAATTCATTTTTATATAAAACACTTTTTTCAGGTAGTCTTTGCATAACTGCTTCAATTGTTGTTACTACTATCAAATTCTTTTTACTATTAATTTCATTTAACGCTTCAATTCTTTTATATGGTATATCCTTACTTTCAGCAATATAGTCATATGTTACAATTTCTTTTTTAGAAAATAAAACCACTTTTTCTGTAAAATATTTTAAATCATCATATATTTTTTTTGCCTGTATTTCATTATATGTTAATATACAAATAGGCTTTTTACCAAACTCATTTATTGCAGATGCTAATTGTATCATCCCAACGTCATTTAAGCCCGATATTTCTATCGGACTATTTTTTTCTTTTTCTATTTTATTTATAATCTCTATAAACTTAGCACTTTTACCAAGTTCTCCTAATATTGTGTTCATTGTTTTTTCCTTCCTAAAGGCATATATTGGTTTGGGAAAGAATTGTGCTTTTGGCTAGGCAAACTCGTCGGTGCAAACTGCAAAGGCAACCTCTTAAAAGAGCTATTGCCTTACAGTTGCTCCTCCTCTACCCTTGCAAACTTCGGCAAGCCTGCTGTTTGCAGGGAACCCTTATAGAATCCGAGGCGTGCTCTTGCACGTCGCAAGCTGAGGCTGTTAAGGCTTTGCCTGTTACAGCGTCAGTTAGCAGTGATGGATTTTCGAATGCAGTTTAACAACGCCAAAACGCAATTATTTTTCAAACTTTAAGCTCCTGTTTATTGATGTTTAATATTATAACATATCTTCTACATCTTTACAACTAATCTATCAAATTTTGAATGTATATATTTTTCTAATTTTTCCATAAATAAACTTGGTTTTATTTCTTTTTTGGCAACCATATCTAATCCTTTTTCCCAACTAGCTGTAAGCTTAGGATTTAACATATCTGGCATTGATGAAGCTACTATATCAAATATATATTCACCTTTTCCGTGTAGGTGTGATAATTTGCGTTTTATTATTTATCTCTATATATTTTATTTTCTCAAGTTTTTTAATTATCTCCGCTCTTGTTGCACTTGTTCCAATTCCAGCACCTTTAATTTGTTCTCTTAATTCTTCATCTTCTATTAACTTTCCTGCATTCTCCATAGCAAGAATTATAGAGCCAGAATTATATCTTGTTGGTGGTGAAGTTTCAGCTTCTTTTAATTCAAAATTTTTAATTTCTATTTCTTGTCCTTTTTTCAATTTCTTTAATATTTCTAAATCTGTTTGCTTTTCTTCACTTTTCTTATCGTTTTTTTGGTTACTTTCCACATTTTCTTCGCTCTTTGTGGATCTTTTATCTTTGTCATTTGGCTTTAATACTTCTAAATAGCCTTTTTTTATACACACCTTTCCACTACAACTAAATGTTTCAATATTTTTTGTTTTCTCATCTTCTATATCGACAGTTACTTGGATTTTATTATATTCTGCTGGTGGATAAAAAATTGCCAAAAATCTTGTAACAATTACTTTATAGACATTTTTTTGTAATTCAGTTAATCCATTATAATTTTCATAGCCTTGTCCTGTAGGAATAATAGCATAATGGTCTGTTATCTTGCTATCATTTACATATTTTGTTTTTACTAAATTAGTAGAATATTTTTCATCTACCATCTTTTTTATAATTGATTGTACTTCTTCATCTTTAAATCCTCTTGCAATTCCATTCAAGTTTTTACTTATTCCTTTAGCAACTGCAGTTGAAAGAACTCTAGCATCTGTTCTAGGATATGTTACTAACTTTTTTTCATATAAATTTTGTACTATTTCTAAAGTTTCATCTGGTTTTATTTTAAACCTTTTTGTGCATTGATTTTGTAATTCTGCTAAATTAAATAACAGTGGTGCATTTTCTTTTTGTTTTGATTTTTTTAATTCACTTACTTTTGCTTTTTTACCTTCAAAACTTTTTATAAACTCTTTAGCATCATCTTCCTTTTTAAAGCCTGATTCATTATATAATTTGGGTGATTCATACATTTTTGATTTTTCTGTAACTTTCCATTCCGCTTGAAATGATTCTATATTATCTCCAAATTCACCATTTACTTTAAAATATTTTGTTTTTATAAAGTTTCTAATTTCTCTTTCTCTTGATACTATCATTCCTAATACACATGTCATAACTCTACCTACTGAAATAGAAGCTCTTTCTTCATTTATTTTAGTAGCTAGACTTCTTCCATATATAATTGATAATAATCTAGAAAAATTGATTCCTATTAAATAATCCTCTTTTGCTCGCAAATAAGCACTATCTGATAAACTATCATATTCAGATTGATCTTTCGCTTCTTTTATTCCTCTTAATATTTCTTCTTCTGTTTGCGAATCAATCCATACTCTTTTCATCTTGGCTTGTGGATTTGGTTTAGCCATCATAAAAACTAATCTTTGTATATATTCTCCTTCTCTTCCAGAGTCACCTGCATTATAGATTTCCTCTATATCTTCTCTTTGCATTAATTCTTTTACAATATTAAATTGGTTTTCTACTTGTGGAATAATTTCATATTTCCACTCTTCTGGAATAAATGGAAGTGTATCTAATCTCCAAAACTTTAACTTTTCATCATATTTTTCTGGATAACTCATTGTAACTAAATGTCCCACACACCATGTGATAATCCACTTATCAGATTCTAGATAACCATTTTTTCTTTTTGTTGTAATTTTTAATGCTTTGGCAAATTCCATCGCAACAGAAGGTTTTTCCGTTATTAATAAACTCTTGCCCAATTTTATCATCCTTTTATTTTTGTTTTTAAAATTGTAACATTTTTTATTTTTTTATGCAAGATGCATTTGTTTTGATTTATATTTTAGGAATTTTTTGGAATAAATTTTAGATTAAAAAGCCTATTAATTTATAAATTATAACTAATAGGCTCTATAGATTTTGAATTTTTGAATTTAAAAAATAAATTTGATGTTCATTATTCTCTATTCTACTTTCACATTTATCAAGCCTGTTTTCTAACTTTTCTTGTTTTTCAATATTTCCAGTTACAGCATCCAATAATATAGCTATTTTTTCTCCGTGTTCTACTTCAATTCTTGCTACAGCTCTACTAATATTTCTTGTTTCTGTGTATAGTTCTTCATACTTATCCTGTAATTTTTTAATATCTTCCTGCATTATTTCAATGTTATTTTGCATTTTATCAATATTGCTTTGCATACCTTCAATATTGCTTTGCATACTTTCAATGTTGCTTTGCATACTTTCAATATTGCTTTGCATACTTTCAATATTGCTTTGCATACCTTCAATATTGCTTTGCATACTTTCAATGTTGCTTTGCATACTTTCAATATTGCTTTGCATACTTTCAATATTGCTTTGCATTCCAGGTATAGCTTTTATTTGTTTCTGCATTTCAGGAATAACACTTATTTGCTTTTGTATTTCTTTTATTTGTTCTTGCATTTCTGGGATAACTTTAATTTTCTCTTGTATTTCTTTTATATCTTTTTGCATTTGTGGTATTACTTTTATTTCTTCTTCTATTTTGTCAAACCTTTTATTTATTTTTCTTTCAAAATTATTGAATTGATTTAATAAAAGATTATTTATTGCAGATAAAATTTCATTACTATCTGTTTTATTCATTAAATTTTTCCTCCTTCCTCTTTTTATTTTTACTATTAATAGTATACAAATTATACATTGCTGAATTCTATATGTCAAGAAAAACTCATCGACTTTTTTCGACAAATTCGTTGTAATAGAATTGAAATAATCAGCAAAAAATAGTGATTATGTAACTAAAATGTAATAAATATTTAATACTTTTGAAATACTTATTCTACATATTTATAGTATAATAGAGTAAATGTTATACTAAGGAGAATCTTAAATGAGTATTAAATCAGATTTAAAAAAGGACGGAATAGAAGTTACAGAAAAATTAAATACACTAAAAATAAATACAATTGCTAGAAATATATCTAATAAAATATGTGATACATTTCCAGAATTTAATTTAAATAAAAATGATCTATTTATCAAATTATCTAGATTAGGTATGTATAAGGCAAATATGCCTGAAGGAATGGCAGAAGCAAACTATTTTTATAAAAACACATCTATTTATTTTAATTCACATATTGCTGATGAAGATTTAGAAGAATTTGCAATTCATGAATGTATTCATTACATTCAAGAAAAAAAAGATAAAAAAAATTCTCTTCTTAGAATGGGACTTTGTGATTACACTGAATTTAAAATATATGGATTAGGATTAAATGAAGCAGCAGTACAAATAATGACTTCTAAAATAAATAAAATACAAAAAGAATTTGTAAAATATTTTGGAATTAATTTTGAAACAATAAGTCCATCATATTATCCATTAGAATGTTGCCTAGTTAATCAGATGGCTTATATTACAGGAGAAAATGTATTATTTGAGAGTACATTAAACAGCAATGATGATTTTAAATTTAAATTTGCTGAATTAACATCTGAAAAAGCTTTTTTAGCTATTCAAAATGCAATTGATGAAATCCTTGAAATGGAAGAAAATATTATAAAGTTGAATAATAAAATTTTAAATATTGATGACAGAAATAAACGTGTGGACGGAATGCTACAAAAAATTGATGAACTAAAAAATGAAATTACTTTAACGTTTATGAGAACACAAAATTTAATTATTTCCAGTTATTTTGATGCTGCTTTTGATAGAATTACTAATCTTGAAGAAGTGGAAAATTATAGAAGAAAACTTTATTCTTTTAAAGATTATCTTGGTGTAACTGATGGTTATAATTTTTATAATAATTATTATTCAAACAAAATGGAACAATTAGAAGAAAAGTATAATGCTTTAGAAAATGGTGAAGTAATTACAGCTTTAAAAGTTGTTACTAAAAAAGAAAATAAATTATTATCACTTTTTAAAGCAATTAAAAAACTAATTTTTGGTTCTAGTAAAGAAGAAGTTTATACAAAAAATTAATATAAAAATAAAAGGCGAAATAATTTATTAAAATTTTCGCTTTTTATTTTTATATTAATTTTAATTTTGTTTTAAATCTTCTATTATCCTTTTTGCTGCTTGTCTTCCAGAATATGCAGCCCATGCAACTGTCTTTTTTACTCCTGCTATATCACCACCAGCATATATTTTGTCTTTTGATGTTTTATAATTTTCATCAATTTTGATATTCCCCCACTTATCTAATTCAACTCCTAATTTTGCTACATAATTATCAGGTTTTGAGCCTAATGCCATAATAATATAGTCTACATTTATAATATAATTGCTGTTTTCAATATTTACAGGAGATAACCTTAAATCTCCATCTTTTTGTTTTAATTCTGTTTTTATTAATTCTATTTTTTCTACTTTGTTAGTTCCTAATATCTTTACAATATTATTTTGATATAAAAAGCTAATTCCTTCATTAATTGCATCTTCTATTTCTTTATCCTCTGCTGGCATTTGCTCTCTTGCTCGTCTATAAATAACTTTAACTTCTTTAGCACCTAGCCTTTTTATAGTTCTTGCACAATCCATTGCAACATTTCCGCCACCAACTACGGCTACTATTTTTCCTTTATAATCAGGATGAGTATTATATTCTAATAATTCATTTCCTCCATATACGCCTTCTAATTCTTCACCTTCTACACCCATTTTAGTAGAAACATTACCCCCAAAGCTTAAAAATATAACATCATATTCTTTTTCTAATTCACCTAGGCTTAATTTTTTTCCTAATTCTTTATTATATTCTACTTCAATTCCTAAATCTAAAATATCCTTAATAGTCTTATTGACAATATCTTTTGATAATCTAAATTCTGGAATTCCATACATAAGAAGTCCACCCAAATAATCATATTTTTCAAATATAGTAACTTTTATTCCTTTTTTTGCTATAAATGCTGCAGCAGTTAAACCGCATGGTCCTCCACCAATTATAGCTACTTTCTTATTTGAAATATTATTATCATTTTCTTTAATATCTTCAAAACATTTTCTTAATGTATATCCTTTTTCTTTAGCTTTATCATATACAAATGCTTCTAAATCTCCAATTGAAACTGGATTTCCTTTTATTCCTCTAACACAAGAACCTTGACATTGTTTCATATGAGGACATATTCTTCCACATATTCCTGGTAAAACTGTTGTGCTACTTAAAGTTTTATACGCTTCGTAATAATTATTTTGTTTTATATACTCTATAAACTGAGGTATATCATTATTTAAAGGACAACCTTTAGTTGAACAAGGCTTTGCTTTACATCCTAAACAATAATTTGCCTTATCTATAATTTCATTTATTGCTTTCATATTTCACCTCTTCTAATACAAGTTGTAAATCTTTAATAAAATCTATCTTTTTTATTTCATCTCTAAGCAGTGCAGCTGGGTGCCATGTTGGCATATATTTTATTCCCTTTTTTTCTATCCATTTTCCTCTAGACTCTGTTATTCCATATTCTTTTCCTAAGATATTTTTTAAAGCAACACTTCCTAATAATACAATTATTTCAGGTTCTACTAACATGACTTGATTTCTTAAATAGTCCATACATGCATGACATTCATCTGCTTCAGGATTTCTATTCATTGGTGGTCTACATTTAACAATATTTGCAATATAAACTTCTTTCCTTTTTATTCCAAGCATTTGAAAAGCCATATCCATTAATTTTCCAGCTTTGCCAACAAATGGTTCTCCGAAGTCTATCCTCGTCTGCTCCTGGTCCTTCTCCTATAAACATTATTTTTGCTTGTTTATTTCCTACTCCAAACACAATATTTTGTCTTGTCTTATATAGTTTACATTTATTACAATTTTCAATTGATTTTTCTAATTCTTCCCATGTTTCAATCATTAATTCTACTTCCTTTTATTCCTATATTACGCAACTTTCTATTAATTCAATTTTAAAAACATTATTGGTATCTATTCTTGCTTTTGTTCCAATTGGTATAACTGTTTTTGTTTCTGTATGTCCAAAATTATTTGATTTTATAATTGGAAATTTATATTCATCTCCTAAAACATCCATTACAATCTTTTCTAATGCAAATCCACTTACATGTTCATAATTTCCAATCCATAATCCTTTTATTTTATCAAATACTCCATTTTGTTTCATAAAATATAAAAAATTACTAGCTATTTCTGGATCTGTTTCTAATCCTAATTCTTCTATAAATAATATTTTACCTTCAAAATTTACACTGTAATTCCCTGAAACCAATCCACTTATCAAATTTAAATTTCCACCAATTAGTTTTCCTTCTGCTATTCCTTCTTGTATTGTTTTATATTCTTCTCCTTGCTTTCCTAATTCTAAACTTCTATCTACAAATCTGTTAATTGCTTCTTTATAACTATAATCTGTTTCGTCTGTTGCTATTGTTTTAAAATTAGTTCCACTAAATGTAACTAATCCTGTCCTTTCAGTAATAATATTGGTAAGTGATGTTATATCACTATATCCACATATAATTTTAGGATTATTTTTTATTAATTCATAGTCTAAATATTCAAATGTTGTATTACTGCTTGCTCCACCTTTTGCACACCATATCATTTTTACTTCTTTATCTTTAAACATTTCATTTATATCTTCTGCTTTTTCTTTTGCACTTGCGCTATATCCATTTGTATTTGAGAAAAGGTTTTTTGAATATTTAACTTTAAATCCATCTTTTTCTACAATCTCTCTTGCTCTTTCTAATTCTTCTATTTTTTTATCGACTATTGGACCAGATGGCGCAATTACTCCTATCATATCCCCTCTTTTTAATATTTTTGGTTTTATCATTTAGACCTTTTCCTCCTATTTACTGTTATCATAAACAATTGAAATTTTGAAAAAATCGAAATGCAGAGTAATTGAGTTAGAAATTAGCTCAAACGAGATTTTTGAAAAATTCAAATTATTTATGATTATTATTCTACTTTAATCCAATTAATGCAGTATTTAATCCATATCCTTCTTTTTCAACTCTGTATGAATGAATAATATCAGAATGACAAACACTACAAATACCACTATCTATAATATTTTCTTTTTTAAGTCCAATTTTTTCTAGTAGTATTTGATTTATTAAAACTGTATCAATATTCCATTTATCATTTGGTACTTTTTCTTCGATAATATCATTTAAGTTTTCTAAATCTTTGAATTCTTTCTCAAATAAATCTTTCACATCTTTTCCAACTTCAAAATGGCATTTTCTGATACTTGGACATATACAGCAAATAATGTCATTAGGATTACAGTTATATTCTTCTACCATTTTTTCTACTGTTTTTACAGATATTCTTTGAAGTGTTCCTTTCCATCCAGAATGTGTATTTGCTACAACCTTTTTTACTGGATCAAAAAATAATAATAAAATACAATCAGCGTTTGTAGTTGAAAGGATTAAATCTTTTTTATCAGTTATTAATCCATCTGTAGAAAAATACTCTTTTAAATTAAAGTCTGGTTTATCATCTTTTATTTTTCTATTTACTATTTTTACACAATCTGTGTGCTCTTGATTTGTTTTTACTAAATTTTTATAATCACAATCAATTGAGTCACATAACAATTTATAACTGTTTAATGCATGATTATATTCTTCATCTGGCAATTTTTCTTTCTTTATTGTTGAAGTTCTAAAATTCAAATTTATTCCTAATGAATAAGCATGTGTTAAAATATCTTTGTATTCTAATAACTTTTTAAACTGAATATATTCATTATTTTTTGTTTTAACATGAATTATATTTTCATTTGATAAATCCATATTTAATATCATTCCTTTCTAAATTAGTTCCTTCAATTTATCATACTTAACCTCTTCTTTTGAATATTCTTCAGGTTTTAATCCAACTCTTGTTTTCATATATCTACTTACTAACATCATTAATATTCCAAAAATCACACCTACTGCAATCATGCAATATGCTGTTTCCATTCTATCTAATAAAAATGATGCAAATATTCCAATTAAAGCACTAGCTATGCTTCTGATACAGTTATTAGCTGTATATATTTTCGTATCTATATCTTTGTTTGTAAAATTACTTAAATACTTTTCAATTAATGCATAATATGTTCCTTCACATGTATGCTTTATTAAATATGAAATAATTATTAATAATATTGCTATTTTATATTCTTTAGCTATAAGGCCTGATATTCCTGAGAAAATACAAGTACCAACTATTGTTAATCCTAAAATTGTTAACGATTTATTCTTAAATTTCTTATGAAAATTATTTTGCTCTCTTGTTCCCAACGTTGCAATAGCACCTAAAAACGCAAATAATATTCCCATATGAGTTGCTGGCATATTTAAATCTTCTACTAAACTTATTTCATATGTAGTTAATATATTTAATATTCCTGTCATAAGTGCAGCCATCAATATCAAACTTTTTATTCTTTCAGATTTTAAAATGAATCTAAAAGAATTTTTAATATCCTTAATTTGACTTGAATTCATTTTTATTTTTTTACTTTTCTTCACTGGTTCTATAAAAAAGTTTGATATAAGTGTTACTATTATTAATGTTAAAAATGATAACAGTATTGGTATATATGGATTCACCTCATAAAGTAAACCTGCAATTACAGTTGAAATTCCATTTATTATATAGTAGCTTGATATTCCTTTTTCATTTATCTTAGCGAAAATCTCACTTTTTCTTTTCGTTCGTGGTATAGATTCGTTTAGTAATGCAGGCTCGCTACTGCCTTTTATTGCAAAAGCTAACGAGCTAAGTAATTCCGCAAAAACCAAATTAAATAAATTTTTACTTAGCATTATTAATACCATATACAAACAATTTATAATATTGGCAAATATAATGGAATTTTTTCTACCTAAAAAATCTATTATAAATGTTGCCGGCATTTGAGCAATAAATGAGAATAAATAATAAAATGAATCTATTAACACTACATCTGCTGGATTTATACCTTTTACTTGTGTTAAAAATAAGAAGTTTATTGTATAAAAAAATATGTAATCCCAAGCCAATTTTTTGTAGAATGGAAATAACTTCATATTTCTTTTTCTCATTTTTCTTTTCTTTACTTCATCTTCAGTGACCATTAACTTCTCCTTCTTATCTTATATATTGATTGTATATATAAATTTTATTAGAAATTATTAATATATGTATTGAGCCGAGATATGTTAAACAATTTATATATATAATCAATGTAATAATTCTTCCTTCATTTTTAACAAAATATCGTCTTTTGATTTTTGGTCTATATAATTATAACAATTATTATTTTGTCTAGGATTAAATCCACATATAGCTTTATATTCGCAATATTCACATGGAGTTTTTCCTTTTTTGTAATATGGTTTCAGATCAATACTTCCACTTAATATTTCTTTAGATATATCTTTTATCGTTTTACAAATATACTCTTGTAATATTTTAAATTCTTCTGATTTTACTCCATTTGTCCATTTTTCATTAATACTTCCTGATGCTGTTAATGCTGCAGGTACTAATTTTGAACTTCCAGATTTTAATGTATTATCATTCATTTTTATAATCTTTACATCTGCAATAATAAGTCCCTTCATTTTGAAGTTTTTTCTTATCATATCTTCTATTTCTTCATCTGTAATTTTCTTTTCTGCTTTTACCATTTGCTCTAGTAAAGAGAAATAAAATATTCCTGCTGGCATAATATCTTCTTGTTTACAAATTGCATCTGTATATGTTAATAATTGAATTTGCAAACCTGCATAAACTTCATTTAAATCAATATTTTTAGCTGATGACTTATAATCTATAATTCTTAGGTATTTACCGTCTTCATTGTTTGCAGTATCAATTCTATCTATTTTTCCTGTTATCTCAACTTTTTTGCCACCATCTAATTCTAATACAATTGGTTTGTATTTTCCTTTTTTTCCAAATTCAATTTCTGTCCCATCTATATTAAAATCACTATAAATAATTGTTTCAATGATATATTTTAATGCCTTACTAACTATTTTTTTAAGTCTTCTAACTAAAACTTTATATTTTGCAGTTGTAGTAAATATTTTGTTTTTTTCCAAGTTTAAGTCTTCATCTATTATTTTTGAAACTATTTTTAAGATTTCATCTTCTTCTAATTCCGACAAACTCAAATTTTCTTGTTTTACAAATTCAAAAAATTCATCTATAGTTTCATGCATAAAAGAACCAGTATTAAAACTTTTAATTTTTAGTTGCTCTTTTTCTTTTAGTTTTAATCCATATTGTAAATAATAAGAAAATGGACAGCTTCTATATTTTTCTAATCTTGAAATACTTGTGTTTAATGTGTATCCATATAGTTTATCAATATTTTCTTTTTTTATTTTATCTGGTAAATTTGTATAAGATAATCCATTTAAATCTTCTTCAAGTTTTTTATTCCAGTCATTTTGTGATTTATAATAATTGTAAATATCATACCAAACTTCTTCAATTTGTTCTTCATTTTTTAATTTAGCTATATTTTCTATTAATTCCTCATATGTAATTATTTTGTTTACAATCTCGTACTTTTTAGTAATTACATCACTTTTTTCTTCCAATTTTGGGAACATCTTTTTAATTTTTCCAATAAGTGTTGATGGTCTTAGAGATTTTCCTTCACTATCTGATGATAAATATGATAAATATATTCTATTTTCTGCAGTTGTAAATGCTTTATAAATATTGAAGTTATCTTCATAAAGTCTATCTATAGTTCCTTTTGCTAGTTCAATTCCATCTTGTTTTAATTTTTCTCTATCTAGGTCATTAAAAAATCCTTCATCTTTATTTACAGATGGAAAAACTCCATCATTTAGTCCAATTATAAATACAGTATTTACTTTATGGCTTCTTGATCTATCTGCATCTCCAAATATAACTTGATCTTGTGTCCCCGGAATTTTTCCAAGGCCACTATTTTTTAATCCTATTTTTAATATCCTACTATATTCATCTAATGTCATTTTTTCTTTATTAAATATTACTATAATTTCATCCAATATATCAAGTATTGTTTTATAACTTGTTTTATATTCACTAACTAAATCTATTAAATTATTTTCTTCTAATTCTTCTATTTTCTTTGTTATCTTTTCTTCTATATCTTGTTCTTGTATAAATGAATATATTTCTTTAGTTATATTCTCAGCTGTTTTTTCTTTTCTTATCTTTTCTTGTAAATTTAATAATGGTTCAATTATTTGTCTTCTTAATTCATTTAATCTTTCAATTTCTTGTTTTTTATTTTCATCATCAAATTCATATGTAAAGTCTTTTTTCCACTTACTTTGTTTTATTTCCCATTTTGTACAGTAATTTTCTAGTTTGAAAATTTCATCATCTTCTAACCCTAAAAATCCTAATTTAATATAACTAAATACAGCATCTAGAGAAAAATTTCTATTTAAAACTTCTAATACAGATAAAACATACTGAACAATAACATTTTGATTTAAATCTCTTTTTTCATCTATAAATACAGGTATTTCGTATTTATTAAAAATCGCTCTAATTAGTGAGGAATAATTTTCTATGTTTTTTGTGATAATTGAAATATCTCTATATCTCAATTTTTCTCTTTTAATAAGTTTACTTATTTTTTTTGCCACTTCTTCTACTTCTGAATATTCATTTTTGGCTAAAAATAACTCGACATTTTCCACTTTTTTTTCATATTTTGTGGATTTTATATTATAGATATTTTCACTTAAATGTTTTAATTCTTCTGTTTTAAATCTAAATTGTTTCTCTAATGCTATAGGTTCTTCTAATTTAAATTCATTTTCATCTACTAAATTTAACAATTTTGATAGAGTTATTTTATTTGAATAATAAATATCTCTATCTGGATTTGTATTTAAATTAAAATCATCAATACAAATTGTTATATTAACTTGTTTTGCTTGTCTTATTAGTTCTTTTATTACTTCATATTCTTGATATGTGAATCCTGCAAATTCATCTATATAAATAATACTGTCCTTTACCAAATCTGTTTCCTGTAAAGAATTTACAAGTATGCTTAAAAGATCAGTTTCATCTATATAATTATTTAATAATTTTTCTTCAAATTTTTCATATACAAGACTCATATCTGATAATTTTGTTTTTAAATATGTATCATCTGTATTATTTATTTCTTCTTTTAAATTATCAATAGTTACTCCATGTTTTTTAAATTCTGTAATAGCTGTTATGCTTAAATCTATATTTTCATCTGATTTTCCTAAGAATTTTAAGTCTTGTTTATATTTATTAAGTATAGAATAAACAAGCATTGCTTTACCACATTTTGAAAGATTATTTTTATTTCCTCCAACTTCTGATATAACTCTGTATGCCATTCTACTTAACGTAATTACTTCGGCATTCATTACCGCATTTGAACTTAAACTGTCCATAAGCTTCTTTTCTGCTGTAAAAGAAAATTGTTCTGGTGTAATTATATATATCTTATTTTCTTTGTTTACAAATTTAGATATCTCATTAAAGCAATATTCACTTTTTCCACTTCCTGGTTTTCCATATATAATTCTTAAACCCACAAACAATCTTCCTTTCTTTTTATGCTTCTCTTCTCCAATAAAACAAATACTGTTGTGCTAAACCTGCTAAATTTCCAAACTTCTCTTCTGCTAATTTTTCTATTTGTTTTTTACTAACTTTATTTTCATCCTCTTGTTTTATGTATAAATCATTCATAACTCTTCTTACCCATACATCTATTGGGAATACTTCAAATCTTTTTAAATCTGAAAATAATAAAATACAATCTGCAACTTTAGGTCCTACTCCAGAAAGTGTTAATAGTTGTTCTCTAACTTCAGTAGTATTAGGATTTTTTCTTAATTTGTTTAAATCAACTTTTCCTTCTAATATCACGTGAGTTGTTTCATATAATCTAATATCTCTAAAGCCTAACCCTAATTTTCTAAAATCCTCAACATTTACATTTTTCAACTCTTCTGCAGTTGGAAATGTATAATATTTTTCCCCGTTATACTCTATTTCCTTTCCGTATTTTTTTGATAATCTTTCTATTATTCCTTTAATTCTTGGTATATTGTTATTTGCAGATATTATAAATGAAATAATAGTTTCCCATAAATCTTGATTTAATATGCGTATTCCTTTTCCATATTCTATACTTGTTTTCATATTGTCATCTATTTTAGATAATTTATCTTTTATCTCATTATAATCACGATTTAAATCAAAATACACTTCAACCGTTTCTTTTATATTTTTTTCACAGTTGCCTTCAAATATTACATCATTATTTTCTTTTTTCACATTTAAAATGTTGTTTCCAAATACTCCAGTGTAACTTCCGTCTTCTTCTGCATTCCATCTAAAGCATTGCCCACAGTCAAATATATCTTTTAATTCAAACGAATCTATATTTTTTAATATATATTTTTGCTCTTTCACAAATTTCTCCTTGATTTTTTCTTGAGAGTATTATATCATAATTAGTAATTATTTTAAACGATTTTATATAACAAATTGTTTTATTTTATAATTTCTATAATATTTTTTGAAAGGATATCCTATGAAAACTTGTATTAAAAATTTAAGAAAAGATAATGATTTAACTCAAAGTGAAATAAGTAAATTATTAAATATTTCTCAAGGAGCATATTCTTATTACTAATTAAATAAAAGAAATATTCCATTAGAGTTATTGTGTAAATTAGCTGACTATTATAATACTAGTATAGATTACTTAGTTTATAGAACAGATGAAATTAAACCTTATAAAAAAGCCCAAAACTGAAATTACTATTTTACAAAGTCTTTTTAAACCCTAATCCTACTACCTCTCTTGAATTAGTTATAATAATAAAAGAATATGGATCTATTTTTCTTGTAATTAATTTAATTTTTGATACATCTCTTCTAGATGCTGCACACATTAATAGTAATTTATCTTTATTAGTATACATTCCTTTTCCATAAATACCTGTTGTTCCTCTAGGTATTTTTTCTTCAATTTCTTTTGATATTTCGTTACTTTTATCAGATATTATAAACAATAATTTAGTGAAATCAACTCCTTCAAAAACAATATCTATTATTTTCCCCATTAAAAAAATATCAATTGCAGAATATAAACCAATTTCTATTTCTTTAAAAACAATCATATTAAGAGTAACTACAACAATATCAAAAAGGATTATTATCTCACCGCTTCTAACTGTTGGCTTATATTTCTTCGTTAAATAACTTATTAAATCACTTCCACCAGTTGACGAATTTGTTTTTAAAAGGATTGCAGTTCCTAATCCAATTATTATACCTCCATATATACATGCTAAAAATCTGTCTTGTGTGATTGGTTTTAATTTATCTAACATATCTATAAATAATGATAATGTAAAAGTTCCAATTAGTGATTTTATAAAAAAAGATTTTCCTATTTTAAAAAATGCAAATAAAAAAAGTGGAACATTTATAATTAAAATCATTGTTCCCATTGGTATATTGAATAAATAATATGTTATAGTTGCAATTCCCGATACTCCACCAGAAGATAATTGATTAGGAAGCAAGAATAAAGACACTCCTGTTGCCATAACAAATGCACCTAACACTGTTCCTAAAATTTCCACTATTATTTTCTTTATATTAACTTTTTCTTCTAAAAACATAAAATCACCTTTATTTTAGTATTTCTAAAATAAAAGTGATTTATACTATAAAAGGAAAGTTCTTAGAACTTTCTTTTTATAGTATAACAATTGCACAGAAAAATTACAAAGTAATTTTTCGCGTCAACAAATCTTTACACTTCTTTGAGACCTTAATTAAACATAAAAAATATAAAATATAGAAAAAGGTCTCAAGAAGCGAGATTTGTTATTTTAATATCTCTTTTAAAACAAGATTTGTAATTAATTATTATAAATTTTTGTTATTTCAATTTTAGATTTTCCTTGTTTAATATTTTTATCTTGTTTTAAAATCAAATCAACATCATATGTATCTTTTAATTTTTTTACATTTTCTTTTTTATGTCCTATTACATTATTGCTATCTATTGGATTAACACTAACTTCTACTTCTTTAACTTTAGCATTTAATTTTTTTATTTTTCCGACTATTGCATCATACCACATTGCAGATTCAACTAATTGTCTGAAGGCTGGATGATATGGTCCTGCAACTACTTCACTATTTTTTGTTCCTGGTTCTGATATTTCATCTGTACTTTGAAGTCCTATTCTTATTATGTCTATATTTTTATCTGCAAATATTCTAACTATTTCCTTACATACTTCTACCGCTTGAACTACTGATAAAGGTTCATAGATTCCTTTTTCATATTCCTTTTCAAGTTTAGTATTTTTAACAACTAGTACTGGATATATTCTAACCATCTTAGGTTTTAATTTAACTAAAGCTTTTGCTGTGTTTACTTCATCTATTCTTGTACTTTCAGGAAGACCTACCATCATTTGATGCCCTAATTTAAAACCATACCATCTAATCATTTTAGATGCTTTTTTTACATCTTCAAAAGTATGACCTCTATTAGATCTTTTTAATATATAATCATTTGCAGATTGAACACCTAATTCAATTGTTTTAACTTTAAATTTTTTTAATCTCTTTAATGTTTCTTTATCAATTGCATCTGGTCTTGTAGAAATTCTTAAACTATCTACTTTTCCCTCTTTTATATATTCATATGCTAATTGTAATAATTCTTCTTGTTTTTCTTTTTCTATTGCAGTAAAACTTCCTCCAAAAAACGCAATTTCAACTTGTGCATCTTCATCTTTTATGTTTTTTAGGTAATTATCTATTATCTCTTTTGCTTCTTCTTTTGTAACATTCTTTTTTTGACCACTAATTGATTTTTGATTACAGAATATGCAATCATTTGGACAACCTAAATGTGGTACAAATATAGGAATAATATATTGTCTTTTCATAGACTTACCTCACTTTTTATAAATTTTCTAATGCCTTCCTTGCTGCTTCCATTTGAGCTGATTTTTTACTTTTACCTTCTCCTATAGCTAAAACTTTTCCATTACATATAACCTCTGCTTCAAATGTTTTATCATGATCAGGTCCACTTTCTTTCAAAGTAATATATTCTATTTTAACTTCTCCATGAATTTGTAGCTTTTCTTGTAATACTGTTTTATAATCTTTATCACCTACATGTTTGCTTGCTATTTCAATTTCTTCTTTTAAATTTTTGATAATAAACTTCTTTGCAGGTTCTATTCCTCCATCTAAAAACATAGCTGCTATTACTGCTTCAACACTATCTGCAAGTATTGCAGGTCTTTTACTTCCACCAGTTTTTAGTTCTGAATTTCCCAAATACAAGAAATCACTAAAATTATGCAATTTTGCAATCTTATATAGACTCTGCTCGCAAACCACTGTTGCCCTAACTTTAGTCATTTCTCCTTCTCTTAAATTTTCATAGTTTTTATAGATATATTCACTTGAAATAAATTCTAAAATACTATCTCCTAAAAACTCTAGCTTTTCATTGCTTTCTACTTTATTTTCGTATGCATACGATGTATGTGTAAAAGCTGTTTTTAATAATTCTTTATTTTTGAATTTATATCCAATACTTTTCTCGGCATTTTCTAAATTCACTTTATCACCTCTTTTAATCTATATTATATACTATTTTACAAAATTTGCAAGCATTTTTCACAACACCTCATTTTTCCATTATTTTTTTCTGGATTTTTGTGGACATAAAGCAATTATTGTTGTATAATAACGGTGTATTGATATATTAAAAAGGAGAATTTTTAGAAAATGTCAAATAATAGATTTTCTTATGAATATAAAAATAGAAATTTATCAGATGTATTTAAAGAATTACAATCTATGCAAAATACTTCTTCAGATAATTCATTCCATGAATATGAACAAACTCAGTCTTTATCAAATAATATCGGCTTTAATTATAATACACAAAATAAAAAAAGGGTTGTCAATAGAAATGATGATTTAAAAGTTTCACACATAGTTGTTGGATTTAGTATTTTAGTTTTTTCAATGGGATTATTCTTTCCCAAAGCCACATCATTTTCAGTAAGTTATGCAAGGGAAGAACCTACTAATCAAATTGCTGAATATGAATTAAATAGACATAGTTTAAACATTCAAAACATCATTTCTGAAAATGCTGGAATGGATCGTGTTAAAGAACAAGCTGTTGATGAACGTGAAGTTGAATTTGAAACTACATATACAGATACACCCTATCTACCTAAAGGTGAAGAAGTTATTACTCAAGAAGGTATTTTAGGTAAAGATAAAGTAACTGTTGTTAAAACATATGAAAATGGTGAATTTATTGAAGAAACAATCTTATCAAAAGAAGTTTTAGAGGCACCTACACCAAAATTAATAAATCTTGGCACTTCAGAATTTTTAGCAAAACACAAAGTTCATATTGGTGATACTATGTATTTCATAGAAGATGGTACTTTAAGAGAATCCGCTGATGATACCTCGAATATAAAAGCTGAAGTTAAGAAAAGTATAGATGTTAAATTACTTGAACTTCCTAGTGAAGAATATGCCAAAGTTTCATTTGATAGTATAGAAGGTTATATAAAAACTTCTAACTTAACATCTTCATATTCAACTCCTAGCATTGTTGAAAAGAATAGAATTCAAAGATTATTACTAAAAGTTAATATAAATATGGACTTAAATAAATCTAGTGGATTAACACTTAATGATTACAAAAAGATATTTACAGGACTTCTAAATGATACAAATAAAATATTTGAAAACAATTATCAAGTATTCTATAATATGGATAAAAAATATAATATAAATGGAATTTTCTTAGCATCAATGGCAATTCATGAAAGTGGATGGGGAACTTCTCAAATAGCTAAAGATAAAAAGAATTTGTTTGGATATGGATCTTATGATAGCACTCCTTATGAATCCTCATTTGAATTTACTGATTATTCAGAAAGTATAGAAACAGTTGCAAAATCTTTAGTTAAATATTATTTAAATCCAACTGGCACAAAAATATATGACGGTGAATTAGCCGCTGGTACATATTTTAACGGTCCTTCTTTATCAGGAGTAAATACAAGATATGCTTCAGATCAAAGTTGGCATACAAAAGTATATAATTATATGGAATTATTATATAATAGACTTTAATATATTATTAATAGGAGTTACACATGAAAAAATTTAATTTTAAGATAAAAAATGTAAGATTAGCTTTTGTTATACTTATTATACTATGTTTAGCCTTAGTATTTGCATATTACTATTTTGTTTTAAATGACTCTATTCATAGAGATAATTATGCTAATCAAATGATTGGACTTTCTGAAAATAATGAAAATACTATTTTTAGTATTCAGAAAATAGTATTATACAGTAATGCAAATGCAATTGATAATTCAAAAGACCAATCTTTAAGCGATGTCAGTATTTGTCAGTATTCAGATTTAGGAATATCTATTGATAATAGTCAAACATCTTCTGAATTAACAGATGAAAATACTGTAAAAGAATTATATATTGATAATATAGTAATGACATCTAAATTGGATAGAGGAACTAAAATTTTAAATTATAAAAATCCATTTTCTTTTGGAAAATATAAAGAAATAGAATCTCCTATTAATAATAGAATTGACTTTAAAATAGTTTCTACTAATAAAGAAAATGAATCAAATAATTATGATGAACCTACATTCTTTACAGATTGTTCAAACCCTATCAATTTAGGATATTTAAATAAAGATTTATTAACTAAGTATTCTGTATCAAATGAGTCATCTACTGTTACATTTAATGGTAAAGTCTTAAAAGAGGCTAATATTAGTTTAGATGATATTAATTATAATTTAAAATTCACAATTCATATTGTTAATAATTTAAATGAAAAATTTTCTTATAATATGAATCTTGATGTTAATCTTGATGGTATATATGATGGTTATACATATAGAGCTAAAAGTACATCAGGAAATGAATATAGATTTTTTAGAGAATAATAAAAAAAAAGAGAAATACTTAAATTTTGTATTTTTCTCTTTTTTTGGAGGCGACACCCGGATTCGAACCGGGGATCAGAGTTTTGCAGACTCGTGCCTTACCACTTGGCTATATCGCCACATTATTAAATGTGCACTCATGAATTGCTTTTCTAACATTGTAAAAAAGTATGGAGCAGGTAACGAGAATCGGACTCGTGACTAAACCTTGGCAAGGTCTCGTTTTACCACTAAACTATACCTGCAAATCCATTTTGCTTACTTTTAATTATATGCTTAAGCATATAAAATGATACCAAAAATACACCATATTGTCAAGTAGTATGGTGCATTTTTCTTGTATCCTAAAACTATTTTTTTGTTGTTTTTCTTTTTCTCGTTGTTCTTTTAGTTGTTTTTCTCGTTGATTTTCTTTTTGTCTTTTTTGTTTCTTCTTCTATTTCTTTAGCATCATCCGGATTCCATTTTTCTCCTGGCTTTGGTTTGTTCCATGATATGTAATCACAACTATTAGGATTGTTTTCACATATGTAATAATTTCTTTTTCTTTTTGTTTTTCTTACTTGTACTGTTGAACCACATTTAGGGCATGGTACATCAATTGTTTCAACTATTGGTTTAGCATTTTTACATTCAGGATAACCTGGACATGCTAAGAATTTACCGAATCTTCCATATTTATATACCATCATTCTTCCACATTTGTCACATTTTACGTCTGATACTTCATCTACTAATTCTACATGTTCTAATTCCTTTTCAACTTTTTCTAATTCTTTAGAAAATGGTCCATAGAATTCTCTTATCATTTTTTTCCATGCTTCTTTTCCTTCTGCAATTTCATCAAATTCATTTTCAATTTTTGCTGTGAATTCAACATTTATAATATCTGTAAAGTTTTCTGTTAATAATTTATTTACTACTTTTCCTAACTCTGTAGGTACTAATTGTTTTTGTTCTTTTTCTATATATCTTCTATCTAAAATTGTTGTTATTGTTGGAGAATATGTACTTGGTCTTCCAATTCCTTTTTCTTCTAATGCTTTTACTAGACTTGCTTCTGTATATCTTGGTGGTGGCTCTGTAAAACTCTGCTTTGGATTTATCTTTTCTAATCTAACACTTTGTTTTTCTTCTAAATCTGGTAACATCTTTTCTTCATCTTGCTCTTTTGAATCTGTACCTTCAACATATAAAGTCATAAATCCTTTAAACTTAATACTTTGTCCATTTGCTTTAAATGTATAATTATTTGCATCAATTGTTACTGACATTGTATTAAATACAGCAGCAGCCATTTGGCTTGCCATAAAACGATTATATATTAATCTATATAATTTATATTGATCGCTTGTTAATGATTCTTTAATACTATCTGGAGATAAATCTGCATAAGTAGGTCTTATACCCTCATGCGCATCTTGTGAATCTTTTTTTGTTTTATAATATCTATTTTCATAGTATTTTTCTCCATATGTTTTTACAATTTGTTCTTTTGCTGCAACTCTTGCTTCTTCAGATATTCTTGTAGAATCTGTTCTCATATATGTAATTAATCCTACAGTTCCTCTTCCTTCTACTTTAACTCCTTCATATAAACCTTGAGCAATAGTCATGGTTTTCTTTAAAGTAAATCCTAATTTTCTTGAAGCTTCTTGTTGCATTGTGCTTGTTGTAAATGGTGGTGCTGGTGTTCTTTTCTTTTCGCCTTTTTTTACTGCATCAACAATATAATTTGCATTTTTTATTATCTCTAGAATTTCGTCAACTTCTTGTTTGTTATGTATTTCTTGTTTTTTATTATCTTTACCATAAAACTTAGCTTCAAATTGCTTTTTAGTTTTTTCATCTTCTAAATCAACAAATATATTCCAATATTCTTCTGGTTTAAAATTATTTATTTCTTCTTCTCTATCTACAATCAACTTAACAGCAACTGATTGTACACGCCCTGCTGATAATCCTCTTCTAACCTTTTTCCATAAAAGTGGACTTATTTTATATCCAACAATTCTATCTAAAACACGTCTAGCTTGTTGTGCGTCTACTAGATTTACATCTAATTTTCTAGGATTTTTTATAGCTTTTTGTACAGACTCTTTTGTTATTTCATTAAATGTTACTCTTGTTATTTCCTTTGCATCATCTTTTAATAAAAATTCTAAGTGCCATGCAATTGCTTCACCTTCACGATCAGGGTCACTTGCAAGATAAACAACTTTTGCCTGCTTGGCATCTTTTTTTAGAGATTTTATCAAATCTCCTTTTCCTCTTATATTTATATATTCTGGTTCAAAATCTTTTTCTATATCTACTCCTAATTTTGACTTCGGTAGATCTCTAATATGACCCATTGATGCAACAACTTTTGTATTTCCACCTAAAAACTTTTTTATTGTGTTTGCTTTTGCAGGTGATTCCACTATTATTAATCTGTCAGCCATATTTTCCTCCTTGTAATACTCAATTTTTCCATATTTCTAATCATTACTATAAGTAATTTTAGCCTAATTCTATATATTTTGCAAGCTTTTTTTATGATTTTACAATAATTTAGAGATTTAAATTAAATATACTTCTTTTGAAAAATCATAAATAATATCTTTTGCACAAACTGGTGTAACCTCGTTTCTCTTAAAGAGACTTAGGATATCTTCTACCCTTTGTTCATTATTTGATAAATATCTAATTGTTTTATCTTCAATTTTAGTGTTGTTTTTTTTGTATTCAGTTTTTACAATCTTAATACCATATTTTGCATTTTCTCTATTTATAAATTCATCTTCATTTATTATCTTATAATATTCTAGTTTTATAGGATATTCTACTCCAGCCTCTCTTAACTTTTCTTTTTCTATAAATATACTTCCAAAAAATGCATTCATAATTAATATACCTCTTTTCTTTTGCACTAACGTTCTCTATAATACTTCATTTTATCAGTGATTGCAAGATTTTTTCATCGCAAGTTTTTACAATATTCATTATTATTTTACATTTTTTGATATTTATTTACATTAGATTTAAAATTCCAATTTAATATTAAAATTTTTTTCATCTATTCTACAAGTTTCGCTATTTTTTTCAAAACAAATTTGTTATAATTATATTAATATATATCTTCCATATATCGTCTCTTTTTTAAAGAGTAGTAATTTTTTTAATTACTACTCTTTCTATTTTGTTATTTTAACTCTTCATAATATTCATATTTGTTTTTAATTGCATCCTTTTTTAATACTTCATATAGTTCAACATTTGTTGCGATTTTGTATGGATTCACATAGAAAATGTTTAGTAATCCAAAAGTTAATAATGATAATATTTCCCATCCTATAAATGATAAATCAAGCACGAATAATTTCCATTTATTACCCTTCATCATTTGTTTAGAAAGTTTGAATGTTTCCTTCCATTTCATTTTTGGATTATCTCCTAAAATATAAGGTATCATTGCATATTCATATATTTTAATAAATCCACCTATTATAGTTAAGAACCATAAAAATGTAAATATGTCTTTTAATAACATAGTAATTGCAATACTAAGCCAACTTTGCTTTTTAAATATATCTAAAACCACATTTATTTTTGTACTTTGTTTTTTTCTAGCTTCTATAAAATATCTTCTTAATGAAACTATTAAAGGATTTGCTATCAAAATAGAAAATGCTATAGAAACAATTGACATTACTGCAAGTCCTATTCCAAGTACATCTTTATCAACAATAAATGATTTTACTGCATCTGAAATTTTAAATATAAATTTCTGTGATTTTGTCATACTATCTAAATATGATTCAATAACATTTACAATTTTTAATTGAGTATCACTTAGATTTTCTTTTTTTGTTTTTAAGTTCTCAACTATTTCTTCTTGTCTTTTTAATATTTCATTTTGTTTTTCTGTTTCTGTTTGGTTTGATTCAAATATTGTATCTGGATGTGATATTATATAATATGGATCCATCGAATCATCTGTTGGAAATATTCCCATTATTGATGTACCAAATTCACCTGTAAATAATGCGATTAAAAAACATATTACAATAGCTGTCCAATAATTTTTCTTTATAACTTTTTTAGCCTTATCTTTTAACTCTTTCCTTTTCCACATAAATTTTCTCCCGTTTTTTTATTTAATCAATTATAAACCAAATATTTAATATAAGCAAGTAATTTTTTTCTATTTTCTTTCCAATTTTCTTTGTTGAACCTTGTAAGTCATTTTGCTAATTAATGTTATTGGCAGTAATCTTGCTCCAAACTTTGCTAATTTCACTCCAATTCCAGGAATAATATAAAATTTCCCTTTTTCTAACTTTTTAATTGCATAATTTGCAACATCCTGACTATTAGCTTCTTTTAAATTAAATTTTACATTTGCAACCTTATTAAAATTTGTATCCACAGGTCCAGGACATAATATGCTTATTTGAACTTTTGATTTGTCTTTTTTTAATTCTTCTCTAATAGCTTCAGACAATCTTACTATATATGCTTTTGTTGCATAATAAGTTGCCATTAAAGGGCCTGGCATAAATCCTGCGATAGAAGCAACATTTAATATCTTTCCGCTATTTTTATTTTTCATATCTATTAAGTATAATTTAGTTAAAATATGATATGCAGTTATATTTGTATTAATCATATTTATTTCTTTATTTAAATCTGTTTTTGAAAAATCTCCGCAGTCTCCAAATCCAGCATTATTAACTAAAATATCTATATCATTTATTTTCTCATGAAGTTTTATACAATTTTCTTCTTTTGATAAATCCATAATAATTGTATCAACTTTAATATCATTTTTTTCTAATTCATTTTTTACACTATTTAATTTATTCTCATCTCTTGCAACAAGAACTAAATTATATCCCTTTTTGCTAAATGTTCTAGCCATATCTCGTCCAATTCCCGAAGATGCACCTGTTATTAAAACTTTCATTTCAATTTTTCATCCTTTCAAAATTCAAATATTCTTTAGATGTTTTTCTATCTTTATAACATATGATTATTTTTAAGAATTTGTAGCATAAATTTTTGATTATATATTAAAATATCTATAAATTATAACTATCTTCATTATTTCTTACTAAATTTATTTAAAACAATACCTACAGCATGTACAATTTTTGTTGAATTGTTATTTGCTATTACTTTTCCAATAGCTTTTCCACCAACTGTAAGTGCTGCGACTATTGCACTTAAAACAAATTGAATATTAAAAATCAATCCAAACTGTTCTGTAATTTTCATAGATATTAAAGCACTTATTGCACCACTTAATACGCCACAAATATCACCAATTACATCTGCACATATATTTGCAACTTTTGGAGCATTTCTAATTAATCTAATAGAATCTTTTGAGCCCTTAACTTTTTTAGTTGCTTTTGCATGAAATTCATGTTCATTTGCTACAGTAACTGCAACACCTATAATATCAAAAATAATACCTATTAATATAACAGCTATAAGAATTATTATTGCAGGAATTAAACTTAAGTTTGATACTCCATTAGCAGAAATATATGAGAATAACATTGATAAAATGAATGTTATTATAAATACTTCTAAAAACCACTTTATTCCCGAGCTATCTTTATTCATTATTACTTTTGTCCTCCTAATTTTTTATTCTTAATAATTAAAACGAGTACTACATTAACCTATTGGCTAAAAAGTACTCGCTCTCTTTAAAATTTTACTGTGTTTAGATGGTCAAAGCCTAAGTAAATTTTACAGTTTAGGTCTGGTTGAATTTCTCTATTCCTCGCTTAGCATTACTGCTATAGCCGTTTCCGATTAAGAAGAATATCTATTTTTATAGACACCAGATCGCCACTTAAATCTGTACCTTAATCCTTAGACTTCTATGCTATATGATATTTAAGCAAACATTCTAGAAGTTTTCCTTCACATACAAAGTTTTCTTTACTAGTCTTTTTTGCAATTGCAATTTCATAATCTAAATAAACAAATTTCATTTGGCCAAACAAAATTGTTTATAATAACAGAACAAATAGGAATGATAATAAAGTTTCCTATTGCAGAAATTAATCCCAATACAATCACTCGAGACAGGCTACTCTATGTATTTTGTGTCTTGGCACTCAACATAGGTTATACTTAAAAATATTATTTCTAAGCCTCCACGAAACCAGGGGCCATATATATGCCATTACATACTTTCCCTAATTTCTTTACTCCCTGGATACACGCAAAACTGGCATTTCGCGCATATACAAGAAACTTCAACGATGTGCCCTTTAGTGGATTTTTAGCCCCACCCTCGTAAAGTTTGTATGACTAGAATAATGCACCATCAATAAATATTATAACATCATTAGAAAAAAATTCCAAATTTATTTAAGTTTCTTTTTAGCCATAATTTTTTATTTTAGGTTATTATTTTATTTTAAATGCGTCTTTTTTCTCGTTTTATCTTTCATATTCTCGTTTTTTCTAACTATTTCAGTTTCTAATCAAATATGCTTTTTTATTTCATTGTAAATTTCTTCATGAATATCTTCTATTGTCCTTATTTTATCATCTTTTACACATTTTACTTCATACCAATTATAATCTTTAGCAACATCACAAGCAGCATAATATGCATCTATTAAATGATTTTTATCACTTTCATGTATATCTTTTTTCGAATTATGAGTAAATTTATTATCTCTATTTGCAATTAACTCTAATGATTTTTCTACAGGCATATTTAAGAAAAATACTTCTGTTGGAATAGGTAACTTATATAAATTAAATTCAAAATCCCAAAGCCATTTTAAAAACTTGTCTCTTTCTTCTTTATCTTTAATTTTACCTGCTTGATGAATCATATTTGATGTAGTATATCTATCAGCTAAAATTAATCCATCATTTTCATAATATTCTTTTAATTCTGTTTGATATGTAGCATATCTATCTGCAGCATAAAATGTAGAAGCTATATATGGACTTATTTCTTTTGAATTTGTTCCAAACTCTCCTGATAAATACATCTTTACTAAAGTTGATGTTTTGCTATCATAATTTGGAAAACTTACTACTCTATAATCAATTTTTTCTTTATCTAATCTATTTTTTAATTCACCAAGCTGAGTTTGTTTACCGCTACCGTCTGTTCCATCAATTACAAATAATTTTCCCATTTTTGTTCCTCCTAATTTTCTTCTTTTTCTTTATTATTTTCTTTTTCCTTATCTTTCTTATTTTTTTCCAACATTTCATTTATTGAAGTTAAAATATCTTCTGTATTTTCATCAAATTCATCTTTTATTAAATTAAACATTTTCTTAAATCCTCCTAACTAAAATCATTATACTATTCTACAACTAAAATTTCAATAAAAATATAGACTTTTAGTAGTTTTTATTATAAAATTATCATTGAAAATTTATATTAATATAATGGAGGTGTCCTATGGAAAGAATAGCTATTTTATCAGATGTACATGGTAATATTACAGCATTAAATGCCGTTTTAGATGATATAAATCAACGCGGAATAACAAGAATTTTCTGCTTAGGAGATTATGTTGTAAAATGTGTACATCCAGATTTAGTAATAGATAAGTTAAAACAAGTATGTGAAGTAATGCTTATAGGTAATTGTGATTATAGCATTTGCCGCCCAGAAGCTAAATTCAAAAAATTTTGGTCAAGAGAAAAAATTGGAGAAGAAAGAGCTAATTTTATATTTAATCTACCTAAATCTTATGAATTTTATATGAGTGGACATTTAATAAGATTATTTCATGCATCACCTTTTTCATTAGATGGCCTATATAATCCTATGTTTTCAAATGTAAATAGTAGTAACACTTACATAGAAATTAAAAATCCAGATGATTTATTCAAAAATTCTGAATTCATAGGAAAAACCGAAGAAGACCCAGAACCTGATATTGTAGGATATGGTCATATTCACACTCCATGTGTAGTTAGATATAAAAATAAAACTTTATTTAATACCGGAAGTGTTGGAATTCCTGTAGAAATGCTAAATTCTGATCTAAGTGACAAAAGTAACAAATTTTCGACTCTTGCATCTTATATAATAGTAGAAGGAAATTATAACTCAAAAGATTTATCTTCAATTTCATTTAATCTAGTTAGAGTCCCTTATGATGTTGAAAAAGAAATTAAAGATATAGAAGAATCTAATATGCCAAACAAAACTATGGTAATTAGAAGTTTAAGAGGGGCAATTTCTACATCTAATAATTTTAACTAGATTTAAGTGATTTTTTTAAATATATATCTAGATAAATTTAATCTTAAGAAAGGATTTAAATTATTTATGGATAATAAATTAGAAAAAGTAAAAGAAATTTTAAAAGAATATAATCAAGAACATCTATTGTCTTTTTATGATGAGCTTTCAGATGAACAAAAAAATATTTTATTAAATCAAGTACTTAACACTCGTTTTAGTCAAATATTAACACTTTATAAAAATTCATTTACTAATAATACTTTTGACATGTCTAAAGTATCTCCACTACCTCATTTTGAGAAAGATTTATTATCTTCTGAAGATATAATAAAATATACTTCAATCGGAGAAACTGCAATAAAATCAGGTGAACTAACTGTTGTAACAATGGCTGGAGGTCAAGGAACAAGACTTGGTTATAAAGGGCCAAAAGGAACATATGAAATTGAATTTGAAAAAACTAGAGAAAAAAAATCTTTGTTCCAGATAATGTGTGAAGATTTAAAAAGAGCAAATAAAAAATATGATGTTACCATTCCTTGGTACATAATGACAAGTGAAGATAATGACTTTGAAACGAAACAGTATTTTGAAAACCATAATTTTTTTAATTATCCAAAAGAAAAAATTAAATTTTTTGTACAGGGAAAACTTCCTTTAATCGATATTGATGGTAAATTAATGTTACAAGAAACGTATTTAATAAAAGATGCATCAAATGGAAATGGAAATGTTTTTAGAGCTTTGAAAAACCATGAAATAATTAATGACTTAGAAAATCAAGATATTAAATGGATTTTCTTTGGGGGCATTGATAACATTTTATTAAAAAATGTTGATCCATTTTTTATCGGACTAACAATTGCAAATAATCAGCAAATAGCTTCTAAATCTATATTTAAGCAAGAACCTTTAGAAAAAACAGCTGTCTATTGTAAGATAAATAACAAACCTGCAATTCTATATTATGATTATATAGATTATGATTTATCAGTTTCAAAATTTGAAAATGGAATGTATAAATATAGGGAAGCAAATATTCTTTCACATTTAATGAGTATTGATGCTGTTAAAAAAGTTTCTGAGGTTCATTTACCATATCATAGAGCATTTAAGAAAAATGCATTTGTAAATGAAGAAGGAATGAAACAAGTCCCTGATAAACCTAATTCATTTAAATTTGAAAATTTTATTTTTGATAGTTTTATGTTTTTTGATGATATGCTTTTACTTAGAGTAGATGAAAATGAAGAATTTGCACCTATAAAAGATTTTACAGGGATTTATAATCCAGATACTGCAAAAGAAAAATACGAAAAATATTGGAATATGCATAATTCTGAATATTAATTAATTTGTAACGGCTTATTTTAAAATATTAATAATAACAACTCTAAATTAAAAAGCATTTTTTATATGATTAAGCTTGTAAAAACCATTATTTAATATAACTTCAATCACATCAAAACGAATACTTACATTTTGTATATTATTTATTAAATTATAATATTTAGAAACAGAAATAATATGTTTCTTTTTAAAATAATTAACCGCTTCGCAAGGTCTACCATATTTAGTATTAGACCTTGTTTTTACTTCTATAAAAACTAATTGTTTTAAATCATTATCAAAAGCTATTATATCTATTTCGCCTTGTTTACACCTAAAATTTCTTTTATGAATAAAATAATTATTTTCATTAAGATATCTGCAAGATATATCTTCCCCCATCTTTCCAATTTGCTTTTTTATATACACTTATATCCTCCTGATGTTTTTACTATATTACCTTCAAGTTCTAACATAAATAGAATATTGTTAATATCCTTTACTTTTAATCCAGTTTTTTTACATAGTTCGTCTATAGAATTAATTCCATCAAATATTAAATTATAAACTCCTTGATATTCCTTTTCTACTTTCTTTTTTCTAATTTTTTCTGTCTTCCTATAACTTTGTGTATTTGTTTCTTTTACTTTTGATGTTTTTTCGTTATTATTCATTTTTTCCCTGCTGTTTTTTCTTTTTGTTTTTTTTACAAAATTTGTTTTATTTATTTTTAATTCCTTATATTCTAAACACTCAAATTCTTCTATTATCTCTCTTGCAGATGTAACTAAAATAGCTCCATTTCTAATTAATCTATTTGTCCCAACACCATGAATATCACCTATTTCATGTGGCAAAACAAATATCTTTTTTTCTTGTTCAGTAGCTAATCTTGCTGTAACACTTGTGCCACTTCTATGTGCTGCTTCTACAACTAATATACCAATTGAAAGTCCACTTACAATTCTATTTCTTTCTAGAAATCGATTTGAACTTGGTTCAACATTTGGTTCATATTCTGTAATAACAAGTCCATCATTTTTTATAATTTCATTATATAAATTAATATTTTCCTTAGGAAATAAATTATTAAATCCGCTTCCCAATACTGCAATTGTTTTTCCTTTTACTTTTAAAGTTCCTCTATGTGCTGCAGAATCAATACCAATTGCCATTCCGCTTGCAATAACTACACCTTGTTCTGATAACTCTTTTGCAAATTTAGTTGCAAGCATTATTCCATTATCTGTGCAACTCCTAGAGCCAATTATTGAAATAATATTTGTATTTAATAAATTTATATTTCCTTCTAGATATAGCTGTTTTGGTGGATTTTTAATTTTTCTTAGATTACCTGGATATATATCATCTTTTTGTGTAATTTTTAGTATTAAATCACCTTCTTTTTAGTATTGTTTTTCTATTTTTATTAATAATTTAGATTCAACGTAGATGGTCAATTATAATAATGCAATCTTTATTATAAAAAAATAACTTAATTTCCCCAATATTTTCTATCTAAACTCCTGTACTGTATTGCCTCTGCTATATGATTTAATTCTATATTTTCGCTATTATCTAAGTCTGCAATTGTTCTTGCAACTTTTAAAATTTTGTTGTAAGCTCTAACACTTAAGCCCAATCTTTCAAATGCATTTTCAAGCAATTTTTTGCTTTGTGAATTTAATGTACAATATTTATCTATCAATTTTGGAGTTAATTCTGAATTTGATAATATTCCATATTCTTTATATCTTTCTATTTGTATTTTTCTTGCTTTATTTACTCTATATCTTACTTGTTCTGATGTTTCAGACTGTTCATTCGAATTGAATTTTTCATATTTCACACTTTCTACTTCTATGTGTAAATCAATTCTATCTAGCATAGGACCACTTATTTTATTTATATATCGTTTAATTTGTTCTGGCTTACAAATACATTCTTTTACGCTTGAACCATAATAGCCACATGGACATGGATTCATACTAGCAATAAAGATAAAATTACATGGATATGTAACTGAAAAATTCACTCTGCTAATTGTTACTTTTTTATCTTCCAATGGTCCTCTTAATACTTCTAAAACCTTTTTATTAAACTCTGTCATCTCATCTAAAAATAATACTCCATAATGAGCCAAACTAATCTCTCCAGGCCTTGGATTATTCCCTCCTCCAACTAAAGCTACAGATGTAACGGTGTGATGTGGACTTCTAAATGGTCTTTTTAATATCAAAGGATTGTCTTCTTCCACATTTCCTGCAATACTGTGGATTTTTGTAACTTCAAGTGCCTCCTGAAAAGTAATATCAGGTAATATACTTGGTAATCTTTTTGCAAGCATAGTTTTTCCAACCCCTGGTCCTCCGTATTAATACACAATTATGACCACCAGCAGCAGAAATCTCTAAAGCTCTCTTGGCATTTTCCTGCCCTTTTATATCAGAAAAATCAACATTATATTTATTATTCAATATTAGATTAGTCTGATTTACCACTTTCTCTATACTACACTGATTATTTAAAAAATTCACTATCTCTTTTATATTATCTACAGGCAAAACTTCTAATCCGTCAATAATAGCTGCTTCTTTTGCGTTTTTCTTTGGCAATACTATTCTTTTAATTCCTAACTTTTTAGCTTCTATTGTAATTGGTAATATTCCATTTACTTTTTCTACATCTCCATCTAAAGAAAGTTCGCCAATAAAGATACTTTCCTCCAAAAAGTTTTTTAATTTGTTATTATCTATTTTTCCACTTGCAATTAAAACTCCAATAGCAATTGGAAAGTCTAAATTTGAACCTTCTTTTCTTATATTTGCAGGTGCAAGATTAATAATTATCCTTTTACTCAGTGTTTCAAATCCTGAATTTTTTATTGCAGTTCTTACTCTTTCCTTTGATTCCTTTATGCTGACATCAGGAAGCCCTACAATTTCAAAACATGGCATTCCATTAGATATATCAACTTCTATATTTATGAAATATCCATTTAACCCCTGTAGACCTATACTTTTAACAATTGATAACATTTATCACCTTTCTATATATTTAGATATCTGAGGCCATTATAGGATATGTTTTATAAAGGGGGTAACTTTATATAATTATAGGTAAATGGATGAATTTTGCCGAACAGCTTAGATTTTAAATAAACTTTTGTCGACTTTAATAATACTTGTAATTTATACAATTGACTTAACTAGAGTCCTTATATAAATTTTAATATAGGGATTGTTTCATAAAAAATTATGAGGATTCCATAATGGCCTCAGATATCTAAATATATTAAATTAATTTTTATTTGATTTTTATTAAGATAAAAAAATATTGATTAAATATTTTAAATTAGATTTGATTTAAACTGAACACATTATAAAATAGTTTCCATAATTTGTCAATACTTTTTTAAAAATTTTTAAAATTCATTTCAATAACTTCATTTTAATAGTATTGAATATAATAAGTCTAGATGTATTTTATGTTATCATTTTCACGAGGGCAACTCATGACTTTGGAATAAAAAAGATGAATTGCCACTGTAAAAATGCATCATAATTCATGTATCTCATTATTATTTGCATGTTAATTCATAACTTAATTCTAGTAGTTCTTTCACAAGTTCTTCATCACATTTATCACTTAAAATTATTGTATTCCAATGTTCTTTATTCATGTGATATGCTGGAATAATATAATCATAGCTTTTTCTTAATAATTCTGAATATTCTGGATTTGTTTTTATATTTAAATATTCTTCTCCTCTCACATTCATTATTAATGCAAACCATTTATTATTTTTCTTATGTTTCATTGTTACAGAATCATCATCTTGGAATGGATAATCTTCATAAACATCTGGCAATTTTAAACAATATTTTATTATATATTTTCTATTCATATTTTAATTCCTTTTTTATTTTTATTATACTACTAATGGTTACTATTATCAACATATCAGATTTTTTATTTAAATTTATTTAATTACATCAGAAAGTAAAAATAAGCTCTACGTCAATAGCTAAAACCTTTACTATTTAAATTACTAGAATATCGCTGAACTTACTACCCTCGGGTTATGAGGGCTAGTTGAGAGGTTTGTGTAATTTAGTGAAATCAAGGGTTTTAGCTGATTTATCAATGAAAATTAGGGGAAATGAATTTTAGAACATTTGTGTGATTTTTTGTACTTTTTTGAGAATTTTTTCCCAAACTTTTCCCAAATTATTTTTAACAAATATTGGAAGTAAAATGGGAAACCTGAAAATTTATTTTGGAGGGTTTGATTATGAATAAAATTACTTATCACAAAGAAGGAGATTATTTAATTCCTGATATTAATGTAGAAAATTCTAGAAAGGGTCACCATATTAGATTATATGGACGTTTAAAACTAGAGTATATGAAGAAACATCAACTAGGTTTATATAGTGATTTAATATTAAATGGTACATTACCAGAGTACCTAATTGAGATTGATAAAACTGCAAATGAAAGAGTAAAAATATTATTAATGAACTTGCTAAGGCAGAAAATGTTGATGAAAACTTGAAACAAAACAATCAATTAGAGTGGGTTAGATGTATGAATAATATAAAAAATAGAGCTGAAGAAATTGTACTTAATGAGTTAATTTATTGTTTAATAAAAATAAAAAAGGGATAAATCTTGTACAAGCACTGAATTTGTTCACACGAATTTTTCGTATTTTCAAATTCTATGCAATGGTACAAGTCCCAATCCCTTTTATAAAAAATAAATTGTAAGGAGAATTATTATGATTAATTTTAGAGAAGTAAATGAAGATGATATATTAAAAGAATGGTTAGAATTTAGAGAGGAAACTGCTTTTTGTGAGATGTCTCCTCAAGATGAAAAATATTGTATCTGTTTTGAAGAAATTGCAGAGAAGATACTTAAAAATGTACCTAATAACAATAAGAAATATGTTCAGAAGCAACTAGATCAGCTTGATAAAAATTTCATGGATTACTTGTATTACTGGAATGAGAAATATTATAGAAATGGATTTGTAGATGGAAGTCAGCTAGTTATGGGGTGTTTTGATAAATAACAACAAAAAACAGAAGAATTAAATTTCTTCTGTTTTTTTGTCCGTATTGTCCGGATGTCTGCAGAATTCTCTGCAGAGCTCTGCAGAATTCTCTGCAGAATTTATTTTTTTATCCATATTGGTTTCGTGTCCGTTCCTTTATTTTCTATAAAATCCTTTGTTCTCAAATATGTTAATGCAGTTCTAACTCTACTATCCATTTTTACAACTGTATCATTCAATATTGGATATATATAATCATTAATTTCTTTTCTACTCTTACCTTCTTCTGATATAAATTCATATAATAATCTTTTTAATTCTTGACTTTTTATATATTCACTATCCTTTGGCTTTTCTAAAGGTATATTTACTCTAAAAATTTCATCATCCTTAAATTCAGGTATTCCTCCACTATATATTTTCGTATATTTAACAATTTTCTTAATTCCTGAACCTAATTCATCGGCTAAACCTATTTCCTTAAAGAAATTAGCAATCTTAGGATTCTTTGGATATGGAGAATAGTTATTTAAATCAATATATCCTATTATTCTAGGTTTATTTGCATTCTCTGTTAATATTGATTCCTTACCTATAATTAATTTCGCTGGATAAGGATTAGAATATTCTCTGTGTATTAAAAGATTAGCACATAACTCACGAGCTATTACATCTCTGACATTTATTCTTTGATCATCTTCAATATAAAACTTGTCATTTAAATGTTTCTTTATAAAATTAGTTAATCTTTCATAACTTTCCAATAAATTTGTTTTTATATCATCTCTATCATCATATCTTTCTAAATCTTTTACTTTAAGTATAGCATCAGTTCTATAATATGATAGTGCGGAAGCTATAACATCATCTTTTCCTAAAAGCAATATACATGCTAAATTTATTCCCTCTTCTCCAGTTTGTAAATTTTTTTCATATAGCGAAGCACTTCTTAGCATTTCTATATCTATCATTTTAGACCACGGATGATTTGCAGTTCTATTAGAAGCCATAATTCTTGCTTTTTCAATTAAATCTGTTCGTAAATCAGATATAGTTGCATAAGGATATATTTTATTTTCGATATATGTGCTACTCTTTCTAATATATAAGTTAGAAATTTGGGTTGTATTAGTTGTTATGTCAAAATCTCCATCTTCATTTCTATCATATATTTTGTTAGCTGTTTTATGAACATCTGAACTTTCATAAACATAAATATATAGAATATGTTTTTCATCTACAACATATTCCTTAATATCTAAATGAACTGTTGGAAATAATTTTTCTGGATTATTACATTGAGATACAAAGTCCTTTTTCATATCTTTTATATAATCTTTATAGACTCCTATAACTTTTCCGTCATCATTAACCCCTAGAAAAATGTGCCCACCATTTCTATTAAGCATTGAACATATACTTTCAAATAAACTATCTGGTAGCTTTTTCTTTGCTTCTTTAAATTCTATTGACGTTCCTTCACCATTATCTATTATTTTTAATAAACTACTAGGTAATAATTCTTCCATTTTCTACCTCCTATTTCTATTATAACACAACAAATAAGAAAAAATTGTCATATTATAATATTTATTCAAAAAGACTTTTAAATTCTAATGGTACTATATCTTCATATAATAAAACAAATTGTGAATTAACTTGTCTATAATCATGATAATGTCCAAAATACCATTTCTTGAATTCACATTTTTCCATAATCTTTTGAAAATAATCTGTTAAATAATCTTTTTTATATGTACCACTTCCAAGTATCGTTTGAACACTTGTTGGACAACAATGCGAAATAATATAGTCAACCTTATAGTTCACTTTTTCTAAATTCTTTATACCATTTTCCATTTCTTCTTCAGTTGGTAATTCCAAATCCCACCATGAAAAATCTCTTTTTCGATATTCATATATCCTTTCTTCTTCATCCAAATTTAATATTCCATCTTGAATATCATGAGATTTAGCACCACCAAATGCAAATATTTTCTTATTATCTATGTCAAATATTTCTCCACGCATTAAATGCAAAACAGAATCTCTAATTTTATGTACCTTCCCTCCATGCCATTCTTCTACTGGATAATCATTATATAATCTTGTGAAGTTTTCATGATTTCCATCTACAAATAATGTGGTAAAATTTTTATTATTCAACCAATCTAAGGCTTCTTTTTCTCTGCCACTTTCTTCTTCAAAGGTCCACACACCTCCAAAATCGCCACATATTAATACATAATCATTCTTTATCATTTCAATTTGTAGTGGAAACCTATTTTCAGTAAATCTTGTAAAATCTGAATGAGTGTCACCTGTTATATAAATCATACTAACCTCCAATATTATTTCTTTTCTTCTACCTTTTTCAATAATTCTTTTAAACTAATTGGCTTAAAACCAATTACATCAACAGAAACATTTATATGTAACTTTTCTGAATATAAATTTTCAGGATATTCTATTTCATTTGTTTCAAGATTTATTTTGTGTAATGGATTATTATGAATATGTCCATGAACATTCACATATCCTTTAGGTATTTCTGTATCTTTTAAAGGCTTATGCGATAATATTAATTTTTCATTATTTAATTTTAATGGATTCTCAGGTATAAATCCAAATCCTACATTTCTGAAAAATTCTTTAGATTTTTTATCATGATTTCCTCTTATTAAAAACTTTTTACCTTTTAATTTTGGTATTAATTCTTTCATTTCACTTTCACTTGTTAATGCTACATCTCCTAAATGGAAAACTGTATCAAAGTCAGTAACTGTATTATTCCAATTTTCAATCAAAACTCTATTCATTTCTTCTACATCTTTAAATGTTCTATTGCAATATTTAATAATATTTTCATGATTAAAATGTGTATCTGATATAAAATAAATCATATGCTCACCTTCTTTAGATAAAATCTCTTACTTTGATTTTTGTAATTATTCTTCTCCCTATATTATTGTTTAATTCAAATATTGGTCTTCCAACAAGTCCTTCACTTTTTTCATTCCCTATTGCAGAATCTGGTTTTGTCTTTACATATTCTATACCTTCTTTAATTGTTCCAGTAAATATTACTGGAACTGATTTTATTTGGAAGTATTCTGCAATATCATTTACAGACTCTCTATTAAGAAAACTATCTCCAACAATTACATCAAATAGTATAAAATCTTCTTTTTTACTATACCCATTTTTTCCTTGTATTTTTCCACCATATCCTTCTCCTATTAGCATAGCTGGTTTTTCACCAAATTTTTGCTCAAATAATTCCTCATTATTATTGCCACCAAACAATTCAATTAGTCTATTTGTTAATTCTGCAGGAATTTGAGATTTATCGGTTCTTCCATAGAAACTTACTTTGTGTCCATCCCAAATAACTCTTATATTTGTTCCATCTATTTTTTCTGTAAATTCCCATTTATTATTTTTCAAATACTCTATTATTGGATTTCTAAATTTTCCCTCTTCTAATTTTTTTGTTTCTGGATTTCTTTCAAATAATCCTTCAATTTTATGGTATTCTTTCATATCTTTGTCTCCTTATTTGTTAATATTTATCTAGTGGTTTATACTAAGGCATAAAAATAAACGTCATTCGTTTTACTAATAAGATAACATTTATTTTACCGTTTGTCAATTATTTTTCTCATTTTCTTTAAAAATCTCTGTAATTTATTGTTTTTGCTATTAGAATATGATATATATTATTTAAAATTAGAAAGGATTGTAATATATGAGAAATATTGAAATATATTATGAGAACACTAAAAATGCTCTGCCTCATGATAATGTAAAAAAAGTAATTGAAATATAAAATAAAAAAGGTAATGCAATTGATTTAGGTTGTGGTGCAGGATGAGATACAATATTTTTAATAAAAAATAACTGGAATGTGATTGCAATAGATAGAGAAGATACACGTAGTATAATAGAATCTAGATTAAATACAGAAGAATTAGAAAGATTCCAATTTATATGCCAAGATTTTGAGAATATTCAACTAGATAAAAATGATTTAATTGTTTCAAATTTTAGCTTACCCTTCTGTAATAAAAAATATTTTAATGAGTTTTGGAACAAAATTGTAAATAGTATTAATACAGGTCGGATATTTTGTTGGAAATTTCTTTGGATTAAAAGATTCATGGTGTTCAATTAAGAAAGAAATGACATTTCTATCAAAGGAACAAGTTATTGATTTATTCAAAAAATTTGAAATTATAGAATTTCATGAAAATGAAATAGATGGGAAAACAGGACTTGGAAATATTAAGCATTGGCATACATTTGATATAATTGCGAAGAAAAGATACTAAGTCAAACTTATTTTTATTTTCGATTAAATATATTTTTAATATTCTTTGACTAATACAAAATAATTAGATATTGTTAGTGTAATATAAAGACTTGGACATTTACCAACAACAGCTGCTTTAGACCAAATTCCAGAAGAACATAAAAAAGCAAGTGAAATATTGGAAAACCTGTTTTAATTTTGAACCATGGTTTCGCCTAAAATTACGCCTAAATATAAAAATAAGGTTTCAGTGAATTGCTGAAACCTTTGTTATTACTGGTTGCATGGGGGTAAGACTCGAACTTACGACCTTCGGGTTATGAGTGCTAGTTGAGAGGTTTGTGTAATTTAGTGAAATCAAGGGTTTTAGCTGATTTATCAATGAAAATTGGGGAAATAGATTTTAGAACATTTGTGTGATTTTTTGTACTTTTTTGAGAATTTTTTCCCCAACTTTTCCCCAATTATTTTTAACAAATATTGGAAGTAAAAATGGGAAACCTGAAAATAAAATTTGGAGGTTTTGATTATGAAAGAAATAACTTATCACAAAGAAGGAGATTATTTAATTCCTAATTTAATTATGGATAATTCTTGTGAGAATTATCATATTGGGAAATATGGCAGATTAAGGTTAAATTATATTAAAAATTATAAAAGAGGCTTATATACCGAATTAATGATAAATGGAACACTATCTAAACATCTTGCCGATATTGAAAATGCGGCTAATGAAAGAATTAGTTTAATAATTAAACAATTAGCTAAATCTGAAAATATTAATGAAGATTTAAAAAGTACCAATCAACTTGCTTGGGTTCAAGCTATGAATAACATTAAAAATAGAGCTGAAGAAATTGCTTATAATGAGATTATTTATGTGTAGGAGGAATTGAGATATGAGTTTTAGAGAAGTTAATGATGATATTTTAAAAGAGCTTTGGGAATACAGAGACCAAACTGAATTTGCATACTTAACTAAAGAAGATAAAAAACATATGATTTATTTTGATGAAATTACAGAAAAAATTTTAAATAACATTCCAAAACAAAATAGGAAATTTGTTAGGCAACAGCTTAACAAACTTGATGATAATTTTTCTGATTATGTTGGCTATTGGAGTGAGAAGTATTATAGAAATGGATTTGTTGATGGTGCTGAAATGATTGTTGGATGCTTAGAGAAATAATCGTTTAAAATGAATTGTGGGATTTTTGAAAATTTATTAATTTTCTCAAAAATCCCACTACTTTTTATTAATAATTGTCTCTATAAAGCGATATTTTTCAAAAAAATATCGGTTATAACCGACATTTTTTCTTAAACTATTTCGATAAATTGTAATTTATATATAAAATAAGGAAATGATTCTATATAAAACCATTTCCTTATAAACAATATTATTTAATTTCAATGTGTTTTGCTTCTGGAAGTTCTTTTCTTTCTTCTTTTTTAGGAATACAAATTTTTAGTATACCGTTTTTAAATTCTGCATTTACATCTTCTTCTTTTATTTGTTCTCCTACATAAAAACTTCTTGAACAATGTCCGTAATATCTTTCCTTATGAACAAATTTGTCCTTTTCTTCATTTTCATCTTCTTTATTAACCTCAGCTGTTACTTCCAAATATCCATCTTTCAATGATAGGTTAATGTTTTCTTTTTCATATCCAGGAAGATCC
>JAXJYD010000005.1:0-35955 GCA_036307105.1 Clostridia bacterium | reverse complement strand
TCGCGCCTAACGTTGCACAGAAATTTTCTTGGCGAAAATTTCGCGCAAGAACAAATTTACGGAACGCATTACATAGTATAATTTGTAGAAAATTAAAAAATATGCTTTGAAATAATATATTATAAATTTAAGGGCGTTCCGATTTGTTCTAAATTAGGATTTACATATAATGTTGAGTTATTTTTATATATAACCATTCCAGGTTTAGCTTTATTAGGCTTTTTTACATATTTTACTTCACAATAATCTACAGGAACATTAGAAGAATGTTTTGCCTTACTGTGAAATGCGGTAATCTCAGCACATTTGCTTAGAATTTCATGATTAGGAGTTGTGTTATCTAATATTAAAATTGCGTGACTACCATGAATATCTTTTGTATGAAACCATAAATCATTTTTTTTAGCATACTTTAATGTAAGATAATCGTTTTCCTTGTTATTTCTACCTACTAAAAGTGTATAGCCATTAATTTTGTATTTTATAGGATTAAAAGAAATATTTTTATTTTTTGTTAAATTTGATTTTTTTATTTCATATTTCTTTTTATCTCTTAATGAATCAATCTTTTCTTTAAACATTTCATTTTCTGATAGCTCATCTAAAATTTCAGAAATTTCTTCTATACTATTACAACATTCTAATTCATAAATAATACTTTCTAAATACTGTAATTCTGATATAGTTTCTTGTTTTTGAATTGTAACTATTTCTAGAGTATTTTTTAATTTTGAGTATTTTTTATAAAATTTTTTTGCATTAATACTTGGTAAATATCTATCATCTAAAGGAATAGTAATTAGTTTATTGTTATCATAGTAATTTTCTAAAGATATTTCTTTAATATTTTTATTTGAAATTTTATATAAATTCGCAGTGATTAATTCTCCATATAATCTGTATTTATCTAAATTTTCACATTCTTTAAGTTTGGTATCCATATTCTTTAACCTTTTTTTATACTTTTCAAATGTAGATAATATTAGTTTTAAAACAGCATCTTTATAATTTTTAAGATCCTGATAACTTTCCCTTTCATAATAAAAATCATCAATAAAAAAATTCAAATAAAATGGTTTAGTATTTATATTTGCTGAAGGTATTAAAAAATAATTGTTTCCATTAGTTTCAAACTTCAATTCTAAAGAATCAGTTCTATTAATTATATCTAATAAATAATCATAAATTGTTTTTAAATTTTCAGTTTCTAAATAATCCATAACAAAAGTAACATAATCTTTACTTATTCCATTAAATGAATTAGACATTTTTATTGGAATAGAGATATTTTCATTAGAAACATTTTTACAAAAGTCTTCAAAGTTACAATCTAATAAATTAACCTTATTAATTTTAGGATAAATATATTTTATATGAGGTACAATTATTCTATTTGTATTTTCATTATTTATATGTCTTAAACTATCAATTATAATATTGTTTTCATCTAATAAAATAACATTACAATGTCTGCCCATAAGTTCTATTACTAGCTTTTTTGTTATAATATCATCTATGTCATCAAAACCCTCGAACTCCAAAGTAACAATTCTTTCTAAATCATTTGTTATAACATTTTTTAGATGTAGTCCAATTAAATGTTTTCTTAAAACCATACAAAAATTAGGAGCAATTTTTGGGTTGGGTTTAGGATGTGTAGTTAAATTAATTCTATAATTTCCAGAATCAATAGATATATTTAAAACATAATTTATTTTATTTAAATACATACCAATGATAATATTATTTTTATTAGGTTCAAATACTTTATCTATTCTAGCCCCAGATAAATTTTTAAGTTCCGAAGCAATAGCTTTGGTAACAATTCCATCAAATGCCATACTTGTGTCTCCTTTCTATAATTCTATGAAAAATATAATACCGTTATTAGTCACTCATCTAAAATTTTTATATATTATTACTCGAGCTGACTTTAGATGATAAATATGAGTAACTAGTAACATAATACCATATATTTGTTAAAAATGCGAGAATAATCTATTGATAATTTTTTCTTATAAGTATATAATACAATTAAATTATAAGAGAGGGAGAAATATAAAAATGGATGAAGAAAAAATAAAAAAAATTTATAATATTTTAAATAATATAAATATTACATCAAAAAATGAAGATTTAGTTGATGAGATAAGAGAGGATTTACTAAATGAAGACTATATAGAAGCATTAAAAAAAATAGAAAAGCTTAATAAAATTGAAAAGAAAACTGCATCTAAACAGGAACAGATTGATAATGAGGAAGAAGAACAATCAGGAGTATATCCTAAAAAATTAAGAGATGCAGAATTAGAAGAAATATTTATAGGATTACTTTTAAATGATCCAAAACTTATAGTAAAGTATTATTTTTTATTTGATGAATGTTATTTTGAAGATGAAGAAATGTTAAATATATATAAAAGTGTATTATTTACAGAAGGTGCAGCTTATACGCCAGAAATTGCAAAAAATGGTTTTAATTTTTCTAGAGATTCCGAAAAAGTATATAAACTAAAAAATGAATTAAAAGCAATGGTTGCAAAAAAAGAATATGATGTTGAAAAATTATATATTGAACTAAAAAAGTTATTTGTACTTAGAAAAAACTATTTAGCAATACCAATAAAAAATATTCAAGATAAAGTTGTAGAAATAAAAGATTATATTCTTTATGACAAAATGTCTGTAGAAGAAGTTAAAGATGCTGTAGTACAGGTAAATGATACTGAAAAATTCAAGAGAGCGGTACTAAACAAAGATTTAACAAGTTTTTTAGAAATGGGCGAAAATAATTTAAGAAATGGGTTACCTCTTCCATTTCCAACACTTACAAGTGTTTTTAAAGGTATAAGGAAAGGTGAAACCATGGCTTATGCAATGCCATCAAATGCAGGTAAAAGTAGGTTTACAATCGATTTAGCAGCACATGTTGCATTAGTTCACAAGAAAAAAGTTTTGGTTATTTCAAACGAAATGTCTGAAGAAAAAATGAAATTGTGTTTAATAACAACTATATTAAATAATAAACCTATTCAGGAAATACATGGATATGATTTACATATTACAGAAGGCGAGTTATTAGAGTTTAAATTTAGACCAGACAGTAAAAAAGGTATAGAAGTTGATGAGCAAGGATATATAGTGAAACAAAAAGGAGAAAAACAGGGTGATTTTGTAAAAAGATTATTACAACAATCAAGTGATTTTAAAAAAGTAGTTGAAGCTACAGATTGGGCAAATAAAGAAATAAAGAATTCAATTTATTTTATTAATATTACAGACCATACAAATGATGAACTTAAGAAAGTAATAATGAATTACTATTATAAAGAGCATATAGAATATGTATTTTATGATACATTAAAAACTGATACAGCTAATATTGGTGTAGCAGAAGAAATAAAAAGAACTGCAACTATTCTTTCTAATATTGCTCAAAATTTTAATATTTATATTTGTTCTACTTTGCAATTAGCAGAGAGTAATACATTACCAATAAATTTAGATGTGAATGACTTGGCAGTAAGTAGAACAGTAAAGGAAGTTTTAGATACATTAAGCTTATTAAAACAGATAAATAGAGATACATTACAAAATTACGAATACTCATTAAAAGAAGTTGATACTAAATTCTATGATTTAAAGAAATATGATGATCCAGACGTTAGATATTATGCTTGTGTAGTAGACAAGAATAGAGCAGGAGCAAAGCCAACATTAGTGTTTAGACTTAATTTAGCATATAATGTTTGGGAAGAATTGGGATATTTAAGGTTAAAACAAAATACTAAAAAAGGAGAATAAAAATTATATTATTAAGGAATAAAATAAATGGTAATTTTAGGAGTATTATATGATTACAACAGTATTTATATTAGGACAAATATTTACATTCATAAGTTATTTGATTTTTTGGATATCAAGATTTTTAAAGAATAAAAAATATATTTTATTCTGGGATAATATTAGCAGATTATTTGCAATAATAGCTTTCCTTTTTTTGGGTACATATGATGGAATAAAAAATACCATATACGTAATTGTCCGAAATATACTTGGTGATATTAGTGATAAGAAAAGTAAAAAGTATAAGGTCAACATTTTTATTATAATGCTAATATTGTTATGCTTAATGTATGGATTTAATTATAATGGAATATCAACAATATGTATTGCTATATGTGGTTTGTTTAATCTATATGGTGTAATAATGTGTAAAGAACAGGGAATAAGAATATTTGGAATGATTGGTTCAGCATTTTATATGGCTTTTATGATCTTTACATGGAATATTACAGGAACAATATGCGAATTAATATGCTTTATAGTAATGTTAACCAGTTTCTTAAAATACAAAAAGAATTTGAAGTCAACTTATAATTAATCACAAAAATAAACCTACTTTTCATATTATATAAAAAATGAAAAGGAGTTTTTTTTATGGATTATGAATTAATGATGAATGGAAATGTTAAACTAGGACAAAAAGCACCTGATTTTAATGCTATAACCACATTTGGAAATATAAGTTTAAAAGATTATAAAGGAAAATGGTTGATTTTATTTTCACATCCAGGAGACTTTACCCCCGTAAAGCCAGCATCTTTGGATGAATAAACGAAAACGCCTGATATTGCTTATGAATTCCATAGTGGACAAGTTATTGGGATTGCGGTGAACCACCTCTTCCTGCAAAATTATCTGTGGAGATAATTTTGAAATTAAATTTAAGAAAATTATAAAAATTATCTTTAAAAAATGCAATAAAAAATAAATAAGAATAATTTTGAATTTGAAAAGTATAGAAATAATCTATGTATTATGTTATAATTATGTATATTAAAAATTATTATTTTATAGAGGATAATTATGAACATAGAACACTTTAATATAATAGAAAAAGTAAAAATATTAATTATAGAAAATGAAAATGCAATAGGAAAAATGATAGATTATGAAGAAATAAAAAGACTCAATAAAAAGTATTTCCCAAATTTAAATGAAAGAGATTTTGCATTGGAGGTTTTAGAATTAACATATTCTTCCTATAGACATATGAAAAATGAAAAAAAAGGGGGAGAATATTACTAAGAACAGGAAAAACTCAAATATCTCAAATACAACAGTTATTAATAAAGATAGGTTATGATGAAAGGCACAAAATAAATTACAAAGAATTAAAAAAATTAAAGGAGATATTTGGAGAGAATTTAGATGAAGAATTTTTTGCAACAAAATGTTTAAGGTTACCTTTACACAATGGATATTATGCTTTGAAAGAAAATGCTAATTATAGAAGACATATAAATTTACCTAATATTAAAAATAAAATTGAAATTGACATTAATCATACAATAAAAGAGATAAATGATTTACAAATTATAGGAAAGAAGATAACATATAGTAAATTGCAGGAATTATATATAGAATATGGAATGGGAATGACAGAAACTGAATTTGCACAGTTTGTGCTAGGAATATCATTATCAATGTACAGCAAAATTAAAAATGATTCAACCAAAAGTGCAAAAGTTAGAAACAGAAAATTAGAAGCAGCTACAGAATATATAAAAACTAAATTTTTAAATGATCATAGGTATTATACTGAAAGTGAAATTGAGACTATATGCCTGCAAAATGGAATAAGTGTTGAAGAATTTATTAGATATTGTATTTTGAATGATAGAGTTTTTTATTTAAAAAGTAAAGAATATGTTGATCAATATATGACTAGATTAAAAAGTAAAAAACAAATTTATATTGGGAAAACAAGATTATCAAATAAGTTTATAGAGAGAAATATTGATTTTTTAAATAGTTGCATAGATAGAGTAGAGAGAAAATATAGATATATAAGGGATTATTTTAATATAGACAAAGATGATTATAGACAAAAAGTTTTACTGTATGCAATAGAAAATTTAGGGGATTTAGAGAAAAATTTTGATGATAATAGTGAATTTTTAAAACAATCTATGTATAGTCAAATAAATTCAAGGTATTTTGCTATAAAAGTAAGAGAACTAGAAATTAACTATCATAAATCCGAAATGTTTTACAAGCATAAAGGTGAAATTAAATTAGAAGATAAAGGAGAAGATATATCTCAAAAAGTAGAGGCTGAACAAATTGGAGATGTTTTAGATAATGATTTATGCTTTCAGATAGTAAATGAATTAAAACAAGAACATAATGAGGGAATTCAAAAAACAATAGCAATGAAGAATGTTATGAAAAAATATAATATTAATCAAGTAGAATTACTAGAGTATATGAAGCTGTATATTCAAATACAAGAAGAAAAAGTAGCAGAAACTGAGCTTGAAATTTAAATCTAAAAGAGGGATAATTATATAATTAAAAAAAATCAACCAAATTAAATAAGAATTGTATGGAACATAGAAATTAACTATGTTCTTTTTTTAATACAAGGTGAAATTTATATGGTTTTAATAAACAAAATTTGCTAATTGTTCACAAAGTAATTTTGACGGAAGAGATATTTGTATATTTCTTTTGCATAATATTTATAGAGAAATATTATGGAGGAGTTTAAGTTAATGCAAATTACTTCTTGTGAAATTCAAAATAGCAAATATATTCAAATCTATTTAACAGAAGAAGAATTTGATAAAAAAGAAACTAAGGATATAATTCATAAATATAAAAAGAAAAAAAATAGTGTGGCTATATTCGTAACAGGAAAAGAGAATTATCCCGAGATTCTTGAAAAAATAGTTACGAAACAAGTTGAACTAAATAAAAGTGAGAGTTAAAATGGACAACAAAGCAATATCAGGCGAGAATTGGAGGAAAAAAATGACAGTTGTAGGATATTGTAGATTATCTAGAGATGAAGACAAAGAAAATTATGCAAGTATTGAAGAACAAAAAAGAATTATTAAAGACTTTGCAGTAACTCATAATTGGAAAATCTCTGATGATAATTTCTACATAGATGACAATGTTTCGGGATATACCTTTAATAGACCTGAATTTTCAAAAATGATGAACAAAGTAAAAGGAGGTAATATAGATGTAGTAATAGCAAAAGATTTATCAAGAATTGGTAGAAACAATGGAAAAGTATTAGTTTTAATTGATGAATTTAAGGATATGCAAAAAAATCTAATATTAGTATCTGAAATGGGAGGTACATATGATGTTCTAAATGATAGAGATGATACTATTGGAATTACAACTTGGTTTAATGAAAGATATGTAAAAGACTGTTCAAGAAAAACAAGAGATCATATGTATTCTAAACAAAAAACAGGAAGACTTATTATGGGAAATTACTATGGATATGAAAAAGTATTTAAAGATGATATACCAATGTTATTTGTTATAGAAGAACTTAGACCAGTAATAGAACTAATATATAAGCTATACGTAGAAGATGGATATGGTTTTCAAAAGATTAGTCAAATACTAAATACAAAGTATAATTATCCAACGCCATCAGAATATTACAGAACAAAACATTTGGAACGAGGACGAGTATATAAACATAAAGTTCAAGAAAAATGGACTAAAGATATGATAAGCAATATTTTAAAAAACGAAGTTTATACAGGAACATTAATCACTCATAAAAAGAGAACTGTAAATATTAGAGGCAAAGCTATAAAATTACCTAAAGAAGAACATTTTATATTTGAAAATCATCATCAAGCAATAATATCAAAAGAAGTATTTAAATTAGCACAAGAAATACGTATAAAAAAGAACAAACAAAATACTTCAGGAGCAAATAGTAAACGAAAATATTATTTTTCAGGAATGTGTATTTGCGAAGAATGTGGCTCTGGAATGTCTGGAATGGTTATTAAAAGAAAAGTAAAAGGAAAAGGATATGATTGCTCTAGATACAGACAATATGGAACAAAAGGATGTCATTGCCATGAGATAAAAGAAAAAGATATATTAATTCATTTAAAAGAATTTCTAAAATTTACAAAACTAAAATATTTGAATGAAATAAAAAATATAAAAGTTGAATTAAAACAAGACAAAAAGACTGATAATAAATTTAAATTACAAAACAAACTAAATATTTTAAATGAAGAATATAAAATGTTAATTAATCAAAAAATAAAAGAATTAGTATCTTCAAATAATTCTATGCAACGTGAAATAATAGAAGATACATATAAAGAATTAGAAGAAGAAAAAATGAATAGTATATCTTATTTAAAATCATTAATTGAAAGTGATGAAAAGAAAAACTTAGAAGAAAAAATACATAAGCTTAAAACTTCAATAGAATATTTTGATGATATTATAAATGCCAAAGAGCCTAGCAGAATAATTTTACAAACTTTAATTGATAATATATATGTAAGTAGAGATAAGACTATTAGATTTAATCTGAAAACAAATATTGAAAAAATGATTTAGATTTATTGACAAAATCTAATAAATGTTATAAAATACGAACAAGAGTTTGAGAAATAAAAGGAAGTGAACTATATGGAAAATGAAATAAAGGATTTGACAGTTCAAAATACAATTTCAAATGAAGAAATAAAAAATCTAATATTTACAATACGAGGAAAACAAGTAATGTTAGATAGTGATGTTGCAATGTTATATCATTATGAAACTAAAAATATAAATAAAGCAGTAAAAAGAAATATTGAAAGATTTCCAGAAGAATTTTGCTTTCAATTAACAGATGAAGAAATGAAAATTTTGAGGTTCCAAATTGGAACCTCAAAGGATAATACTATATTAAAAGAACTAAGAGGTGGTAGAAGATATTTGCCATATGTATTTACAGAACAAGGAATTGCAATGTTAGCAGGAATTTTAAAAAATGAAATAGCTGTCGCGGTAAGTATAAATATAATCAAGTCATTTATAGAAATGAGAAAGTTTTTAAACTTAAATGGACAAGTATTTGAAAGATTAACAAATGTGGAATATAAATTACTGGAACATGATAAAAAATTTGATAAAGTATTTAATGGGTTGCAACAAGAGGAAAACATTAAGCAAAAATTATTTTTTCAAGGACAAATTTGGGATAGCTATAGATTAATAATTGATATTATCAAAAGAGCAAATAAAAAGATTACAATTATTGATAACTATGTAGATGATAGTATTTTGAAAATGTTAACAAAAAAGAATAAAAGTGTTGAAGTAATTATTATAACATCAAATAAAAGTAATATCGAAAATATTGATATAAAAAAATTTAATAAAGAATATCCTATTTTGAAAGTTGTAAAATCTAATAAATTTCATGACAGATTTATAATAATAGACAATAAAGAATTATATCATTGTGGAGCTTCAATAAAGGATTTAGGAAAAAAGTGTTTTGCTATTAACAAAATTGAAGATATTAGTTTTATAGATAAATTAGTAAATGAATAATTAACACCCAAAGATTAGGACTTTACCCCAGTATGTACAACAGAGATGATTGCTTTTACAAGAGCACATACATATTTTAAAAATTTAAATACAGAATTATTAGGTTTAAGTATAGATAGTAATCCTTCACATCTAGCATGGATATACGATATATATTGTAGAACAGGAATTAAAATATCATTTCCAATAATTGCAGATAGAAATGGTGAAATAGCAAGAAAATATGGAATGATAGCAAATGATATTAGTACTACTGAAACTGTAAGAAATGTTTTTGTAATAGATGATAAAGGAGTAGTTAGAACAATACTAATTTATCCAATGAATATAGGGAGATTTATTCCTGAAATAATAAGAATTGTGCAAGCTTTACAAATTGCAGATTGTAGCAATGGAGCAACTGCTGCAAACTGGATGCCAAACCAACCTATTATAGTACAAATTCCAAAAACATATGAACAATTAGAAAATAGAGTTGAAGAAATTAATAAAAATAAAAATGGTATAAATTGGTACTTAAGTTTTAAAGAACCTTCAGATAAATGTATTAATAAAATTTGAAAATTTTATATTGACTTTCTACGTGAAAAGTAGTATATTATTTTTAATGGAAAAAATTCTGTTAAAAAATATCATCTAAAATTAGGAGGTAAGATTTTATGCCTAAAGAGAATTACGAAAAGCCCAAAATTACTTTAGTGGGGGAAGATGGTCGGAGAATTGGTGAGAGCTTTCTAAATAAGGATTGTAGAAAGCATTTACGAATCTGGACCGCCTAAAAGTGGGATAAAACGTAGAGGTGTTGTAGCTAAAAGGAGAATACCAAAGAAGAAGAAAAGATATAAATAAAATTTATAAATCTCCACATAATATATTTAGAACTATTTATATGTTCAAATTCATTATGTGGAGTTTTTATTTTGAAAAATATTTGCATTTTGACGTTGTTAAACTTCATTCGTAAATCTTGCGACGTGCAAAAGCACGCCTCAGATTATACTCATTTGTTTGCCTAGTCAAAATACAAATCTTTTCCAAAATGATTTATCACTCCAGAAAGGAAAGAATATGGAAAGAAATCAAAAAATTAATTGTACAGTTGCCAGCTGTAAGTACAATAATACTGAAAATGCAGAATGTATTTTAAAAGCAATTCAAGTATCACCAATGGAAGGTTGTGATACTAAAAAGCCGGATGAGTCAATGTGTGCAAGTTATCAGTTTGGGAAATAATTGCGTTTTGGCTGTGTATAAACTGCACTCGAAAATCCTGCGACGTGCAAAAAGCACGCCTCGGATTCTTCTCATTTGTTTGCCTTGCCAAAAGCACAATTCTTTGTCAAACAGTCTATGTGTATTAGAAAATTGCAAAAATACTACTTGACAGATAAAAAAAATAGAAATACAATAAGAAAGAAAAAAGGGCTTTTTGCCAAAGAAACGGAGGAAAATATATGTTAGTAACAACTAAAGAAATGTTTGAAAAATCAATGAAAGAAGGTTATGCAATAGGAGCATTTAATGTAAATAATATGGAAATAATACAAGGAATTGTAGATGCTGCAGCTGAAAGTAAATCACCAGTTATATTACAAGCTTCATCAGGAGCTATAAAATACGCAAGAATAGGATATTTAATGAAAATGGTAGAAGCAGCAGTAGAAGAACATCCAGAAGTTCCAATTGCTATACATTTAGACCATGGACCAGATTTTGAAACTGCTAAAATGTGTATTGATAATGGATTTACATCAGTTATGATAGATGGTTCTAAATATGACTTTGAAGAAAATGTAGCATTAACTAAAAAAGTTGTAGATTATGCTCATAGTAAAGGAGTAGTAGTAGAAGCTGAATTAGGGAAATTAGCAGGAATAGAAGATGATGTTAATGTATCAGAATCTGATGCTATGTATACAGATCCTGATCAAGCAGAAGAATTTGTTAGAAGAACAGGATGCGATTCTTTGGCAATAGCTATAGGAACAAGTCATGGAGCATATAAATTCAAAGGAGAAGCAAAATTAAGATTTGATATTTTAAAACAAATAAAAGAAAAAATACCAAATACTCCAATAGTATTACATGGAGCATCTACTGTAATTCCAGAACTAGTACAAATGTGTAATCAATATGGAGGAGATATCCCTGGAGCAAAAGGTGTACCAGATGAAATATTAAATGAAGCAAGCAAATCTGGTGTTTCAAAAATTAATGTAGATACAGATTTAAGATTAGCGATGACAGGTGCAATTAGAAAAGTATTTGCAGAAGAACCAAATGCATTTGATCCAAGAGCTTATTTAAAACCTGCAAGAGAACTAATAAAAGAAACAGTAAAACATAAAATGGTTGATGTTTTTGGTTCAAGTAATAAAATATAAAAGAAACGGGTAATTGGGGACAGTCCCTAATTACCCATTTTCATAGCTTGATTTATTCTTCTTTCAGCATCTTTTTTTGCTATATCTTGACGCTTATCATATAATTTTTTACCTTTGCCAATACCGAAGTTCCATTTTAACTAAGCTTCCTTTAAAATAAATACTAATAGGAATCAAACTATATCCTTGTTGTTTTACTAATCCAATTAGTTTGTTTATTTCTCTTTTATTTAATAAAAGTTTTCGATTTCTAAGAGGATCTTTATTAAAAATATTACCCTGTTCATATGGAGCAATGTGCATTCCAACAACAAAGACTTCACCATTTTTTATGATTGCGTATGTATCTTTTAAATTTACTTTACTGCTTCTAATAGATTTTATTTCAGTACCAGATAAAACAATTCCCACTTCTAATTTATCTTCTATAGAATAATTGTGATAAGCAGTAGGATTTTTTGCAATTAACTTTGTATTCATATAATTAACCTCTTTTTAAAATTTTATATAAAATATTGTAACATAAATATAAGAATATTTCATCATCTTTTTGTAAATAATGAAAAAAATAGATTATTTAGAATACATTTTTAAATAATCTATTTTTTACGCAAAAAATATACAATTAATCTCTATGATTATCTGAAGAGCGTAACTGCATTGTGTAATACCAAATTAAAGCAATGATAGCAATAGCTGCAACACCAACTATAAGCCAAGTCCACATATTAGCATCCATCCCCATAAATGTTGCATTTCCTGTTGTATCTGTTGTTGATACTCTTGTTGCATTATAGTCAGTTCCTGCATTATTATCAAAATTGGCATTATATTCAGTATTGTTGTTTTGATCATTATTGTTTGTGTTCATTAGTTCATTACCTATGTTGTTTGCTTTTTGTGTAATATTTTCAGTAGCATCTTGAGAAGCCCCGGAAATATTTCTTGCAGCATCTTCAACTGCATTGCCTGCATTATTCATTGCATTTCTTATATTATCTCCAGCATCTTGCATCATGTTTCCTGCTTCATTTATCATATCATTTGCAAAACATGAAGTAAAAGAAAAAATAATGGCTATTGTAAGTATAGCACCAAGTAATACTTTACGATACATAATAAATCCTCCTATAAAAATATTAGTCCGATTGTTTATAAAAAATAATCTAGTAATATTATTTTAAAAAAAGAAAAAAATATACATATAAAATAAAAAAAGCTGATTTAAAATCAACTTTTTAAATATTTATATAAATTATAATTTATTTTTTTAATCTAATTAAAATAGCTACTGCAAGTAATATTAATAATACACCAATTACAATTAAAAATATATTTAATATATTTGAAAGACCCAAATCGCTTTCTGGCATAGAATTTGTTACTGTTGCAGAAGGTGATGAATTTGTACTACTAGAATTAGTATTTGTATAACTGCTATTAGTATTATTATCATTTGTATTATTACTTGCGTTTATATTAGAACTTGAATTAGTATTTGTGTTTGTGTTAGTAGAATTACCAGATACACTAGAATTATTTGTACTTGCATTTGTTGAATTAGAAAGTAAAGCATCTCCTAAATCATCACTTAAATCTAAATCAACTGCATAACATGAAGTTATTCCTAAAAATAAAACAAAAATAATTGATAATACTATAAATTTTACATTTTTTAATTTTAACATTTTTTACCTCCATTTGAAATAATAATATTTCTACATCTTTTGTTAACATATATATGATAACACAAAGAAATAAAGCTGTCTAGTAAAAAATAAAAATATTGTAAAATTTATTATTGTCGTTTATATTATATAATAGGAAGTAATTTATAGTTGACATTGGTAAAAAAAGGATATAAAATAGTTGAGATATAAAACTTGAAAATTCATTGTTTCAGGTAAAAGGAGAGTTGTTAAATGCTAGAATTACGAAAAATTAAGAAAGTTTATAAAAGTGGAGATGAAAAAGTAGAAGCATTAAAAGGAATTGATTTAAAATTTAGAGAATCTGAATTTGTATCAATACTTGGACAAAGTGGTTGCGGAAAAACAACTCTACTTAATATAATAGGTGGACTTGATAGATATACATCAGGTGATTTAATAATAAATGGTAAATCAACAAAAAAATTTAAAGATAGAGATTGGGATGCATATAGAAATTATAAAATAGGATTTGTATTTCAAAGCTATAACTTAATTGGACACCAAACTATTTTATCCAATGTTGAACTTGCTTTAACAATTGGAGGGATTTCTAAAAAAGAAAGAAAAGAAAGAGCAATAAAGGCATTAGAAGAAGTTGGTTTAAAAGAACATATTCATAAAAAACCAAATCAATTATCTGGTGGACAGATGCAAAGAGTTGCCATTGCTAGAGCATTAGTTAATAATCCTGATATAATTCTTGCAGATGAACCTACACGGAGCATTAGATACTAAAACTAGTGTACAAGTAATGGAGATACTTAAAAAAATCTCTAAAGATAAATTAATAATAATGGTAACTCATAATCCAGAACTTGCAGAGAAATATTCTAGTAGAATAATAAGAATTTTAGATGGTCTTATTACTGAAGATTCTAATCCCATACAAGATAATGAAGTATTTGAAAATGTAGAAAAAAATAGTATAGGTAGAACTTCAATGAAATTTTGGACTGCTTTTAGATTAAGTTTAAATAATTTACTTACTAAAAAGGGAAGAACAATTCTTGTTTCTTTTGCTGGTTCAATTGGAATAATTGGAATTGCATTAGTTCAGTCTGTTTCAAATGGATTTCAAGCATATGTGGATTCTATACAAGAAGAAACATTAACATCATATCCTTTATCAATAATGGAAGAATCATCTGATATGGCAGGAGCAATACTTTCAATGAGGCCTGAACAAGGAGATAATTCAGGAGAAAACAAAAGTACATTAAAAGAAGAACAATATATAACTAAAGTTTTAGATTCTTTAAGTACAAATGACTTAAAAAGTTTCAAACATCATCTAGATGATAATTATAAAAAAGTAGAAAATGATATATCATCAATAAAATATGGATATAGTGTAGGACCTAATATCTATGGTATAGACACAACAAATAAAATAGCAAAATTAAGTCCTAGTAATTTATTTGGAAATATGGGTTCATCTTTTGGTTCTGGAATGATGAGTACTTATACATCAGTTTATTCTCAAATGATGGATGATAAAGAAACTATAGAAAAATCGTATGATGTCTTAGCAGGGCATTTACCTGAAAAATATGACGAAATGATTATAGTGTTATCTGATAGAAATACTATTTCAGATTTACTAATATACTCTTTGGGATTAAGAGATACAGAAGAACTTACTGAAATTGTTTCTAAATTAATGAAAGGCGAAAAAGCTGATATAAGAAATGAAGCACTTAATTTTACATATGAAGATTTGATGAATAAAGAATTAAAGCTAATTCTGCCTACAGATTTATATAAATACAACTCAGAATACAATGTATACGAAGATATGTCAGAAAATAAAGATTATATGAAGGATTTATATGATAATAATAGTATAGATTTAAAAATTGTTGGTATTGTTACTGCAAAAGAAGGGGTTACATCTGCCGCATTAAATCCAGGAGTATCATATACAAGTGAATTAGTTGATTATATAATAGATAAATGTTCCGATACTGAAATTGTAAAAAAACAATTGGAAAATGAAGAGATAGACATTTTTTCTAACTCTAAATTTGATGAAAAGAAGAATGGTTTAGGTTTAGATTTTAAAGATTTAATAAGCATTGATTCTAATAAACTTCAAAGTGCTTTTAATATAAAAATAGATCAAAATCAATTACAAAACCAAACACAAGGTTATATGACAGAAATATCAAATGCAATAAATACTGATATTAATCCAGCAAGAGAAGCATTTATGAGCAATTTAAATACTCTAGCAAATGGAGTATTAAGCTCTATTGACAGTGAAATAACAGTTGATGATATTGAAAGTAAAGTAGACAATTATTTAAGTGGATATGAATCTTCAAAAATAGTTTCATCTTTAGAAGAAAATTATGTTATACCAAAAGAAACTTTTAGAACTGCATATTCTGGTTTATTAAAAGGATTATTACAAGTATATGTGAGTTCACTAGATGCTACAAAAGCATTAATGACACCAAATAGTACTCAAATGCCAACACTTCCAGAAGGAATGGAAAACAATATTCCTCAAATGCCTGAGCAAACACAAAATAGTAATATGATTCCGCAAATTCCAGGAGGAATACAAAATATAGATATAAAACAAACAATACTTCCTAAATATTTAGAAAGTGCTGCTATACAAGAAACAGGAAACACAATGGCAAAAGCAATGACAGAGGCTGTTATGAAAAAGACAATACTTACAAAAGTAGGAGAATTAACAGGAAATTTAACTAATAGTTTTGCATCTGCATTTAATGTAGACCAAAGCAAAATTGCAGACTCATTCAAAATGAAAATGACAGAAGAAGAAATAACAAGATTAATAACTGCAATGTTATCAGATACAGATTCAAGTGCAAAAACAAATTTAATAAGTTTAGGATATCAAAACAAAGAAGAACCAACATATATATCATTTTATTTTAAAAGTTTTGATGGAAAAGAAAGATTCAAAGATTTTATAAATTCATATAATGAAAATGTAAAACAAAATGGAGAAGATGATAAAGAAATAAAATACACAGATACAACTGGAATACTCATGGGTTCTGTAAAGACAATAGTTAATGCAGTAACTTATGTTTTAATTGCATTTATATCAATTTCACTTGTAGTCTCTTCAATCATGATAGGAATCATAACTTACATTTCTGTTTATGAAAGAACTAAAGAAATAGGAATATTACGTGCAATAGGAGCATCTAAAAGAAATATATCTTCAATATTTAATGCTGAAACATTTATAATAGGATTACTTTCAGGTTTAATTGGAATAGGCTTCACATATAGTGTGATTCCGCCAATAAATGCAGTATTACATCACTTTACAGGAAATATTCCACTTAATGCAACATTCTATTTCTCAAATGCAGTTATTTTAGTTGTACTTAGTGTTATTCTAACATTAATAGGAGGGCTTATTCCTGCAAAAGCAGCATCAAAGAAAGACCCAGTAATTGCATTAAGAACAGAATAATAAAAAACAAATTGTACAATAAAATGTGCAATTTGTTTTTTGTATACATTTGAATCAATTAATAATAATACTGTTGTTATATAGTTCATTGGGGTCAATATCTTCACCATTTGGCCATTCAACAGTTGTTTGAACTGACTTTACTAATTTGAAATAAGCTATATTATTTAAATTCTTATAACAATTTAGATTTAAAACTTTTTTCATATCATATAATTTTTTTTCATTTGTATCATAAGTTAGTTCTAAATAAAAATTGTCTAATACTTTTACATCTTTTATTCTGGGTGGTATCATAAAAACCTCCTATTTTAAAGGGTCTATTTTAAATACTTCACCATCATTTTGAGAGATTCTCCATAAAGCATTTAATTCATCCTTATGTATTTCCATCCATGCGATAACTAATTTGTGTTGCTTTTGAGGCAAAGAACCTTCCAAAATTGTAATGTCACGTATAGAATATACAGCATCAAATTCATTGTATTGTGCGTGAATATGTTCTAAATAGTGTTGTTCAGTATCATTAAAATAAATCCTAATAATTATACCGTAAAATTGTGAAACTATAGGCATATTTTCACCTCCTATTATAACATGTAAATACAAAAATGTATAGTAACTATTTGAAAAATTGGCAGAAATGCCAGAAAAGTTGTTACAATTCACGGCTTGATAAAATTTGCTCCCGGAAGCATGTATATTTTTTGTATTTTTAGCCGTGAATTGTAACGAAAAGTTTGAATAAAAATTTAGATTCAAATGTATGAATAATTTAACATATAATATAGGTATGGTCAAGTAAAAATTATAAATAATTTTATTATTTGTATTCTATTCTATTAAAATGTGATATAATAAATTGCGAAAAAGAAAAGAAGGAGAATCAAATGAAAAAAAGAAATAAAATATTAAAAATTGGACTTATAATTATAACGATATTAATAGTTGCAATAATAGGACTAGTAATCTATGATAGAGCTACTGTTAACAATAAATATGGAATAAATGATGGAAATATAGATATACCAATATTTGTATATCATAATATTGTAAGTAATGACTCTGAAGTAATATATGATTATATGCAAACTACAAAATCAGTTTTTGAAAAACAGATAGTAGGACTTAAAAACTTAGGTTATGATTTTATAACTTATGAACAATTACAAAAATTTAAAAAAAATGAAATAGAATTAAAGAAAAAATCATGTATATTAACTTTTGATGATGGTTTAGAAGGCGTTTTTGAGAATGTATATCCGATTGCTAAAAAATATAATATACCATTTACTATGTTTATAGTAATAAATAATATTGAACAACCGGGTGTTATTACATGGGAAGAAGCAAAAGAAATGCAAGATAGTGGACTAGTTACAATTGCATCACATAGTATGGAACATCCTGAATTTACAAGTTTAAGCGTAGAAGATGCTGTATATAATGTAAATAACTCCTATAGTCTCATAGAAGAAAAACTTGGAAAACAACCAATTAAAATATTTACATATCCATATGGATTGCATAAAGAAGAGCAAAACGATGCTTTATGGGAAGAAGGATACATTCAAAATTTAACTGATAATAAAATTAATAAAAGTAAAAATTTAGATTTATCAAGATTACACAGATGTTATCCATTAAGTGATTCTATATATAAAATGACATTAAAAATGTTTTATAGAAGTATAAGATATAATTAATTATTTTAAAGATATTAAAGAAATTTAATATCTTTTTGTCATATTTTGGTGAATTTGTGATATAATGGCATTGAAAAAATAAAATACTATCTAACATATAGAAAAGGAATAGATATAAAAATGGATATAAAAAAAGGACTAACACAAAAGGAAGTAAAAGAAAGACAAGAAAAAGGACTAATAAATTATGATACAACAGTACCTACTAAAACTATAAAAAGAATACTTTATGAAAATTTTTTTACATTATTTAATATAATTAATTTAATTTTAGGAATTGCTGTTTTCTTAGTTGGCTCATATAAGAATATGTTATTTTTAGTTATTGTAATTATAAATACAGCAATTAGCGCATTTCAAGAAATACATGCTAAAAAAACAATTGATAAATTATCAGTAATGGCAACCAGTAAAGTAAAAGTAATAAGAGGTAGTAAAAAAAGTGAAATATCTATAAATGATTTAGTATTAGATGATGTTATAGAACTAAATACAGGAAATCAAGTTGCAACAGATAGTGTGATTTTAGAAGGAGAGGTTCAAGTAAATGAGTCATTTATAACAGGAGAAACAGATACAGTTATAAAAAAAGAAGGAGATAAAATACTTTCAGGTAGTTTTATTGTAAGTGGTAAATGTATAGCACAAGTAGAACACATTGGAGAAGATAATTATACTGCAAAAATTTCTAGTGGTGCAAAATACATAAAAAAAGTAAAATCTGAAATAATGACTTCTTTAAATAAAATAATTAGGGTATTAACTTTTGCAATTATTCCAATTGGAATTGGATTATTTACAATGCAATATACTGTATTTGGTGTTGGATTGCAAGATGCAGTTGTAAAATCAGTTGCAGGTATTATTGGTATGATACCAGAAGGACTTGTTCTTTTAACTAGTACAGTTCTTGCGGTTAGTGTTATAAGACTTTCAAAATCAAAAGTTTTAGTACAAGATTTATATTGTATAGAGACTTTAGCTAGGGTAGACACATTGTGTCTTGATAAAACAGGAACTCTAACAGAAGGAATAATGGAAGTTGTTGATTTCGTTCCTATTACAAAATCAGAAGATGAAATTAAAAATATTATGGCAAATATATCTAAATTTTCAGAAGATGAGAATTCAACAATTGATGCCATTAGAAGATATTTTACAAAAATAAATACTAAATTTAATCCGCTAAAAAAGATAGCATTTTCTTCTAAATCAAAATGGTCAGGTATTAATTTTGAAAATGAAGGAAGTTATATAATAGGAGCTCCAGAAATTGTATTAGGAGAAAAGTTTAAAGAATACAGTGACATGATAAACAAATATTCTAAAGATTATCGTGTTATAGTTTTAGCACATTCAAATAATGATTTTAAAGAAAAAGAATTACCAGAAGATAAAGAAATTGTAGGACTAGTACTAATCCTTGATAAAATAAGAAAAGAAGCTAAATATACATTAGAATATTTTTATAAACAAGGTGTTGATATCAAAATTATTTCAGGAGATAATCCAATTACAGTATCAAAAATTGCTAAACAAGTTGGAGTAAAACAGTATGATAAATATATAGATATGTCACAGGTAAAAGATAAAGATATTAAAAAAATAGCATTAAAATATTCTATATTTGGAAGAGTATCTCCTATTCAAAAACAATTGTTAGTACAGGCATTAAAAGAAAAAGGAAGAACTGTTGCTATGACAGGAGATGGGGTAAATGACGTTCTAGCATTAAAAGAATCAGATTGTGGTATAGCAATGGCAAATGGAAGTGATGCTACAAAAAATGTATCTCAATTAATATTATTAGATTCAAACTTTTCTTCAATGCCTAAAGTAGTTGCAGAAGGAAGAAGAACAATAAATAATATACAACGTTCTGCATCCCTATTTTTAGTAAAAACAATTTACTCAGTATTACTTGCAATAATGTTCTTATTCATGGGAGCAGCATACCCATTTGTACCAATACAATTAAGCTTAATAAGTACAGTAACAATTGGAATACCATCATTCTTATTAGCATTAGAGCCTAACAGAGAAAGAATAAAAGGTAAATTTATGCAAAATGTCATTATTAGAGCATTACCTACAAGTCTAGCAGTTGCTTTAGATATATTTGTAATATCTATTTTACATAGAAAAGGTATAATTCCCGATGAGCAATATTCTAGTTTATGTGTAATTGCAACAGGAATATGTGGAATTATATTATTATTTACACTTGCTAAATCAAGAAAAAGCGAAGAAAGTGTATTACCAGTATCAATATTTAGATTAGGTCTTGCAATAGTACTAACAGGATTATTTATAGTAGGTTTAACATACTTTGATTGGTGGTTTAATATAGCTCCAATTATACCAATGTTAGCTAAAATATTAAGAATTATTTTAGCTTCAGTTATTAATTTTACTGTATTTACTTTTGCATTTAGGAAAATATTTGATTTTGTAAATTTGAAAAAAATTATTAAGGATTAGATGATAAATAAATTGAAAGGAAGAATAAAAATGAAAGATATTAAAATCTCAAATGATATTATATATATAGGAGCAGATGATAAAGATATAGACTTATTTGAAAGTCAATACATAGTACCAAATGGTATATCATATAATTCATATTTAATAAAAGATGAAAAAATTGCTATTATGGATACAATAGATAAAAGAAAAACTCAAGAATGGCTTGAAAACTTAGAAAAAGCTTTAGAAGGAAGAAAACCAGATTATTTAGTAGTTTCTCATATGGAGCCAGACCATGCAGCAAATATAAAAACTATAATAGAAAAATATCCAGATATTAAAATAGTAAGTAATAATAAAACATTCGCATTTATACCACAATTTTTTGATATTCCAGATTTGGAAGATAGAAAAATTGAAGTAAAAGAAGGAGATACATTAGATTTAGGAAAACATAAATTAAAATTTATAATGGCACCTATGGTTCATTGGCCAGAAGTTATGATGGAATATGAGGAAACAGAAAAAATATTATTTGCAGCAGATGCTTTTGGTAAATTTGGAGCATTAGATACAGAGGAAGAATGGGATTGTGAAGCAAGAAGATATTATTTTAATATTGTTGGAAAATATGGTGTCCAAGTACAAGCGGTATTAAAGAAAGCAGCTAATTTAGATATAAAAACAATTTGTCCGCTTCATGGGCCAATTTTAAAAGATAATTTGGAACATTATTTAAAATTATATGACATATGGAGTTCTTATAAACCAGAAAGTGAAGGAATCTTTATTGCGTGTAGTTCAATACATGGAAATACAATGGATGCTGCAAAAGAATTAAAAAATATATTAGAACAAAAAGGAGCAAAAAAAGTAGTTTTATCAGATTTAGCAAGAGAAGATTTTGCAGAATGTATAGAAGATGCATTTAGATATGGAAAGATTATTTTAGCATCATCAACATACAACATGGGAATATTCTCACCAATGGAACAATTCTTACATCATTTAAAAGGAAAAAATTATCAAAACAGAAAAGTCGGAATAATAGAAAATGGTACATGGTCTCCAAATGCCGCAAAATGTATGAAAGAAATTTTAGAACAAATGAAAGATATTGTAATTGTTGAACCTATTGTTACAATTAAGTCTACATTAAATGATGAATCAAGAGAAAAATTAAACGAATTAGCTGAAAAAATGTTGATATAAGATACATATTATGTTATAATATACATATAATATATCATGGAGGTGATTATATATGGCTACAATAAATGTTAATGTAGACGGAACAGTAAAAGAAGAAGCAAAAAAAACTCTAGAGTATTTAGGCACTAATTTTACAAATGTTATTAATATGCTATTAAGGCAAATAATCTTAACTGAGAGTATTCCATTTGAAATAAAAGTACCAAAATTAAATTATGAAACAATAAAAGCAATAGAAGATGCAGAAAAAGGAATAGGTTTAAGTAAACCATATACAAATTTAAAAGAAATGTGGAATGATTTAGAGAAAGAGGATTGATAATTTGCTTACTGTAAAATATAGTAATATATTTAAAAAAGACTATAAGTTAATGAAAAAAAGAGGATATGATTTATCTTTGTTGCAAGAGGTTGTTGAAATTTTAGCAAATAATAAAACTTTGCCTGATAAATATAGAGATCATTATTTATTAGGCAATTATAAGCGGATATAGGGAATGTCATATACAACCAAATTGGCTTCTAATTTATAAAATTGATAGCAATAAATTAATTTTAACAGCATTTAGAACAGGTTCACATTCGGATTTATTTTAATTATGTGGGCTTAATGCGACACTAAAAAGTTAGAAAGGTAGCCCACTATTGTTATATACTAGGATAGTTTTCTAAAATTCCTAGTAAATAAAATCACATTTAATATATTAATATATAGGAGAACCAAGATGGAAGAAGTTAAAATTTTTTTTGATAAAATAAAAAACATACAAATAGTAAATTCTATTATAATTGTAGTAGTAAGTATTGCTATATATAAAGGAATTACATTTTTTTTAACGAAAAGTGAAAAGAAAAATAAATTAAATTTAGTTAGTGGTAAAAAGAGAACTACTTATTTAAAACTTATTAGAAGTTTAATTAGGTATATATTTATAATTTTAACTGTTTTGATATTATTACAAATTAATGGTGTTGATGTAAGTTCTGTTTTAGCTGGTGTTGGTATTTTAGGTGTTGTATTTGGACTTGCAATACAAGATTGGTTAAAAGATGTAATTAGAGGAAGTAGTATTTTAACAGATAATTATTTTTCAGTAGGTGATATTGTAAAATATAAAGAAATAGAAGGAAAAGTTTTAGTTATTGGTCTTAAAACAACTAAAATTCAAGATTTAAAAACTAACAATATTTTATCAATTGCAAATAGAAATATTGAAGAAGTAGAATTAGTTTCAAATGTTATATATGTAAATATTCCAATGCCATATGAACTTTCTGTTGAAAAAGCAGAAAAAGTAATAGATGATATTATTTTAAATGTAAATAAAAATGAAAATGTAGAAGACTGTAAATATAAAGGAGTAAACGAATTAGCTGAGTCTTATGTTAAATATCTAATAGAAGTAAAAAATAATCCTTTATATAAACTTCAAGTTAAAAGAGATACTTTAAGAACTATATTACTTGTTATTGAAAAACATAATATAGAAGTTCCATATACTCAAATTGATATACACGAAAAATAGTGGTTAAAGGAGTGCTGTCCTTCTTTACCCATTTTTTTTGTCTTTGCTTGAAATATTATGGATTTTGCTATATAATTCAAATGAATAAAAAGTTAAATATTTTTTTAGAAAGGAGGAAAATTAATATGACAGGAGAAAAATTATTAAAAAAGCTTAGTATATTATGCTATATTTTAGGTATTGTTGGTATAATTATTGGTATTATTGCTATGAACACGAATTTAGGAGATACTTTATTTGAAGGCTATATGGAAAATAATCAAATACAGTCTACAGCAGGTGTTGATGCCAAAACTATAGCAGGTATAAGTTTTATAATGTCTTGTATATTTACTTTATTTGAAGGTTGGTTACTTGGAAGAGCTGCAAAAGATGGTAGAAAAACAACATTCTTAATTATTCTATTAATATTAGGTATAATTTCACCTATAATAGAAATTTGTAGTGCTGGATTTAATTCAATTCTTAATATGGAATCAATAGCTAATATTATAGGTATATTAATTAAAGCCTTTATTTTAAATCAAACTATTAAAGTTAGAAGAGAAGCATTAGATGATTAGTTTAGAAAATAATTAATTTAATTCTTTTTCTAAAATAATTTATGCCTTGAGCAAGGGAGAGAAAGGAATGAAAATATGTTAGAAATAAAAGAAGTAACTAAAATATACGAAATGGAAGAAGTAAAGCAAGTAGCTTTAGATAAAGTATCAATAAACTTTAGAAAAAATGAATTTGTTTCAATACTTCGGACAAAGTGGTAGTGGTAAGTCTACATTATTAAATATTATTGGTGGATTAGATCATTACACATCAGGCGATTTAATTATAAATGGAACAAGTACTAAACAATATAAATCATCAGATTGGGATACATATAGAAATCATAAAGTTGGATTTATATTCCAAAGTTATAACTTAATTATGCACCAAACTATTCTTTCAAATGTAGAATTAGCATTAACATTATCAGGAGAAGCAAAATCTGTTCGTAGAAAAAAAGCAAAAGAAGCTTTAAAAAAAGTTGGATTAGAAAAACATTTAAATAAAAGACCAAGTCAATTATCTGGTGGACAAATGCAAAGAGTTGCTATTGCAAGAGCATTAGTAAATGATCCAGAAATTATACTTGCAGATGAGCCAACAGGTGCCTTAGATTCAGAAACAAGTGTACAAATAATGGATTTATTAAAAGAAGTAGCTAAAGAAAAATTAGTTATAATGGTTACACACAACCCTGAACTTGCAAAAGCTTATTCAACAAGAATTGTAAGCTTAAAAGATGGTCATATAATAGATGATACAATGCCATTTGATGGTAAAGAAGAAAATATAAAAGAAGATAATAAAAAAAGAAAATCTATGAACTTATTTACTGCTTTAACATTAAGCTTAAATAATTTATTAACTAAAAAAGGAAGAACTTTTGTTACTGCTATTGCAGGAAGTATAGGTATAATTGGTATTGCACTTGTTTTAGGCCTTTCAAATGGTGTTAATGAATATGCTAATAATATTCAAAAAGACTCTTCTGCAACTATGGCTTTAAGTATAAAATCAACTGCAACAGATAATTCAAAATCTACATTTGAAATGGATACAGAAAAGAAAGAAAAAGAAGCACATCCAAATACAATAGTTGCAACTGATAATATATCTTCTAATATGGCTTTAAGTGAAAAGGCAACAGTTAAGAAAAATAATCTAAAGAAAATGAAAGAATACATAGATTCTCATAAATCAGAAGTTGAAAATTTTTCTTCAGATGTAAAATACATATATAATGTAGATTTAAATATTTATGATAAAAATAATGACGGAAGTATTGTAAAAGTTAATCCAATAGAAAATGCAGGAAATGTTACAGATACTGGATTATTATCATCTCTATCAAGTATGACAAGTATAATTCAAAATTCATTTGGTTCAATATTAGATGAATCAAATTATGAAGTGCTTTCAGGGGAAATGCCAAAATCATACAATGAATTAGTATTAGTTGTAAATGAAGAAAATGAATTGCCATTATCAGTAATGTATGCCTTAGATATTGAAAATAAATCAGATATTGCTGAATTCATGAAAAAATCTGCTAATGGGGAAAAAGTTAAATTAAAAGATGTATCATATGATTTTGATAAAATAATTGGTAAAACATATAAAATAGTAAATGCAGCAGACTATTATGCTCAAAGTAATGGTACATGGATTAGTAGACAAAATGACAACAATTATATAAAATATTTATACGATAAAGGAACCGATTTAAAAATAACTGGAATTGTAAAAGTTAAAAATAATAATGTATCTAATGGATATCTTGGATATACTGAAGATTTAACCAAATATATAATGGATCAAGCTAATAAAAATGAAATTGTAAAACAACAATTAGCAAATAAAGATATTAATATATTTACTGGTTTACCTTTTGATGAAGTACTACAAGAATCTTATGAAAATAATCTAAAAATTCTAGGTGCAGGAAATGAAGAAACACCTTATACTATAAATATTTATCCAAAAGATGCAGATTCTAAAAAACAAATTAAAGAATTTATAGATAATTATAATAATAATGCATCAGAAGAAGATAAAATAATTTATTCTGATCAAATGGAAGAATTAACAAAAGGAATAACACAAATTGTAAGTATGATTTCTATGGTAATGATAGCCTTTGTTGCAATTTCTTTAGTAGTATCAAGTTTAATGATAGGAATAATTACCTATATTTCAGTACTTGAAAGAACAAAGGAAATCGGTATTTTAAGAGCAATTGGAGCAAGTAAAAGAGATGTTAAAAGAGTTTTTGTAGCTGAAACAATTATTGAAGGATTTGCTTCAGGTACTTTAGGTATATTAGTAACATATTTACTATCATTAGCAACTAATGCAATTGTAAGTGCATTAGCAAAAATCGATGGAATTATGCAAGTTTCAATTACACATGCAATTGTATTAATTGGAATAAGTATTTTACTTACAGTTGTTTCAGGATTAGGTCCAGCAAAAATTGCAAGCAAAAAAGATCCAGTTGAATCATTAAGAGGAGAATAAATTTTAGGTAGGGAAAAAAATGGCATATATTGAGTTAAAAAATGTAGATAAAATATATCAAATGGGAGAAATAGAACTTAAAGCACTAGATAAAGTAACATTTGAAATAGAAAAAGGAGAACTTGTTGTAATACTTGGACAATCAGGTTCAGGAAAGTCAACTTGCTTAAATATACTAGGAGGAATGGATAATGCGACTTCTGGAAATGTCATAATAAATGGTAAAGATATTACAAAAGTTAAAGAAAAAGATTTAATCAGATTTAGAAGAAATGATATAGGATTTGTTTTTCAATTTTATAATTTAGTACAAAATTTAACTGCGGTTGAGAACATAGAACTTGGAACACAAATCTGTAAAAATCCTATAAATGCAATGGAAGCTTTAAAAAAGGTTGGTTTAGAAGATAGAATAGATAATTTCCCTTCACAAATGTCAGGTGGACAACAACAAAGAGTAAGTATTGCAAGAGCAATAGCGAAAAGACCTAAAATACTTTTATGTGATGAACCTACTGGAGCTTTAGATTATCAAACAGGTAAACAAGTTTTAGAATTAATTGAAGATACATGTAGAAAAGATAAAATAACAACAATTATAATAACACATAATGGAGCAATAGCGCCTATGGCAGATAGAATAATAAAATTCAGAAATGGTAGAGTAGAAGATATTAGTATAAACAAAAATCCAATAAGTATTAAAAATATTGAATGGTAATATAAAGGGGAGCAATATGTATTGGAAGGATAAAAATGTGAAAAATAGAATTATAACTTTAAGTTTGAGAGAAATAAAAAAAACATTTAAAAGATTCATTTCATTAGTTATTCTCAGTTGTTTAGGTGTATCATTCTTTGTAGGATTAAACTCTGCAAGCAAATCTTTTAAAACATCAGTTAACAAATATTTAAAAGACAATTATAGCTACGATATAAAAATAGTATCATCACTTCGGTTTTGATGATAATGATATAGAAAATATAAGAAAAGTTGATGCTAATTTTAAGGTTTATGGTTTTAAATCAAAGGATTCTGTAATAGAAAAAGATAATAGTAATAGCATTATTAGAATAAATGAAATTAATGATAATTGTAATAAATTGCTAATTACAGAAGGGAGAAAACCAGAGAATAAGAATGAAATGTTAATGGAACATGGATTAAATAATTCGAAAAATATTAACATTGGAGATGTTTTGGAAATAGATGGAAATCAAATAAAAATTGTAGGTTCTGCATTAAGTACAGATTTTCTTATACAGAATAAAATGATTGATTCAAGAGATACATCAACATTAGGTTCTGGTAAAGTAAGCTTTTGCTTGTTTGCATTAAAAGACTATTTTGATTTTGATTATTATACAGCTGTTTATGTATTAGATGAAAAACTAAATACTTATAATGTAACTTCGTCTGAATACAAAAATGCTTTAAAAGAAGATAGAGAAACATTAAATAAAGTAAAAGAAAGATTAGAAGAAGAAAAGTATAAAAAGATTATAGATGAAGCTAATAAAAAAATTGATGATGAAGAAGCAAAAGCTAATAATGAATTAGAAAGCGCAAAAAATGAACTTGATAATGCAAAAACAGAACTTGATAATGCCAAAACAAAGATTAATGGTTATGAACAAAAACTAAATAGTGCAAAAGCAGAATTGAATTCAGGTAAACAGAAGTTAGAGGACACTAAAAAAACATTAGATGACTCAAAAAATGAATTAGATAAGTCGGAGGCGGAATTAAAGAATTATGAACAAGAATTAAACAGTTCAAAACAGGAATTAGATAATTCAAAAGCAGAAGTTACCAATGTTCTTTCTAAATATAATATAACTTTTGACGAAGCGATAAATAGTATAAATAACGTAATAAATACTTTTGGAAGCAAAGAAAAAGCAGTAGAAGAATTAACAAATCATGCAAATATGTATAATGTAGATGCAACTATTGTACAACAAATAACAGAAGCTGTCGATGGAATTTTGAAAATTGAAGAAGGATATACTAAAATCGAAGAAGGAAAAAAAGAATTAGATATTCAAAAACAAAATCTAAATACAGCTAAAGAAACATACACTTTGGGGCTACAACAATATAATTCAGGCTATGCAAAATATGAAAAAAATAAAAAAGAATATGAAAAACAGAAAAACAATTTAAACACTGAAAAAGAAAAATATAATGCAGGTTTAGCAGAATATAATAAAGGGCTAGAAGAATATAATAGCAAAAAAAATGAAGTAGAACAAAAAATTAAAGATGCAAGAAAAGAACTTGAGAATATAGAAAAAGCATCATTTTATATAAGCGATAGAGAGGCTAATTATGAATATAGTACATATATGAGTTTATGCAATAGTTTTGATAACCTTTCAAAATCATTTCCTATTATATTTTTTCTCGTAGCAATATTTATAAGTCTATTATCTATGGCAAGGATGGCTATAGAGAATAGAACTGAAATTGGAACCTTAAAAGCGTTAGGATTTACAAATAAAGAGATAAAAATTAAATATATTTTGTATTCTATACTTGCTACATTGATTGGTGGAGCTGTAGGCGGTGTAATAGGAAATTATGCATTATCATATTTATGCTATGTAATATTTAATGATATATATCAAGTTCCAGTATTTGAAACAAATTTAAATATTTGGGCAATAATTATAGGAAATTTATTTGCTGTTATTGCAATTGTTGGTTCAACAATAATGGTTATAAATCGATTATTAAAAGAAGATGCAACAACATTACTTAGACCAATATCACCACCAATTGGTAAAAAGATATTATTAGAAAAGATTACTCCATTATGGAAAAGAATAAGTTTTAATAATAAGATAATGGCTAGAAATATATTTAGATATAAAAGAAGAGTTATAATGTCTTTATTAGGTTTTATAGGATGTACATCATTGATAATGTCAGGATATGCTATAAAAGATTCTATGCTAAAAATTATTGATAGACAATTTATAGAAATAAGTGATTATGATCAAATTGTCAATTTAGATGGTAATCTAGCAGAAAATGACTTAAATGAAATATTTAATTATGACAAAATAAAAAAACTAGTGTATGTAAAAACTTCTGTAGTAGAATTCCAGGAAAATAGAGTAACTTTTTTAATACCAAATGATGTAGATAATTTTAAAAGCATATTTAATTTAAAAGACTATAAAACAGGTGAAACATTAGATTTTAAAAGTAATGAAATAATTATAACCGCAAGTTTAGCTGAAAACCTTAATAAAAAGGTTGGAGATGAACTCGAATTTGTTGATAGTAATAATGTTTTACAAAAATTTAAAATTTCAGCGATAGCTGAGAATTATGTTGAAAATTATATTTATATGGATAAGCAATCATATACTGAAAATGCTGATAAGTTTTTTATAAACTGTGCATTTATAAAATTTGATAGTTTAGAAAATACAGAAGGTATTATAACACACTTAAATGAAAATGAACATATATTAACAACATTATCTGTTAAGTCCTTAAAGGATAATTTCAAAAATATGTTAGGAGCATTTAATAGTATAATCGGAGTTTTAGTGGTATTTTCAGCACTATTATCATTTGTAGTAATGTATAGTTTAGCATATATAACACTAAGTGAAAGACAAAGAGAAATAGCAACATTAAAGGTTTTAGGATATAATCAAACTGAAATAGATGACTATATTTTGAAAGAACAATTAAATATTGTTATAATTGGAATAATAGTAGGAATAATTGCAGGTAGTTTATATTCTAGTTTTTTAATAAATAATATAAAATTTAGTGAGTTGTATTTAGTAAAACAAATTGAACCGCTTAGCTATATAAAAACAGCAGGATTTATTATAACATTTACAATTATTGTAGGGATAGGAGTTCATTATATGTTAAAAAAATTAAAAATGATTGAATCATTAAAGAGCATAGAATAAAAAAATAAAATATAATAAATTATATTTTTTTGAGTAGGCAAGTAGCTTACTCAAATTTTTAAAAAACAAAACAAACAACTGTTTACAAAAACTAAAAAAAATGATATACTGTCAATGAAATAATATGAGGAGACAAGTTATGGATGATAAACAACAAAAAATTTATGTTGCAATTGATTTAAAAAGTTTTTATGCATCTGTAGAATGTAAAGAAAGAGGACTAGACCCAATAACAACAAATTTAGTTGTAGCAGACAGCAGCAGAACAGAAAAAACGGTTTGTTTAGCAGTAAGTCCATCATTAAAACAATATGGAATATCAGGAAGAGCAAGGTTATATGAAGTAATACAAAAAGTAAAAGAAATAAATATACTAAGAAAATCTAAAGCACCTAAAAATGGATTTACTGGTTCATCATATGATGATATTGCTTTAAAGAAAAACAATGATTTAGAACTAGGATTTATAATAGCTCCACCAAGAATGGCTTATTATATGAAATACAGTACAAATATATACAATATTTACTTAAAATATTTTTCAGCTGAAGATATATATGTATATTCAATAGATGAAGTTTTTATTGATGTAACACATTATTTAAAAACATATAAAATGAAAGCGCGAGAATTGGTTAGTAAAGTAATTCATGAAGTTTATAATTCAACAGGAATTACAGCAACAGCAGGAATAGGAACTAATCTTTATCTTGCAAAAGTTGCAATGGATGTTGTTGCAAAACATGTTAAGCCAAATGAAAATGGAGTAAGAATTGCAGGATTAGATGAAATTACATATAGAAAGTTATTATGGAGCCATACACCTATAACTGATTTTTGGAGAGTAGGAAAAGGATATTGTAAAAAATTAGAAAAATATAGAATATTTACTATGGGAGATGTATCAAGAGCATCAATAGAAAATGAAGATTTATTATATAAATTATTTGGAGTTAATGCAGAATTATTAATAGACCATGCTTGGGGCTATGAACCATGTACAATAAAAAGTATTAAAGCATATAGGCCTGAAAAAAATAGTATTGGTTCTGGGCAAGTTTTACATTGTGCATATAATTATGAAGATGCAAAAATTATAGTAAAAGAAATGACAAATGAACTGAGCTTAGAGTTGGTAAGAAAGAATTTAATTACAAGTCAAATAGTGTTAACAATAGAATATGATAAAGAAAACCTAACTAATCCGGATATAAACAAATTATATAAAGGAGAAATAACAATAGATAGGTATGGAAGAAAAATACCTAAGCATGGTCATGGAACTATTAATTTAGACTATAAAACATCATCTACAAAGCTTTTATCAGAGGCTGCAATAAAATTATATGAAAAAATAACAGATAAAAGATTACTAATTAGAAAAATATATGTAACAGCAAATGATGTAGTAAATGAATTAAATTTAAAAGAAGATAAAAAATATGAGCAAATAGATATGTTTACTAATTATAAAGAATTAGAGAAGAAAAAGGAAAAAGAAAAATCTGAAAAACAAATACAAAAAGCAATACTTAATATTAAAGATAAATATGGTAAAAATGCAATAATAAAAGGTATGGATTTACAAAGTGCAGGAACTACAATTGAAAGAAATAGTCAGATTGGAGGACACAAAGCATAATATTTGCTCAAAAAATAATTGGCAATTTTTTAAAAAAGTTTTTTATTTTTTGACAAAGAAAAGGAGAAAAAAATTCATGAGAATATCTAATGGAAAATATGATGACATTATTAATATGTCACATTATATATCAAAAAAACATCCAAGAATGAGTTTAGAAAATAGATCAGCTCAATTTGCTCCTTTTGCTGCATTAACGGGATATGAAGATGAAGTAGAAGAAACAGCTAGACTCACAGATAAAAAAATAGAGTTAACAGATGAAAGAAAAGATATAATAAATTTGAAACTAAAAACCATACAAGAGAAAATATATACAAATCCAAAAGTTACAATTACATATTTTATTCCAGACAACAAAAAAGAAGGAGGAAGTTATAAAACCGTTACATCGAATGTATTAAAGATAGACACATATAGGAAATTAATTGTATTAAAAGATAATACAAAAATATTTATATCAAATATTATAAATATTGTATGATATTACAAATAAAGCTATTAGTAAAAGATGAATAATTGTTTCTTAATTATCCATCTTTAATAAGATACATAAAAATATTAAACGGATTAAAATTTCGTGTGACCTAATTCGTGTAAGAAAAAATAGTTAAAAAGTATTGATTATTCTTATAAAATATGTATATTTAAAGTATAGTAAGCAATAAAAATAAAAAATTGCATATACTAATAAAAAAGCGGTGAATCCAGCCATTAAATTGGAATTTTAAAAAGCGGTGAATCCAGCCATAAATTGGAACTTAAAAAAGTGGTGTTTCCAGCCAACAAAATTGGACAAAAGAACAGGAAGAAGTATTTATAAAAAAGTGCTTTATGAAAGTATCAAAAGAAAGTACATTAATGGCTGGATTTAAAGAAGTATATAATCTTCTAAAAAATCAGGGTCATGAATTTGTTGTAATTACAGCTAGAGGAAATTTTATAGAAGAGATGAAAGATGACGCAGAAAGACTTTTGGAAGAAAATAATTTATATTTTGATAAATATTTCAGGAAAGTAGACGACAAATTAGAAATCTGTAAAAATGAAAATATAGATATAATGATAGATGATGATTGGAGAATAATTAAAAAGCTTGCAGAAAACAATATAAAAACTCTATATTTAGGGATACTAATTTAAAAGTATTAGAAGAAAATGAATATATAAAAGAAGTTAATAATTGGGGGCAAGTATATAGATTTATAAAAGATATAAATAAAATATAGACTAAAGGAGAATGTTTATGTTAGAAAATGTGGAGTGTTTAGGACATAGCACAATAAAATTTAAAATTAATAATAAAATAATTTATATAGATCCATATAATATAAAAGAAGAATATAAAGATGCAGATTTAATATTTATTACACATAATCACTATGATCATTTTTCTAAAGAAGATATTATAAGAATTAAAAATGAAAATACGATTATAGTTATAACAGAAGATATATATAATGATGCTTTAGAATTAAATTTTGAAGACAAGAATATTGTTAAAGTAATACCAAATAGAGAATATCAAGTAGAAGAGATAAGCTTTAACACAATTCCGTCATATAATATAAATAAAAAATTTCATCCAAAAGAAAATAATTGGGTTGGGTATATATTAAATTTAAACAATATAAAATACTACATAGCTGGAGACACAGACATCATCGATGAAAGCAAAATTGTAAAATGTGATGTGGCATTTCTTCCTGTAGGAGGAACTTATACGATGAATTATAAAGAAGCGGCAGAACTTGCCAATATAATAAAACCTAAAATTGTAGTTCCAATACACTATGGAATAATAGTTGGAACAAAAGAAGATGCTACAAATTTTAAAGAATTGATTAATAAAGATATAGATTGTAAAATAATGTATTAAACATAATTTGAACTTCACATAAGTTTGTGATATAATTTAAATTAATTAATTTATTTAACCCAAGTTTAACCAAACAATTAATGACATTAAAGGAGGACACCATGGGAAGATTAATTGAAAATTTGTGGGATTGCCCATATTGCTCTACTAAAGGCATTGGTGGTAGTAGAAGGGAATGCCCTAACTGTGGTAAACCAAGAGGTGAAACCACAAGGTTTTATATGCCAAGTGAAATAACCTATGTATCAGAGGAAAAAGCAAGTAAGATTAATCGGAATCCTGATTGGTTTTGTGAATTTTGCGGAAGCCTGAATTCAGATTCAGATAGTACTTGTAAATCCTGTGGTTCTACAAGAACTACAGAAAACAAGGATTATTTTTCTATGAGGAGAATAAAAAATACTTCAAATTATAACGATTTTACGGATTCTTATGATGAAGAAAAATCAGATTATAAAGAAGGCAAAAACTCTATTTATGAAAATATTCCTTGGGAAAAGAATGAATCTTTCTTTGACAAAGTAAGAAAATTTTTCCAGAATAAGTGGAAGTTTTTTCTGATTGGCTTACTAGCACTTACTTTTGTAATAGGAATGATATTCTTATTAACTCCTAAAACAAAGGAAGTAACTATTACTAGTTTTGAATGGGAACGAGCAATTTCAATTGAACGTTATCAGACTGTTGATGAAAGCGATTGGAATTTACCTAGTGGTGGCAGGCTAAAATATACTCGTGAAGAAATATACGAGTATGAAAATGTGCTTGACCATTATGAAACTAAAAGCCGCACTGTTACAAAACAAAGACTCGTTGGATATGAAGAGTATGTAGTTGGATATAGAGATCTTGGAAATGGTTATTCTGAAGAAATTACAAATAAGAGACCTGTATATGAAACATATACAGACACAGAATATTATGAAGAACCAGTTTACAAGAAAGTTCCTATTTACAAAACCAAATACTATTATGAAATAGATAAATGGTTATATGATAGGTCTCTTAGAACAAATGGCAAAGATAAAGAACCCTATTGGGAAGAAACAAATTCTTTAACAAGCAAAGAAAGAGAATCTGGAAGAACAGAGAAATATTACATTATTGGTTTTGATGGAAATAATAACGAGAAAAAAGAGAAGATTTCTCTTCCATTAGAAACATGGAATAAATTGAATATTGATCAAACGGTTAAGCTTAAAGTCTCCATACTTGGAGAGGGTGAATTAATTGAATAAGAAAACAGGGCATCAATTTGATGCCTTGTTTTCGTTATATATTAAAATTATTTACTTTATAGATTTTATATGTTATTTAAAATTAAAGCTAATCAAAAAAAACAAATCTTTTTGTAAGGCATGTTTAAAAGAAGTCGTGTAAAACGGCTTTTTTAAGTTACAAAAATAGTAAAACAGTTTATTTGCTGCATATTTCAGGTAGTTCGTTATTTTTGAAATACAACACTTCTGATATTATTTTTCTTCCTTTTTCTGTGACATAATATTTTAGACCATTTGGTACTTTTCGTATTAATTGATGTGCTCGTAATTTGGCTAATAACCTTGTTATTCTATTTCTT
>JAXJYD010000004.1:0-1596 GCA_036307105.1 Clostridia bacterium | reverse complement strand
TTTTTTTGTTCATTTGCAAATAAAAATGTCTCAATTTTTAACATTTAATATGAATGCTAAGTAGTTTGCAAATAAAAATGTCTTATCAAAAACTAGCTTCTGATAGCTAGTTTTTGTATCTTCTCCATGGATGATTTGGAGCAGGTTTATGTGCTTTTGATTTATTTATTTCTTCTTGAGTTTTGGTTGTCTTTTGAGATACCTTTTTTTCAGGTGCTTTTATTTCATACAATTTGTATAATTTTTTATTAATATTGCACCAATAACTATTATCGAATGCAATTATAACTACACAAACTGTATTTCGTTCAAAACTCATTATTTCACCTGTTTCTAAATCAATAGGTATATAGTATTTCCCTTTATATTTTATAGATGAAGAGTTATCAATTTTTCTTGAATATTGTTCAGAAATGATAATATTTAATTCATCTTTATTGTATGTATTTTCTCTCATATCATTTCTTTCAAAATCTATTTCATATGCAAATTTTGAATTCATTTTAGGTATAAATACTTCATTTAGATATTTGTTAGCACTTTCATCATCTATGATATTTTCATGCCTTAATTCAGCTATTAGACGACCTTTAAATGTTTTATTTTCTCTCTCAACATTAGGTTTAAATAAAGGGTCACTACTTGAAGAAAGCTGTATCTCTAATTCTTCACAAATTCTTCCAAATTGTGTTGTATTTAGACTACTTTTAGACTTAACATTGTTTATTGAAAATGTTCCTCTTTTATCTGTTTTTATTTTCTTTGGAATACCATTTTTTAAGATAATATTCATTAACATTATAAAATAAGCTCTTGTAGTTTCTTGAACATCAAACCAACCATATAAAACTCTCTTTGTTGCTTTATCAACTGCTAAATGAAGAGCTCTAGCTTTTTCTCCATACCAAATAGCAAATGCTGCATCCATTTGAACTTCTTGCCCATAATTATATAGCAAAGAAGAACGTCTAATATGTTTTTGCTTTTCACTTTCTTGCCTTTTTTTATATATTTCTATTTGTTCTTTTGTTGCTTCTTTTTTTCGTATTGCTTTTTTCATATTTGCATTATATAATGTTATTGTTTTATGTTGGGCTTGAGGAGATACAATATCTGCTTCCTTTAAAATTGTACTAACAGCTCTTTGTGATAGCGGATATTTATCTCCAATTTCCTCATAAAAATGTGTAAAGTTATAGTCAAAATATTCCGTTATATAAAGGTTAATTATTTCCTCTTTTATATTTTCAGATATTTTCTTTTTGCTTTCTTTCCCTCTATTTTTATGAATAAATCCAATTTCTCCTTCATTTTTGTACTTTAAAATTAAGCGATCTATTTGTCTAATTGTTACGCCTAAATTGTCAGATGCTTCTTTCCTAGTAGATTCACCTATTACCACCTTTTTTATTTCATTTAATTTCAATGTTTCTTTTTCCGTTAATTTGTCCATATATTTACCTCCTTCGAGGTAAATTATAAGACATTTTTATTTGCAATTACACCATAATTTTCAATCTAACTTCTATTTTGATTAAGACATTTTTATTTGCTAATGTATAGACATTTTTGAGACATTTTCACTTGCCAGTCACA
>JAXJYD010000003.1:0-3077 GCA_036307105.1 Clostridia bacterium | reverse complement strand
TATAAAAAAGCGGAATAAATTCCGCCCTCCGAAAGAGCCTGATTAAGTTTAGGCTCTTTCGGTTGGTTTTTCTCCTAATTTATGATATATTTTCTTTGGTGATTTTATTGTCTGAATTTACTATTAAACAGATTTTTATTGATAACTGGGATAACTTTGTTAACGATTGTTCTGACACTATTGTTAGACCTGTTGTCTTTGAAGAAGTTAATAAAATTGTTAATTGCGGTAACCCTGATTTTGGTTATGCTCTATATGTGTGTGAACATTGTGGAAAATTTCTTAAAGTTCCTTTTAGATGTAAATCTAGATTTTGTAATACTTGTGGTGTTAAATATGCTCAAGATAGAGCTTTATCCATGGCTAAAAAATCTATTCGTTGTAAACATAGACATATTGTTTTTACTATGTCTGATAAACTATGGTTGTATTTTCAAAAATATAGATACCTTTTGAATGGCTTATTTGAAGCTTCTTCTAATGCTATTCTTTCTTGGTTTTATGAAATAAACAAATCTCAAAATTTTAAGCCTGGTGTAATGTGTACTCTTCATACTTTCGGTAGAGATTTAAAGTGGAACCCTCATATTCACATGCTTTGTACTGAAGGTGGTGCAGGTAATACTGAAGTGTTTCGTGTGGTTAAACACATTAACTTTAAAGCTCTTAGATTTAGATGGCAAAAATTATTATTAGATTATCTTGCTAATAACCTACCTCCTCATGAACTTCCTAGATTTAAAAAACTTAAAAATCAAATTTATAAAGATTATAATAATGGTTTCTATGTTTATGCTAAACCTGATAATATTTCTTCTATTAAACAAACCATTAATTATGTCGTTAGATATACAGGGCGTCCTGCTATGGCTCAGTCTCGTATTATTAACTATGATGGTGAATATGTTACTTTTTGGTATGATAGACATGAAGATGGAAAACGTGTAGAAGAAACTCTTCATGTTTATGAATTTATTAAAAAACTAATTATACACATTCCTGATAAAAATTTTAAGGTTGTTAGATATTATGGAATATATGCTAAAGAACACAAACACTCAAAAAGAATATTTAAACTTTTAAATGATACTCAATTAAAAATTAAAGAACAACTAAGAAAATGGAATCTTTCTATTGAATTATCTTTCGGATACAACCCCACTCGTTGTGATTGTGGTGGGCATCTTATATTTTGGGAATTAAAAGTCCCCTCCAAAGTCTTGCAAAATGTCTATTAAGCTTATATAATATCTTTGGTGATTTTAATGAAAAATAATAATAAGTATCCTTTTGCTAATGAAGTAAAAAGAATGAAAGATAATTTTAAAAAAATGATTGATTCTATGTCTGATGACGATTTTCTTGATTTTATAGAATATATAAATGCTTGTGTCGAAATGTCTGATGAAGATTATGATGAAGAACTTTGGTCTGATGATGAAGGGTGGGAAGACGAAGCTGCTAAGTTCTATGGTTACAATCTTAAGGACATTGAAGATAATGACAGCTTACCATTTTAACTTCAAAAACCTATTTTTTTGAGGCATTTTTGTGATGCCCATTTTTTTTTGCTCTTATTTCAGTTTTAAAATAGAACTTTCCTATAATATAAAAAAAGCAATATTTTTATATAAAAATATTGCTAAAAAATATTTTTTAGTTTTATTTGTATTCTTCTCTTAAATTTCAAATAATTCTCCTAAAGGTCTTTCTTCATTTATTCTTTTGATTGTTTCTGCAAATAATGGTGCTATAGAAAGTACTGTAATTTTATCTAATTTTTTTTCTTCGGTTAGAGGTATAGTATTAGTAATAACCAACTCTTTTATTTCTGAATTCTTTATTCTCTCAATAGCTGGTCCAGATAAAACTCCATGTGTACATCCAGCATATATATTTTTAGCTCCAAATTTTTTCAGAACTTTTACTGTTTCCATCATAGAACCAGCTGTATCTATCTCATCATCAAATATGATTGCATTTTTATTTTTAACCTCTCCTATAATTGTACTAGCAATAGCTCTGTCATCATTTCCTTCTCTTCTTTTATCTACCATTGCTATTGGGCAATTAAAATATTGTGAATATTTATAAGCTTTTTTAGAACTTCCTGCATCTGTTGCAACAATTACCATATCTTCTAAATTTTTCTTTGCAAAGTATTTTTCTAGTAAATATTCAGCAGTTAATCTATCACAATTTACGTTAAAGTATGCTTGAATTGCAGGATTATGTAAGTCACAGGTTATTATCCTTGTTGCACCAGCAGCCTCCAACAATTGTGCTATTAATTTAGCAGTAATTGGTACTCTTGGTTGATCTTTCTTATCTGATCTAGAATAAGGAAAATATGGTAATACAACATTAATATTTTTAGCAGAAGCTCTTTTAGCTGCATCTATTGTAATTAACAATTCCATAATTCTTTCATTAACAGGTGGCTCAGAAGTCTGAATAATATATACATCTTTCTGTCTTACTGTTTCTAATATTTGTACAAAATTATTATCATTTTTAAACTTTGTATGGTTTATTTTTCCCATTTCTAAATTTAGACAATCACATACTTCCTTAGCAAATTTTTCTGCCGTTGGACAAGCAAATATTTTTACATTATTCATAATCTTCATATCCTTTCTTTTTAATATTTATTATTTAATTTTAATTACATGTAAAATACATATTTTTATTTATATGCTAAAACCGCTTCTAAAATTTCTTTATCTGTTATTTTTTTATTTTGTGTTAACTCTAATATAATATCTATGTCTTTTTCATAGATTTCAACTACTTGCTGTGGATCCATTTCTTCAAATGGATATTCGACAATTTCTCCTGATATATAATCTCTTTGATAACTTTTTCCTTTAATATTAATTATATATTGTCTTTCAGATTCTATCATATTTTTTAGTTCTTTTGCAATACTATCGCTTATTTAAGTTTCGGTTTTTTGAAGAAATAAATCTTAGAAAATAATCAAATTGGTAAATTATGTCAGATAGCCCACAGCTTTTATCGATTTGATTATTTTTAGGTTTGCTTAATAAACCTATTGAAATAGGTTACATAACTAT
>JAXJYD010000002.1:0-7055 GCA_036307105.1 Clostridia bacterium | reverse complement strand
GTTATATCAAACTATTATAAAAAAGTAAATACATTTTTTAATATTTTTAAAAATATTTGATAATAATTTTTAATATATTAGTCGAAATAAAGCTTTCGACAAGAGATGATATTAGCAATAATATTAACATTACTATAGAAAACATAGTATGTCTAATAATTTCCAACTTAATATTTTCTTTTCTTTTATCTTTTACTATTGATTTGTATAATTTAAATCCACTTACTCCCAATGCTAATATTACAGGTATAAAAATCAGATTTTGTAATAATATCGAAATTAATATAAATATTAAACCTTTTGAAAAGCCAATAGTACTAACAAAAATTGCAATTGTATACCCTAAAGAAAATCCTCTGTATAAGACAATTCCAAAAACTATAGGTAGTCCGTATTACAGTTGTTCCAAAAAACCATATTCCAAATGTAATTAATAAATTGTTCTTTATGCTTGATTTTAATACACCAATATTATTTATACTGTCTGTATCTTTCATTTTTGTTATATAATCATTTACATATGTACCAATTTGCTCTTTTGAATTGTCTTTTATATTATTAACAAACAATACTCCTAAAAATATTCCTGTAATAAAAACTAATGCTATTATAATGTATTCTCGTTTATTATTGAGAATATGTTGCTTAATAGTTTCTTTGATATTAATTACATTCTTCATAAAGTCTCCTTACTAGCATCTGACAAATTCTGCTTTTGAAGTACTTTTATCTATTGTTAAAATTATTAATTTTATTATAAGTGCAAAAAAGCGTAAGAATTTGTCGACGCTAAAATTTCGCAGAAATTTTCTGTGCAATCTTTTTTGAGCTGAAAACTCAAAAAAAATCTCTATCGTTTATACATAATGTGTATTCGATAAAGATTTTTTTAGAACTCTTTTATATTTTATTTAGAAGACACTTTTCCATAGTTTCCTCCACCGCCTGATTGTATCTTAGCATTTCCAGTTCTTGCAACTTCAATACTGTTTGCAACTTTTTCTCCAACTACCATTTCAATATCATCTTTTGATAATTTATGTAATATATTCATTTCTGTTTCAAAAGTATCTAATAATTTTTCTATAGTTTTCCCTCCCACACCTGGTATAAATCCAAGTGGTACTTGGTAAATATATGGTGGTCTATTATCTGGACTTTTGGTTTCTTTTTTATCTTTTATTAATTCTATTCTATCAAAAACTCCAAATGTAACATTCTTACCACCACACATTGGACATACTTCAACTGGTTCTTTTGTTTCTATTGCTTTTTGACAATCATCACAATATGTTCTATGATATTTACCTAGTTTTGGATCTAATCCATAATTTGCTACTATTTTTCTTCCATCTTCATTTTTTAATGCTTTAACTATTTCCTTAAAAGATATATCTTCCACTTGCATTTTATTGTATTCTCTAGCAATTTTAGGTAAAGAATGCGCATCAGAATTTGTTAAAAATGTTCTTGTTTCTAATTCTGATATTGTATCTGCTAAATATGTATCTGAACTCAAACCTAATTCAACTGCAAATATTTTATCAAGCTTTTCTTTAAATATATTTTCTAATCTATCTGTACAATTTCCATAGTAACTTTTATGTGGTGTAAAAGCATGCGCTGGAATTAATATCCCATTATATTTTTCTACTATATCTATTAAATCATATCCAGATAAATCAGTTCTTTGAGTACTAAGTGTAATATTTTTTAAATGATGGCTTAGTTCATTTGAAAATGCTTTTATATCTGATAAATGTGGGAAAAAGCATATGTTATGAGCACTACCACTTTTTCCATTTCTTCCTTTTTCAGATGTTTCAACTTCACTTCCAAGTAATATACATACTTTATCTTTGTATATTATTCCTCCATCCTTTAATTCATAAGCATCTCCTGTTTTTAAGAAGTTTTCTATATCTTCTATTACATATGGGGATGCACAATCTATAATTCCAACTACATTAATTCCTTTTTTTTCTGCACATTCTTTTGCAATATTAGCAAAATTTAGGGTTCTTGCTGCTGTAATTTTGATTGGTTTTCCACTTTCACTTCTTCCTATGTGTACATGTAAATCTGCGAATATTTCGTACATTTTTCTACTCCTCTACATTTGCTAATTCTTCTTGATTTATCCTATTCAATATTTTTCTTGCAGTTTCCTCACTAAATAGAGGTCTATTTGGATTATCTGTTCTGCCTAAAATTTCATTTAATTTTATATCTAATTGCTTTTCTATTAATCTATCAATCTTTGGTTGATAGTCATTAACTAATTTTTGCATAAAATCTGATAATTTTCCTGTCTCGTTGTATATTTTTACTAATCTATTAAGTGCTGTCATATCTGTTGATTCATGAATATTTATTTCTTCCATACAATTAACAAAATCTTTAAACTCTTGTAAATAAGCATTTTTTTCATCTTTTAAATTTCTTTGTTCTAATAATACAAGAGCTTCATCAGGTTTAAATCCTCTTCTTTCTGGTCTATCTAATAACATACCTCCAAAACACTCTACCAGTTCTAATACGTCTCCTTCCTTTTCCCTTGGAAGACTATTACTGTATCTATTAATTTGTTCACATATTGTACAAAACTTTGTATTAAAACCTAGTGTTGCTAAATATTCTGCACCTTTCTTTGCAAAATTATGAATACTTTCAATATTTTGAGCATCATCAACTTTTTTGCAGTTACATAGTAAACATGCTGTTAATACAATATTAGGAGATACATCTAACTTAGCATAATTCAAGAAATTTCTTGCAATTTCAGTTTTAAATAAAACAGATTTATCAAAAAATAGATTTTTCTTTTTTGATAAGTAATATGTAATTTCCATCTTTGAACCCAAGTTTTTTTCATTTAATATATATTCTGCAAAGCTTTCCATTTGTTTCCTCCTACAATTCTTTTACTTCTTTTGATTCTTATATACAATTCTATTTTACTAAACAAGAAAAATTTTTTCAAGATTTTTAATCAATGTAATATAAATGTAATATTTCAGATAACTTTTATAGCATTTCTTGCTAATTCATCACATCTATTATTAAATTTATTATCACTATGCCCTTTTACTTTTATAAAATTAACTTTGTGAACTTTTGTTAAATTGTATAATTCTTGCCAAATTTCCTTGTTTTTTACAGGCTCTTTTCCAGCAGTTTTCCAATTATTTTTTACCCAATTGTAAATCCATCCTTGTAAAAAAGCATTTACTACATAAGCACTATCACTATATAAATCCACTTCACATGGTTCTTTTAATAGTTTTAATCCTTCAATTACTGCAGTTAATTCCATAACATTGTTTGTTGTATCTTTCTTTCCACCTGAAATTTCTTTTTCCATATCTTGATACATAAGTAATGCTCCCCATCCACCAGGTCCTGGGTTTCCTGAACACGCTCCGTCTGTATATATTGTAACTTTTTTCATCTTTATTTTTCCCATTTTGAAAAAGAATTGAGTAAATTTGCAAATTCTTTTTCAAAGTATCCTTTCTTGTATTTTTTTATAATTTATGGTAATATTATAACAGTTAACAAAAAAACATGCAAGAAAGGAGAGCTATTATGAGTAAAGTTTTAGGAATAGTTGGAGAATATAACCCATTTCATAATGGTCATTTGTATCATTTAGAAGAATCAAAAAAAATGACAAGTTCTAATTATACAGTTGCGGTTATTAGCGGTAACTTTACTCAGCGTGGGTCAACTGCAATAATTGATAAATGGTCAAGAGCTGAAATGGCTATAAAAAATGGAATCGACTTAGTTATTGAACTTCCAGTTTTATATGCTACATCTAGTGCAGAAAACTTTGCAGATGGAGCAATCAAAATTTTAGACTCTTTAAAAGTTGTTGATTATATCTCTTTTGGAGCCGAAACTTCTGATATTGACATTTTAAATAATTTTGCAGATATATTATATAAAGAGCCCCTTAAATATAGATCTTTTCTTACTCATGAATTAAAAAAAGGTATTTCTTTTCCTAAAGCAAGAGAAAATGCTTTATTGATGTATCTGAATGGAAATAGAAAATATATAAATGTTTTATCATCTCCTAATAACATTCTTGGAATTGAATATATTAAAGCTTTGAAAAAACATAAAAGTAATATTCAACCAATATCAATTGCACGTTTTGAAACAGGATATAATGATGTTACCTATTCTGGCAATATTGCAAGTGCTACTGCTATAAGAAATATTGTTAAAAATGGCGGATTTGATGCTTTGAGAAAACTTTTGCCTATTTCTAGTTATAGTGTTTTAATAGATAATATCAAACAGGGACATATTGTTCCAGATTTGTCAGTATTTGAAAAACAAATAATTTATAATTTAAGAAGTATGTATCCAGAAGAAATCGCAGAATTAGCCGAAGTTTCTGAAGGATTAGAACATTCATTAAAAAATGCAGCTGATTCTTGTAATACTTTAGAAGAGTTACTTAACAAAATTAAATCTAAAAGATATACATCTACAAGATTACAAAGAATTTTGTTGTATTCTTTATTAAATATAACAAAAAAAGATATAGAATTATCTAAAAAAACTATACCTTATATAAGGGTTTTAGGGCTTAATAAAAGAGGGAAATTCTTAATTTCTGAAATTGCTAAAGCTAATCCGAAACTTGAAATAGTTACTTCTGTTAAAAAGTTTGTTGATAAAACTACTAATAAAAATTTAAAAAATATGATTGAAAAAGATATTTGGGCAACTGATGTTTATACTTTAGGGTATCAGTTTGATTCATCTAGCAATTTAGATTTCACAAAAAAATTGTTGACTTTATAGTTGAATTTTTGCTTATTTTAATGTTTTTACCTCTATTTCTAAAAATTTACCTAAAATTTTAGAAAAATACTATTGACAACACTAAAAAAATAAGTTATACTTTTACTTGTGCTAAACATAAAGCACATGCTCCCTTAGCTCAGTTGGTCAGAGCAACCGGCTCATAACCGGTGGGTCCAAGGTTCGAATCCTTGAGGGAGCACCATTTTTTATTTTATATATTTGGGTAGGTGGCCGAGTGGCTAAAGGCGGCAGACTGTGGTCTTTGGTTTTCAAAAACCTAAACTTGCAGCTCATATAAGTGATTATATGATGATAACCGGGCTAATTCGGGGAAACCTTAACAGGTAAGCTGATGGCAATCCCGAGCTAGGAATTAATTCCGAGTGTAGAGACTTTATACCTGGTATCTTTTAAAGATAAAGAGAAAGTCCAGACTACAAACAATTTAATTGGTAGTGAAAACTATAGTAGTAAGAAATCTGTTCTCATTTGAGTACGAAGGTTCGAATCCTTCCCTGCCCACCAACGACGTATCTGTTCGAACTTTTTAGAACAGATGGATATGAAAAACATTCAAGAAATTGGATGTTTTTTTGTTTGCAAAAATTATTGCTTCGCAGAGCCCCCGAGTTATGATGGCACGTCATAACGCATAGGGGAGAATGCTTTAGTTAAGTACACTAAAATCATTCTCCCCTTAAAATAAGTTATTTCAATATTAAGCTGTTTTTCTATTTAATATTTTGTTAATTGTAATTTCAATATCATTAATACTTACTGGAAAAGATATTATACCAACACCTCTATAATATATATCTATTTCTTGAACTTTCTTACTATTTACTTTTTCTCTTTTATGAATTACTATCTTTTCTATTAATTCATTTAGTATCTCAGGTGTAAGTTTAGTTATTTCAGTATATTTTTTTACATTAGATATAAATTGTGTAATATCAGTATCTTTCTTTTCAGTATTTTCAATATCTTTTGATAATTGTTGGGTTTTAAGTTTTAATTCTTGTTGTTCTTTATCATAATTATAAGATAAGTTTCTAAATCTATCATCTGTAATCTTTCCAGATACATTATCTTCGTAAATATGCATAAATAAGTTGTCAATTTCAATTATTCTGTTTTTAGCCTTTTCAAGTTCTTTCTTATTTTTAGATATTCTTTTTATTTCATCTTGTGTAGATTTTGCTAACTGTTCTTTAATAAATAAATCTTCGTAATTTTTCATATATGAAATTACTTTTTGTATATTTTCTAATACTAAATTTTGTAATACTTCATCTGTAATATAATGAGCAGTACATAGAGAAGTATCATGCTTATAACTTGAACATCTATAATGGTCTTTAGCTTTTAAATCTATTACAGGAGATTGAAAATACATTTTTTTACCACAATCATTACAAAATAGTAATCCAGAGAAAATGCTTTTCTTTCCTGACCTAGTAGGCTTTTTTCTATTATCTCTTAATTGTTTAGCAATGTTCCAAGTGTACTCATCAATTATTGCTTCATGAGTGTTTTTAAATACTTTTCTATCTTCTTTTGGTAAGGCTACTTTTGTTTTATCTTTATAAGAACGAGTAGTACATTTGAAATTTACTGTATCTCCAATATATTCTTGTCTATCTAATATTGCTGCTACTGTAACAGAGCACCATTTATATTGATAGTCTTGAGAATTAGCTTTTGATTTTCTTCCAATGCTTTCATAATACTCTAATGGAGTTAATATTTTTCGTTCTCTTAAAATTCTTGAAATTTCACAAGTGCCATGTCCTTGAATAAATAGATTAAATATTTCTTTTACAACTTCTGCTGAAGTTTCATCAACAATCCATTTTGTTTTATCGTTCTCATCTTTTTTATAACCATAAGGAACATTATGAGCAAGAGATATACCTGATTCTCCTTTATTTTTAAGAACTGCTCTAACTTTTTGGCTTTATGTTATTTAAAATTAAAGCTAATCAAAAAAAACAAATCTTTTTGTAAGGCATGTTTAAAAGAAGTCGTGTAAAACTGCTTTTTTAAGTTACAAAAATAGTAAAACAGTTTATTTGCTGCATATTTCAGGCAGTTCGTTATTTTTGAAATACAACACTTCTGATATTATTTTTCTTCCTTTTTCTGTGACATAATATTTTAGACCATTTGGTACTTTTCGTATTAATTGATGTGCTCGTAATTTGGCTAATAACCTTGTTATTCTATTTCTT
>JAXJYD010000001.1:0-32448 GCA_036307105.1 Clostridia bacterium | reverse complement strand
ATTTATACCAGTAAGTCATCGAATTACCTTATACTTGATACATCAATTATACATCACAATACAATTTTTAGCAATTTATTTTCACTTCAAGTTGCGTAGCTACTTTAGAAGCTTCATAGGGTTTCCTATTATATAAAAAAATAATATTTATAATTATTTCTCTTAATTTTTATACAACTAAATTTTATAATAAATCTCTTAGTTTTTCAAGTTTTTATTGCTTTTTATCAATTTTTAATATAAAATATTAATGAAATTATAAACAAAAGAGGCATATGTATGAATAATAAAAAAAATAATAAAAAGAAAAAAAATAATTCTAAAATAGTAAAAATAAATTCAAAATTTGAAAATAAAAATTTTATATATTCAAAGAAAATAAAATTCACATTACTTATTACTATGATAATTATAATATTATTAATTACTAGAATTGCTATTCTCCAATTTGTAGATGGTAATCATTTAAGAGAATTAGCATATAATCAGCAAACAATTAATCAAATAATAAGTCCTAAACGTGGTAATATATATGATTCAACTGGGAAATCATTAGCAATTAGTGCTCAAGTTGATACAATAACTATTAATCCAAACAAATTTTTAAAAAGTTCAGATGAAGCAACAAAAGAATTACAAGAAAAAATAGCAAAAGCTTTTTCTGATATTTTCGAATTAAATTATGATGAAATATATACAAAAGTTACTAGTAAATCTCAAGTAGAAACTATTATAAAAAAGGTAGAACAAGAAAAAGTAGATAAATTAAAATCTTGGATGAAAGAAAATGATGTTTCTATTGGAATAAATATTGACGAAGATACAAAAAGATATTATCCTTATGACAATTTTGCTTCGAATATAATAGGTTTTTGCGGCAGTGATAATCAAGGTTTAAGTGGTATAGAATCTAAATGGGATTCAGTTTTAACAGGTACTCCAGGGAAAATAGTAAGTTCAAAAGGAAGTGACCAAAAAGAGATCCCAAATGCTGAAGAAACCTATATTTCTGCTGAAAACGGTAGTGATTTAACTCTTACAATTGATTATAATATTCAATCAATTGTAGAAAAATACTTAAAGCAGGCTGTAGATGATAATAATTGTAAAAAAGGTGGAAATGTTATTGTAATGAACCCTAAAAATGGAGATATTATGGCAATGGCATGTTATCCAAATTATAATTTAAATGATCCATACACCCCTAATGAAAAAATAGCAGAATATTATAATTCTCTTTCTGACAAAGAAAAAGGTGAGGCTTTAAGTAAAATGTGGTCAAATAAATCTGTTTTAGAAACTTATGAACCAGGTTCTGTATTTAAAGTTATAACAGCTTCTGTTGCATTAGAAGAAAATATAACAACTACAGATAATAGTAGTGATTTCTACTGTAAAGGATATGAAGAATTCGAGGATGCTTCTGCTGATGAACCTCTTAAAATTACATGTTGGAGAACCGTGCCTCATGGAGTGCAAAGTTTAAGGCAAGCTTTAATGAATTCATGTAATCCTGCATTTATGCAGTTAGGAAAAAGAATAGGTGCTACTACACTATATAAATACTATCAAGCTTTTGGATTATTTGATTCTACAAATTCAGGTCTATATGGAGAACAAGGTGGTATTTTTCAAAAACTTGATACTATTGGACCAGTAGAATTAGCAACCATGTCTTTTGGCCAAAGATTAAATGTAACACCACTCCAAATGGCAACTGCAATTGCATGTGTTGCAAACGATGGTAAATTAATGAAACCTAGAATTGTAAAACAGCTTACAAATGTAGATACTGGTGCAACCAGTGAAATTCCTGTTACACAAGTGAGACAGGTTATATCTAAGAATACAGCAGAACAAGTAAAATCTATGATGGAATCTGTTGTAACATCTGGAACAGGAAGACATGCTGCTGTTAATGGATATTCTATTGGTGGAAAAACTGGTACTTCTGAACCAGTTTATACAAGAACTGATGAGGGATATGTTGCTTCATATGTTGCTATATCTCCTATAGAAGACACACAAGTAGTTTTATTATTAACATTATATGATCCACCAAAAAATAATCATCAAGGTGGACAATTAGCAGGTCCTGTAGTTTCACAAATGTTATCTGAAATACTACCTTATCTAAGTGTTCCTTCATCAGAAGACTCAACTAATGATAATAATTCAAATAATACAATAATAATTCCTGATATAAGAAATAAAACTGTTGCAGAAGCTGAAAAAATATTAAAAAGTGCCGGATTTAACCCTAAATCTTATATAAATGGAGATGCTAACAATACTTTAGTTGTAGAACAAACACCAAAACCTGGGGCATATTTAGCAAAAAATTCATTAATTGTTCTTTATGGTGAAAGTAATAATGTATCAACTTCAATTACAGTTCCAGATTTAAAAAATATGAATGCATCACAAGCAACAACTATTTTAAGAGATAAAAACTTAAATATAGATATTGAAGGATCTGGTACTGTTATTTCACAAGACCCACCTAAAGACTCTCCGGTTCAAGAAGGAAGTATTATAAGAGTTATATTAAAACAAAATTTAACTGATGCACATTAATAAATGTATCAAAAAGATTTATTCTTTTTGATACATTTTTATTTTACAATTATTCTAATATTATATTTATAAAGAAACAAAAATTGATTCTCCTTTTAGTTTTACTTCTTCTATACTCTTTTTAGGAGTCGATGCTCCCGCCATTATCCCAATTTTATCATATTTTTTTAATTCTACTAAATCTAAATCTCCGACAGTTTCTATACAAATACAATTTTTACAATTTCTATTAGCAATTTCATATAATTTTTTTGTATTTGAACTATTAGTTCCACCAATTATAATCATACAATCTACATTTTTTGATATTTCTTCAGTTTCTTTTTGTCTAAATTCTGTCGCTTTACAAATAGTATTTTTTACAACCAATTTTGTATTTTTATCTAATTCATTTCCTATAATTTCCTCTATTATACGAAATTTTTCTAAACTATATGTAGTTTGAGATATTAATAATAATTTTTCTAATTTAGATTTCTTTAAATTTTTTAATGCTTTATAAACATCATCTTCTTTTTCTATTATTGAAAAATTATTTCCACAATAACTTATTGTTCCAATATTTTCAGGATGTTTTTCATTTCCACATAAAAAAATATAATAACCTTTTTTAGAATACTCATTAGCAATTTCATGTATTTTTAAAACATTTGGACATGTATAATCTATTATATTTATATTCATTTTTTTCGCTTTTTCATATTCTTCTTTTGGCACTCCATGTGCTCTTATTATTGTTTTTCCTTTAGCCTGATCAATCTCTTCTACAAATATAATACCTTCATTTTTTAGTTCTTCTACAACTTGTTTGTTATGGACAATTTCTCCTAAGCAGAAAATTGATTTGTTATTTTTTTTTACTTCTTCTTTTGCTCCTTCAACAGCTCTTTTTACTCCATAACAAAATCCAGCTGTTCTTCCTACAATTATTTTCATACCTAACCCCTAATTAATTTTAATTCACCATTTTTAATATTTCATCTTTTAGAACATTTACAATATCTTCTTGCTTTACTTTTTTTATTATTTTTCCTTTTTTAAATAATAATCCCTCATTAATTCCTCCCGCAATTCCAATATCTGCTTCCCTTGCCTCTCCAGGACCATTTACAGCACATCCCATAACAGCAACCTTAATATCTGCTTCTATTGTTTGTAAAAATTTTTCTACTTCCTTTGTAATTGGAATTAAATCAATTTGAGTTCTACCACAAGTTGGACAAGCAATTAAAGTTGGTGATTTAGAATAAAGATTACAATCCTTTAATATTTCTTTAGCTACAGCTATTTCTTTTACAGGATCATCTGCTAAAGAAACTCTTATTGTATCACCGATTCCCTGTCTTAGCATATATCCTAAACCTATACTAGATTTTATTGTTCCACTAAATTCAGTTCCACTTTCTGTTATCCCTAAATGAAGTGGACATTTAAATGCTTTTGCTGCCTCTTTATATGCCTCAATACATAAATCTAAGTTTGAAGCTTTTAAAGATAATGCATAATCAAAGAAATTCAAATTTTCTAAAATATCTATATGCCTTTTTGCACTCTCGATCATAGCTTTAGCAGTTGGTTTTCCATATTTTTTTAATAAATCTTTTTCTAAAGAACCTGCATTTACTCCGATTCTAATGGGAATGTTTTTTTCTTTACATTTATCTACAACTGCTTTAACTCTTCCACTATTTCCAATATTTCCAGGATTGATTCTAACCTTATCAACCCCTGCCTCTATAGCTTCTAATGCAATTTTATAGTCAAAATGTATATCTGCTACGATTGGAATATGTATTTTTTTCTTTATTTCTTTAATTGTTTTTGCATCTTCAATATCTAAACATGCAACTCTTATAATTTCACATCCAGATTCTTCTAGTTTTATAATTTGTTCAACAGTTTTTTCTACCTCTTTTGTTTTAGTGTTACACATAGATTGTATTACTACTTTATCTTGTCCTCCTATTTGTATGTTTCCTACCATTATTTTTCTTGTTTCATTTCTTTTTACCATAACTATTACCTCTATTATAAAATTGAAAAAAGAACATATTAAAGTTTCCGTTTCACTTATATGTCCCTTTATTCTTTATTTTCCAGAAATATAATATCCTACTCCTCTTTTGGTAAGCAAAATTTTAGGAGAAGAAGTATCTTTTTCAATTTTTTCTCTAATTCTTCTTACTGTAACATCTACTGTTCTAATATCTCCATAATATTCATAACCCCATACTTTTTCTAATAACACTTCTCTTGTCACTACTTGATCCGGTTGAGACGCAAGATATTTTAACACTTCAAATTCTCTTAACGTTAAATCTATAACCTCTCCTCTAACCTTTGTTTCAAATTTATCTAAATCAAGTTCTAACTCACCAATTATAATTTTACTTTCATGTTTTATTTCATTATCATTTTTTTCTTTTTCAACTCGTTTGTTAGCATTTATAATATTATTAGAACCAATCTCAACCTTTCTTAAATTAGCTTTTACTCTAGCAACTAATTCTCTTACACTAAAGGGTTTTGTAATATAATCATCAGCACCAAGCTCTAATCCAAGAATTTTATCTATTTCACCATCTTTAGCAGTAAGCATCAGTATTGGTATATTTAATGAGTTTTTAATTCTTTTGCATACAGATAAACCATCTAATTTAGGAAGCATTATATCTAGTAATATCAAGTCTGGCTTCTTTTCTAATGCCATATCAACTGCTGTTAAACCATCACTTGCTTCTATGGTATTATATCCTTCTTTCCTTAGATTGTACACTAATATATCTACTATTGGTTGTTCATCATCTACAATTAATATTGTTTTTGCATCTTTTAAAATTTCCTCGTCCACAAAAACTCCGCCTTTCTTATTTGGGTTTTTATAGTATATTTATATCATACTTAAAAATTTAATACAATACTTTTTATATAATTTTCATTTTTATATACTATTAAATTTTTTATGAATTATTTGATTTTTATATGCACATCATTTAGTTGTATCTCATCTACAACTGATGGTGCTCCCATTAGTAAATCTCTAGCTCTTTTATTTTTTGGAAATGCAATTACTTCTCTAATATTCTGAGAATCTGCAATAAGCATTACCATTCTATCTACACCAGGTGCTGCTCCAGCATGTGGTGGAGTTCCATATTGGAATGCATTATATAATGCTCCAAATCTATTTTTCACATCTTCTTCTGTGTATCCAGCAATTTCAAATGCTTTTACCATTATTTCTGGATTATGGTTTCTTACTGCTCCTGATGCCATTTCATATCCATTACATACTAAATCATATTGATACGCTAAAATATCTAATGGATTTTTATTTTCTAAAACTTCTAATCCTCCTTGTGGCATTGAAAATGGATTATGGCTAAAATCTATTGTTCCATCATCTGATAATTCATACATAGGAAAATCCACTATAAAACAGAATTTATAAACATTTTTTTCTATTAGCTCTAATCTTTTTCCTAATTCTATTCTAATAAGACCTGCTATTTTTTGAGCTTTTTCAAGTTCATCTGCTATAAAAAATATTGCTGAACCATTTACAGCACCTATTTGTTCTAATGATTTTCTCATATCATCAGTAATAAATTTAGCAATACCACCTGCAATTGTTCCATCTTGTTCAAATTTTGTCCAAGCTAAACCTTTTGCTCCTACCTCATCAGTAGTTGCAAATTCTCCCATTTTATCAAAGAATTTTCTTCCTTGCTCTGAACCGTTTGGTACAACAATTGCTTTTATTGTTTTGTCTTTAAATGCATTAAACTCTGAATCTTTAAATACTTCTGTAACATCTTGTATAATTAATGGATTTCTTAAATCTGGTTTATCTATTCCGTATTTTTCCATAGCTTCTTTATATGGTATTCTAACAAATGGTCCTTCATCTACTTTCCAATTAGTAAACTTTTTAAAAGTATATGGAACAACTTCTTCTATTACATTAAACACATCTTCTTGAGTAGCAAAACTCATTTCAAAGTCTAATTGATAAAACTCTCCTGGTGCTCTATCTGCTCTAGGATCTTCATCTCTAAAACATGGTGCTATTTGATAATATTTGTTAAATCCAGATACCATAAGCAATTGTTTAAATTGTTGCGGTGCTTGTGGAAGCGCATAAAACTCTCCTGGATTTAATCTACTTGGCACTAAATAATCTCTTGCTCCTTCAGGTGATGAATTAGCAAGTATTGGTGTTTGTATTTCTGTAAAATCTAATTCATCCATTTTATCTCTTAAAGTTTTTAATATTTTAGAACGAAGTAAAATATTATTATGTAATTTTTCATTTCTTAAATCCAAAAATCTATATTCTAATCTTAAATCTTCTCTTACTTCTTGGTCTGTATTTATTTCAAATGGAAGAACATTTTTACATTTACCAAGTACTTCGATACTCTCAGCAATAACTTCTATTTCTCCAGTTGCAATTTTACTGTTTTTACTTTCTCTTTCCACAACTTTTCCGCGAAATGTGGATACAACTTTCCGTATTTAGTTCTTTTGCTTGTTCTTCTAATTCATTTTTAACAACTATTTGAGTAATTCCAAATTCATCTCTTAAATCTATAAAAATCATTCCACCTAAGTTTCTTATTTTTTGAACCCATCCACTTAGTTCAACTATTTCTTCTACATTTTTTATTGTTAATTCTCCACAATTTTTTGTTCTATACATTTTCTTTCCTACTTTCTTTTTTATATGTCAATTGGCCGGCGCACTTTGACACTATTTATTTATATTTTATGGTTTTAAAGCTGTAATAGGCACAATATAAATGCCTGTATCCGGATCTTGAATAACCGCTTCATAATGTCCTACAATGATACACATAAATTTTGGCTTTTTCTTCACATTATTATAAAATGTCATTAAACTTTTCTTTGCTTCATCAATTCCTTTTGATGTTAATTTTATTTCTATTGCTGCATATTCTCCATTTTTAAACTCCAATATACTATCAACTTCATCTCCTGAAATATTATCTCTAAAATGATACAATTTTCCATCAATATAATCCATATAAATTCTTAAATCTCTTTCTACTAATGCCTCAAATAATAATCCAAAAGTGTTAAAATCATGAAGTAATTTTTCTACTGTTAAATCAAGACATGCGCATGCAAGAGATGGGTCTGTAAAATGTCTTTTAGCAACTTTGCCTACTCTAGATGATGAACGATAATTTAAACTAAATGCATCCTGATTTTCTATTAAATGTAATCTATCAAGGCAATCAATATAATCCATTATGGTTGTTCTACTTTTAACTAATTCATCGTCATTTTCGTAATCCTCAATATCTTTTACAATGGTTTTACTTCCTACTAGAGTACTTTCATTTCTTGCTAAAGATCTAAGTATCATTTTCATTTTATTTCTATCTCTTTGCTTTCCATTGTCTTCATTTATATCTTTGCTTAATAAGGAATCAATATAACTATTTGGTATTAACCCTATATCTTTTATATCTTTGTCATTATTAGCTGGCCATCCTCCTCTAATAATATACTCTGCTAATTCGTCAAGTTCAACTTTTCTAACATATCCACATTTAACATTAGAATTAAGCATATCAGTTATTGATACATCTCCTGTTGAATCTCCTGTTTCATACAAACTCATTGTATACATTTTTAATCTTGCAATTCTTCCTGCTCCTGAATGAAATACCTTTTTTGCCTCCTCTTTATTTAATGTTGTAGACCCTGTTAATATAAATTTACCTTTTTGACTATCTTCATCACATTCATGTCTAACAGCATCCCATATTTCAGGTACTCTTTGCCATTCGTCAATTAGTTGAGGTCTTAGCTTATTAAAAATATATTTCGGATTTGTTTCTGCTAAATTTCTTATATCCTTTTCTGTTAGATACGCTACACTTTCAGCATGATTTAATGATGTCCAAGTTTTACCACACCATTTTGGTCCTTCTATACAAAGAGCCCCAAAAACTTGTATATATTTATTTATTTTTTTATCAATTAATCTTGATTTATAATCATTTTTTGTTAAAGCCATTTTTCTATCACTCGCTTTCTATTACTAATATATCACCTAGATGAACATTTGTCAATAATTCAGATGAACATTTATCAGTATTTTTAATGAACACTTATATCAGTATCAATTGGACCGTGGAAATTTATACTTGAATTTTTACTTTTTTAATGTTATTATTTTATTAATTAATTGAGGAGGATTTCTATGAATAAACAGAAATTTGATTTTTATGATAGAACAAGTTTGAAATCATATAACTTAAATGAAAGTATGAGATATCAATTAAATATGTTAGATAAATTAGATGTATTTACCAGAAAGCATTGTGAAAATGTTGCAGCTCTAACTTGTAGATTATGTGAAAAATTACATCTAAATAAAGGTTATACTGAATATTGTACAATATGTGCATATTTACATGATTTGGGTAAGCAATTTATACCACCCTCTGTTTTACAAAAACCTGGAAAGTTAACAGATGAAGAATATGAAATAATGAAAACACATACAACTTTAGGTTATGAATTATGTATGAAGGATTTACAATTAAGACCATATGCTACAGGTGCGTTAAATCATCATGAAGCATTAAATGGAACTGGTTATCCAAATGGAATAACAAAAAAGGATATACCGTATGAAGCTCAAATAATAAGAGTTGCTGATGAATATGATGCAATAGTTAATAAAAGACAATATAAATCCCATATAGGAATTTCTGATACATTAAAAGAACTAATCGAAAATGCTAATAATGGTAAAAACAACCCTAAAATTGTAAAAAAACTATTAAAAGTTGTAATTGAAGATACTGAATATGAAATCTTTCTTACTCAAAGCTATGTAAATGAACTAAAATCAGAAATAGAAAGATTAGAACAAATAAACAAATATAAAACAGCTATGGATAAAGCAAAAAAAGAAAAAGATAAAAATTATTACTTAGCTGGTATAAAACAATTACTAAAAAAAAATGAAACAATTGATAATTATACTACACTATATGGAGAGTACAAGGAAGCATACAATAAAAGAAAGACTATTATTGAAAATTTGCATCATGAAATTAAGACTATAAAAAAATTAAAAGTATAAGATTTAACGTTAGGCGCGAAGCGCTTTTATATAATAGGAAAGGATGACTTTCCTATTATAGAACAAATCGGAACGCCCCTTAAATATATAGTATATTATTTCAAAGCGTATTTTTAAATTTTTTGTACAAATATACTATGTAATACGTTCCGTAAATTTGTTCTCGCGCGAAATTTTCGCCAAGAAATTTTCTGTGCAACATATATCGCAAAGCAATTTAAAATTTATTCTAATCCAAAACTTACACCTAATGCATTATTAACTTGATCAATTATTTTTTCATCATTAATATGTCCTATGCGTTCTTTTAGTCTACTTTTATCTATTGTTCTTATTTGTTCTGTTAAAACAACAGAATTACTTTTTAACCCACATGAAGATGAATCTATTTCTATATGAGTTGGTAATTTTGTTTTACCAGTTTGAGACGTTATTGCTGCTGCTATTACAGTTGGGCTATATTTGTTTCCTAAATCATTTTGGATTATTAAAACAGGTCTTACTCCACCTTGTTCTGAACCAACTACTGGACTTAAATCTGCATAAAACATATCGCCTCTTTTTATTTGCATTTTCTTCACTCCTAATACTTCATATATTGTCAAGTACAGTTCATATTTTATATATTATTTGAAGCAAAGAAATAGACTTTTTTAGCTATTTACATTTACCTCATTATATAATATGTAAATAGCTGTTTTTTTGCTATTATCATGTATTTCCATTTTCTCTAGCAAACCATTTTCTCTATTTATGTATAAAGTCCTATTAGAAGTTTTCATTACAATTTTATCATTTTTTTCTTCCCATTTAGAATTAGTATTACTTTTATAATCTTCAATAAATGAATATAAATCTAATACATTATCAGAAATATATTCATAATTCTGCATAATATTTGTTAAATTCAAATTACTATTTTCTAATTTTAGGTTATTCCCTTCTTTAATAAGTTTAACTCCTGCAATATTTGATGGCTCTAATACCTCATGTGAATTATTATTCTCTCCATTATATACTTGTTTTATTTTATATTTATTTTCATTTTTATTACTCTTAACATCAACTTCTATAATTGCTTCATAAGAATTAATATTCAAAATATAATCTACAATTTCTTGACTACTAGTATTATTACCAATTTTAAAATTTCTAGTCTCATTATTACTAAAAAAAATAAACAATCCAATTGCAATTAGTATTATCAATACTATAAGAAACACTATTCTTTTATTTTTCATACTTTCCTCCGTAAAATAGCATAAAATAAATAATTGGGATTTTAAAAAAATGGAATTGCAGATTAATTGAGTTAGATATTCTTATAAAATTTTAATTATTTATTTTTATGTATTATCTTATTTACTACATTTCTATTTTATAAAGTATTAAAATATTCATCTAATTTTTTTATTAACGCATCTTTTGATTCAATAGTGTTTATTAAACTTCTAAAGTCACTAGAGTTTTTTAAATTTTTAGTATACCAAGCAATATGTTTTCTAAGTTCTTTAATTGCAATCTCACCTTTTTCTTGCACAGCAAGTTCAATATGTTGTTTAATTATATCTAATTTTTCCTGATTTGAAGGAGGATCTAATTTTTCTCCTGTTTCTAAATAGTGTTTTATATTTCTAAAAATCCAAGGATTTCCACATGCTCCTCTTCCTATCATTATTCCATCCACACCAGTTTGTTCAAGCATTTTATATGCAGAATCCTCATTCACTACATCTCCATTACCTATAACTGGTATAGAAACACTTTCTTTTACCTTCCTTATAATATCCCAATCTGCTTTTCCACTATAAAATTCACTTCTAGTTCTCCCATGAACTGTTATAGCTGAGATTCCAACTTCTTCTGCAATTTTTGCAACTTCTATTGCAACTATATTATTTAAATCCCAGCCTTTTCTAAATTTTAAAGTAACAGGAACACTTGAATTTTTTACTACAGCTTCCATTATACTTTTAGCTTTCTCTAAATCTGTAAGTAACTTGCTTCCATCACCATTTTTAACAACTTTAGGTGCTGGGCATCCCATATTAATATCTAATATATCTGCCATCATGCTAACAGTTCTAGCTGCATACGACATACTCTCTTCTTCACTACCAAAAATTTGAAAACTAATAGGTCTTTTTTCTCCTTCAGTATTTAATAACCTTTTTGTTTTTTCATCATTATGAAACATAGCTTTTGCACTTGCCATCTCAGTACATACCATTCCAGGTTCGAATTTTTCACATATAATTCTAAAAGGCAGGTTTGTTACACCTGCCATAGGAGCTAATATTAAATTGTTTTTTAATTCAACATTTCCAATTTTTAGTTTTTTTAATAACATAAACTTAATTCACATCTCTTTTATTTTAATTATTTTACAAAAATTGATTTTTGCCTTTTACTACTTATATTTAAAAGCAATCCTATACAAATAAAATTTGTAATTAGAGAACTTCCTCCATAACTTATAAATGGTAAAGGTACACCTGTTATTGGTAATAACCCCATAACCATTCCTATATTTTCTAACATATGAAATAAAAAAACTCCCGTTATCCCTGAAGCAATTAATGCTCCTTTATCATCTTTCGCTGTTTTTGCAACATAAAGGCATTTTGTGACCAGAAACACATATACTATAATTACTGCACCTGCAACTACAAATCCCATTTCTTCACCAATTACAGCAAAAATAAAGTCTGTAGTTTTAGGATATAAAAATCCTAATTGAGTTTGATTTCCTTTAAACAATCCCATTCCCGTAAGTCCACCTGCGCCAATTGCAAGCTTTGACTGAATTATATTATATCCTGCACCTCTTGGATCTGATTCAGGATTTAGGAAAATATCTATTCTTTTCTTAGCATGTTCTGGTAAAACAAAATTGTACATTAAAGGTACTGATACAACAATTAAAATTATAGCACTAATTATATATCTTTTATCAATCCCCGCAGTTATCAACATTAATGCTAAAGCTGTTATAAAGGCAATAGCTGTACCAAAGTCTGGTTGTTTTATAATTAATAAAACTGGGAGTCCTATTATCGCAGCAATTATAAGTAATCTAGTTGGTCTATTAATTTCTCTCTTGCCTTTTTCCTGAATTTTTGTAATTGCCATTGTTAAAAATAAAATAACAAATATTTTAGCAAATTCACCAGGCTGAAAAGAAAAAAATCCAATGTCAAACCAGCTAGATGCACCATTTACAGGCTTTGTAAACAATACAGCTATAAGTAAAATAATAAACAGACCATAAGCTATCGGTGAAAATTTTATAATAATATCATAGTCAATCAGCATCACTGCTACCATTACAACCAAACTTATAATTAACCAAATAAGTTGTTTATTAAATTCATCATATTCTGCTTCTTGTGTAGCAGAAAATAAAGCCACCAGTCCTATTATTGATAAGATTATAGCAGCTATTAATATTCCCCATTCTATATTTTTTAACTCTCTTTTTCTCATTAAACCACTCTTTTTCTTAATTAATTTTCTGATTTAATCTTCTCTTTTGTTTTAACAGAATCCTGTTCTTTATTTTCTGATGTTTTCTCAGTATTCTTATCTTTATCTATATTTTCGTCATCATCCATTTTCAATCTATCGTCATTTTGTTCTATTGACTCTTCTTTTACTTCTTCTTTATTACTTATATCCTGTTTATTATTTGGTTTATCCTGTTTTTCTATATTATTTTCATTCTTAGTTTCTTCTTTTTTTATTTCTAGCTTTCTTGATTCATTTTTTATATTAAGAATTGGAATGTTTGCATATAATGCTGGTGCACCATTTGTTCCATCTCCATTTTCTTTATTTGTTAGTCTAACATCAATTTCTCTTTCATCTACATCGATATATTTTTTTATTACTTCGATAATTTCTTGTTTCATAAGTTCTAAGAAGTCTGCAGAAACATTAGCTCTATCTTGCATTAGAACTAAATGTAATCTTTCCTTAGCTGCATCTTTCGAGTTGTTAGATACCTTATTTTCTTTTTTGCCTAACTTCTTAAAAAAATTCATCATGTTTTCAAACATTATTTCTACTACCCTCCATACTGTTTTTTATTTTTTGAATATACTTTTTATTTTAGAGAAAAATCCTTTTTCTCTACCAGGTATAGTTACTTCTATCTTTTCTCCTAATACTCTTTTAGCAATCTCTATATATGCTTTTCCTGATGGTGCTCTTTTATTCTGAATTACAGGTTCTCCTTTATTTGTTTGGGTAATAATGTATTCGTCATCTGGAACTACTCCAATTAAGTCAATTGATAATAAATCCACTATATCGTCAACATCCATCATTTCGCCTTTTTTAACCATATTAGGTCTAATTCTATTTATTACTAATTCTGGATTTTTAATTTCTGAAGACTCTAAAAGTCCTATTATTCTATCAGCATCTCTTATCGCAGATATTTCAGCTGTAGTTACCACTATTGCTCTATCTGCTCCTGCTATAGCATTTTTAAATCCTTGTTCAATTCCAGCTGGACAATCAATTAGAATATAATCAAATTCTTCTTTAAGTTTTCCTACTAAATTTCTCATTTGTTCTTCATTTACCGCACTTTTATCTCTAGTTTGAGCAGCTGGTAGTAGGTATAATTCTTTAAATCTTTTATCTTTTATTAAAGCTTGTCTTAATTTACATTTTTCTTCCACAACATCAACAATATCATATACTATTCTATTCTCCAATCCCATAACAACGTCTAAATTGCGTAGCCCTATATCTGTATCAATTAAAACTACTTTTTTACCTTCTAGTGCTAAACTTGAACCTAAATTTGCTGTTGTTGTTGTTTTTCCTACTCCACCTTTTCCTGATGTAATTACGATTACTTCTCCCATATTTTTCCTCCTTAGGATTAAACAAATCTTGATTTATGAATATTTCCCATTAATATCTATATAATATAACGGATACGCAAAAAAGTCAATGTATTTTACAGGAAAATAACAAAAATATTACTATATTATTACAAAATATTTACAAAAAACAAACATGTATAATATTATAACATGTTTGTTTTAATGTATTACCGCACTGTAAAACACTTAATTACAATATGCTAATTCTAGAACTTCAAAAATTTAACTTTATTTAATATAAAGTACAGGGCGGAAGGAATTGCTTATACCGGCATCAGTAGTATTTATGCCATTACGATAACTAGCGTAGACGTTGCTATCGCCATAATTACCTCCACGTTCCACGCACGGATTATCAGAATTACTATAAGTTTCTGTTGTCCATTCATAACAATTACTTGCCATATCATATACATTACATATTTTATCTTTATTTGTATCTGATACAGTTCCTGTTGCTAATGGACTTATGCCTGTATTGATACTATTCTGCATTGAATATGGTATAAGGTTTGTTCCTTCTCTATTATCATATTCTTGTAAAAATAAAATTGCAGTATCCCATGCATAACTATTTATTAAGTCGCTTTCAAAATAATTATTTTCTACATACATAGTTCTTGATAATTCAGATGCTTTATTTTGCGTTATATAATTAAATACTTGCGCTTCTGGTTTTTCTACTAATTTTCCTCCTGTATATCCTGTCCAACTAGTTTCATTACTTGAATTACTTGTAACTACATTTCCTGTATATCCCTCAATTCTTGCTTCATATCTTCCTATCCAAAAACCTCCCGCTGCATTTGTTTTTGCTATAAATCCATTTCTCGAAGTTATATTTGTTTTTGCTACTTCATTTCTATATGAACTGCTTATTAATTCTATATAATTATTAGAAATTGTATTAGGACCTTGATCAGTTGGAACTCCATTTTCATAAAATGTATATCTACTTAGTGTTATTGTTTTACTTGAATCACTTTCCCATGGTATATTTACTGGTATCCATACAAACTCATTTCCATCATCATCTCTTATTACTAATCCTGTTTCTATTGAACTTTCTCCCTCAATATCTGAGACTGTAAATCCCACAGGTATTATTGCTTCATAACCTTTTTCATCTTTATATATAGCGTTTCTATTATTTGGAGCAGTTTCTCCTTTTTTTATTTCCATCAAAACTCTTTGGTTTACATTCTTGACATTTATATCAATATTGAAATTAGCACTACCAACTTTCTCCTTTTCTTCATCTTGATATTGTGTATAATAAGTTTTTCCTTCATATTTAATTCCACATACATAGAATATATTATGACTAACTGAATTTATAATATAAATATCATCTAATGTTCTATTTTTTAAGTTTTTTATAATTTCGACAGTTTCATTTTTTAATTTTTCATAATCTTCTCCATATGTTAATGTTATATTTTCCATAGCTTCTAAGTCTATTACATAATACTTACCTATATCCATATTACTATTTTCTATACTTCTAACATTATCACTCAATGTACTACGCTCAATTTCTTGCTGTTTTAAGATTGGAAGTGCTCCGTATTGTAAATAATAGTTTTCAACCTTACTTCTTAAATTTTCTATATCTGTTTGCATTGCTTTTAATCTTTGAATACCTAAATTTGTTCTTACATTATAAAGTACAGTTCCAATTATTATTAATAAAACTATAATAGCAACAGATAAACTTACTAAAGTAACTCCTCTTTGATTTTTCATCCTTTGAATCAACCTCTCATTTTATTTCTAACTAACATACATAATTTGAAAATAATTTTTCTTTATCATTAGTTTACTATTTATCTCTTCTAATTTCAATAGTTTTTTCAATTAAATTATAAATTTTTAATCTTCTTTTATGAATAATATCTTCAGTTATATACAATATCCATAAGAATATTATAATAAAAAATATAGCGATATTTTTTAGATAATAAATCTCAATACTGCCTAAAAAAGTAAGTATTAATAATGAAACAAATGATATATAATTAGTATATTTATCCGATTCTTTTTTTCCAACAAACATATGTAAAATACCTTTTAGAATTCTTCCTCCATCTAAGGGGTAAATAGGTATTAAATTAAAAAGCATTATCAATAAATTGACATATATAATAATTAAATTGGATAATATATTTAAATTTATATGTGATGCAATTAAAATAATAAAAAAATTTATAAGTGGTCCAGCAACTGCAACAATAATTTTTTTAATTTCAAATAAATTTCCTGTTCCAATTTTTTTATTATAATCTCTCGGATTTAGTTTAAAAGATATACTTAGCCCAAATGGTATTAATTTAATACTCTCAGGTTTCATACCTAATGCTAATCCTGCAATTAGATGCCCCAGTTCATGAATTATTGCAAAAAAAATTATTATTGCATATGTTTCAATTTGTTTTGTAAAATAAAATATTATTATAAATAAAAATATTTTTAAATCAATTTTAAACTTCATGAAGCCTCCTCTTATAATTATTAATAGAAAGTTTTCAACTTAATATAAATTGGGATTTTAAAAACTATTAATTAATTATATGAGTTTATAATTCTAAAATGCTTTCTGGATCAACAGTTCTTTCATGAACTCTTATTTCAAAGTGTAAATGTGGCCCAGTAGAGTTGCCTGTTGAACCAACTTCGGCAATTTCTTGTCCTTGTACTACTTTATCACCTTGTTTTACGTATAAATTGTTACAATGAGCATATACTATACTAACTTCACCTAACTGTATTTTTAGGTGTTTCCCATAATCACCTTCTTCTGACGAAAGTACTACTTCACCATCAGTAGAAGATTTTATTTTTGATCCAAGATTTGCTGCTATATCTGTGCCTGTATGATTTTTAGGAACATTTCCTGTTGCAGTTTCTCTTATTCCATATTTTGAGCTGATTACACCATCTATAGGTTTTATAAAAGACGTTGTCGCTTTAATATCAACTATGTCTTGTTCTGTTTGAGATAACTGAATTGTTTCATTTGATTGTTGCTCTACTTCTTCAGCTCCACCTATTGCTTCTTGTGTGTTATCTTCATTTTTTTCACTACCACTTTCTTTTTTTTCATCATGTTCATTTTGATTATTTTTTTGTCCTTCTAGTCTTTTATTTAATTCTTCATTATTTATATTTTTATTATTCATAATATCTTCTATCTTTCCTATTATGCTTTTATAAATATTTAAAAAATCTGTATCATATGATATTATTTCATTTGTTTTATCTATGAAATCTTTTGAAAAAATATAGTTACCATTATGAATAGTATGTATTATAAAATAGATACATAAACACACTAACATTTGTATTACCATTTTTTTAAATAGCTTTAATTCCTTTTTATTTCTATTTAGATTCACTGTATTAATTTGACCTTCTGAACCATGTTTTCTCTTTTCATATATTTCTTCTGCGCGTCTTATTTTTTCTTCTACTGACATTGTTCTTTCCATAAAAATAAACACCTCTTCCTTAGTTTTATTATAAACTATATGTTTGAAAAAAGTGTTTTATTCTCTACTTTATTAAAATCACTAATCCCTCTAAAAAAATAATTAGACTAGCTACTAAAGCATAATTTCTTACTTTTATATATTTATGATTTAATTTTTTATTATTTATATTTTTATCCTTTTTCTTTTGTTCTAAGATAGAAATATAATTTGAAACCAAAATTTCTGCTTCTTTTATTAAATAATCTTTTTCTTTCTTTTTTTCTTCTAAATTTATTTTACTCCTATTTTTTTCTATTTTTTCTATATGTTTTACTTTATTATTTGATTTTAATATCACAATTGCCTCTTCTACTATATTAGATGGTAAATTCTTTAAAACTACCATATTTTTAAGATTTCCTTGGTTCATTTGTACCTCCTATATAATATGTATTTATAATAATATTTCCCATTTACTATTAATTTAATACAAAATTAATAGAAAAAATCAGAGAATTTAATTTCTCTGATTTTTAAATTTATAATTTATTTATTTCATGTCTTTTTTTAGTTTAAAATATCTTATTCCAAAGAAAGCACATATAGTAAGTAATAATGTTCCAAAAACTGCTGTTCCAATACCTGTATTTGGAATAACTTTTTTTGCTACTGTAGTATCTGTTTTTTGAGTTGGAACCTCTTCTTTTTTTGGTTCTTCAGGAATTATTTTTATTTCTTCCCATTCAGCAATTAATTTCTTATCACTTGTAACAGGTGTATCAAAATCGTAAATTACTTTTTTACCATCTTTTTCTTCATACCAATATAAGAACTTATATCCGTCTTTTGTTGGATTTTCTGGCTCATCTACTGTTTCTTCATAATTTTTTGTTTGATTATCTACTTTTGTTCCACCTTTGCTATCAAATATTATTGTATAATTAACTTTATTATAATATAAATCTAATGTTGTACTTCCATCAGCTAATACAGTATCTTCTACACTGTCTTGTTGTTTAATATATCCAGCATAACTTCTTGCTGTTGCTGTAACAGTATCGCCTATTGTACCAGTCAATGTTTTACTATTTACTTGATCTAATTTATATGTCTTTCCATTATATTGCTTTGTTCCATTTTCGTCTTCTAAATAATGATTAACTTTATATTGTGCAGTCCTTACTGGTTCTGGATCTTTTGTCCATTCTCCATATAATACTATATCATCATCTCTATTAACTACACTAAGAGAACTAATTGGATTTCCTGTTAAATTTGTATTTTCAAACCAGCCAGAGAATGTATATCCTTCTAATGTAGGCTCTTTTATTGTTAATGGTGTAGTAGTTCCCTCTTTATAACTTGTTGGATTATCTGTAACATTATTTGTATTAGGTGTACCTAATATTCTATATATTATATTATGTGTTATTTCTTCAGGTTGTATTTCTTCCCATTTAGCATATAATATTTTATCTTCATTTACTTTAGTATTGAAATCATATGGTGTTGTATATGCTTCATCAATATACCACCCTTTAAATGTATAACCATTTCGTGTTGGTTGTGCTGGTTCAAATGCTGTACTACCTGGTGTTAAAGTTTGTGTTGGAACAGATGTACCACCTTTACTATTAAATTGAACAGTTACCTTTTTAGCATATTCAACTTCAATTGTATTATCACTATTTATATTCATAAATGAAAAAGAATTTTTTATTGCATCTACTAGTGTCATGTTTTCATTATTAACTGTAATTCTTTTTAAATAATAAGTGTCATCAATTGGGCGATAATTAATTGTCTTATTATCACTTGGCCTTACATTATAATTATTCTCATCTATTGTTCCATTGATTGCATTAGTTTCAATTTTATAATAATATTCAAATGTAGTATCATATCCAACTGTTGAATAAGCATTTTGAACGCCAAATGTAAATGTCATATCAATTTTACTTTTATCTGTCATTGTAACGTATGAATGAATGTGGCTTCCATATATATTATCACTTTCAGTTGTATAAATATATGAAGTTGTTTTATTACCTTCTGTTTTTGTAGAGTAATCTAAAGTGTCAGAAAGTTGATTTGTTTGAGTATCTTTATTCATATAAACTCTTTGTCTTGTAACGTCAACATCCTCTAAAGCTACACCTTGTTCTAAGTCAATATCTGATATGATAAAGACACCATTAACTGGTATTTGATTTCCAGTACTATCTTGAACAATATAGCTTACATCTACTTCTACTGCATCTCTATCTCCTTCAGCACCAACTCCAGGTAAAAATCCAATAGGTTCTTTATCATTTCCATTAAGTCTATATCTACCCACATGGAAACGAATTTCATTATCTCCAGATAATTTAGCTCTAATAGAATTTACTTGTAATTTTACATCATATATTTCTCCATTATAAGAAACCCCATTTTTATATATAATATATAGTTCATTATCACTAAAAGTAATTGTACTTGTAGCATTAGAAAGTTTTATTGCTAGATATCTATCTATATATCCATCTTCACTTTCTTCTTGTATATAACACTTATTTGTTGTTTTAAAATCACAAGCACTTTCACTTTGAGAAATATTTATTTTAGCACAAGAGCTATCACTTGTATAATCTCTATTTGTATAGTTTTGAGAAGAAGAAGTTGTCTTTGCTGTATATCTTGCATCGATTCTTGTGTTTTCATCTTTTACTGTTGCAATAGACTTAAGCTTTTTCTCAGTTGCTTCCCCTATTACCCTTTCGTATTTTAATGTACATCCAGTTGTTTCTGTAAACGCAAATGCATAATTTGTACAAATCAACATAAATATTGCTAATAATGCAATTATTTTCTTTTTCATTTCATAAATCCCCTCTTTCGATATTATTTCTTTTTAATTATACAACATTTATTATTATTATTCAAGTATTAATATTTTATTATAAAAAGTTATAATTTCCTTATTTTTAGCAATATAACCCATTTATTATTGCTTTTTATGAATATTAAGTTTTCGTTACATTTTTATTACATTTTTATTTCAAAAAAAGAACAAAAACTTAGGCATTTTTATTATACCTTATTTTTGTTCTTTTTACTATGCACTTTTTAATTCAAGCCTTAATTTATCTGCTATCATTGCAATAAACTCTGAATTTGTTGGTTTTCCTTTTAATGCATTCACAGTGTATCCAAAAATATTTTCAACTGTCTTTTGATCACCTCTTCCCCAGGCCACCTCAATTGCATGACGAATTGCACGTTCTACACGGCTTGGTGTTGTATTGAATTTAAATGCTATTTTAGGATATAAACTCTTTGTAATTTGATTAATTACATCAATATCATTTACTACCATCATTATTGCCTCTCTTAAGTATTGATATCCTTTAATATGTGCCGGCACACCAACTTCGTGAATTATATTTGTAACAAGAGCTTCTAAATTTTCCTCTTTTTTACTTTCTTCTTTTGAGATGTCTATATATTGTTGTTTGGTTTCTTTAGTTATAAAAATATTTGTATTATGTATTGGTTTATATAATTTAATCTCTCTAATTCTTTTAATTAAAACCTCAATGTCAAATGGTTTAACAACATAGTACTCTGCTCCTAATGTGATTGCTTTTTGTGTTACTTTATCCTGTCCGACTGCTGATAACATTATACAAGTTGGCATATTATTCTTCATTATTTCATTTATTTTTTCCAAAACTCCTAATCCATCAAGATGTGGCATTATTACATCTAGTAAAACTACATCTGGTTCAGTTTTTACTACTAAATCTATTGCTTCATTTCCATCTCTTGCCATTCCTACAACTTCCATATCCTCTTGAGAATTAATATAATTTGAAAGCGTATAGCTAAATTCTTGATTGTCGTCTGCTATAAAAACTTTGATTTTTTCTTGCATTTTTCCCCTCCTAATTTTTACTGTAAATATTTTACAATTAGGATTATAATACTTAAATTGAGGATTTGCAATATGTTTTTGGTAATTTTTTCCATTTATTTGTAAAAAGACCTTTTTTATTTACTTTTTGTGATATACTTTTTAGATAATTCTTTAATATTATTTATATTTATTTTTTTTGTTTCAAAATCACTTATTAATTGCATTTTTACTTTATCTTCTATCTCAATTTTACAGACAATATTCTCTAAATATTTTGTTTCTACAATATTTATGTTATTATTTTTGCAGTAATATTTAAAGTATTCAAATTCATTATAATCTAAAATTACTTCAAATTCCTGTCCATAACATTTTTCTACTTTTTCACTTTTTTCAATTGCATGCAATAGACTGTTTGAATAAGCTCTTACTAATCCCCCTGTTCCTAATAAAATTCCACCAAAATATCTTGTTACTATAACTAATATATTTACTAAATTATTCTTTTGCAATATATTTAACATTGGAGCACCTGCTGTTCCAGAAGGTTCTCCATCATCACTAGATTTTTCTATCAATCTCTTCTGCTCTATTACTCTATATGCAACACAGTTATGTCTTGCGTCAAAATTTTTCTTTCTTGTTCTGCTTATTATTTCTTCTGCTTCTTTTACACTTTCTATATAATACAAATTAGCTATAAACCTTGATTTTTTCTCAATTATCTCTGTTTGTACATTATCTTTAATTGTAATAAAACTATCCATAAAAAGATTTGTCTCCTTTTTAATTTTATATTATCTCATGTATTATACTTAAAACAAAAAATTTTTTTATTTTAAGTATATCTATTGTAATCGTCCTGCAACATAACCTGTAGAATATGCTATTTGTAAATTAAATCCTCCTGTGTAACTATCTACGTCAATAATTTCTCCTGCAAAATATAACCCTTCTATAATTTTCGATTCCATTGTTTTAGGATTTATTTCTTTAATATTAATTCCTCCACTTGATATAATTGCCTCTTCTATAGGTCTAAATCTGCTTATTCCTAATTTAAAGTTTTTTAACAATTTCACTAGATTTTTTCTTTCTTCTTTTGTTATTTCATTAACTTTTTTGCTAGGATTAATATTACTTTTCTCTACAATTGTTTCAATTAATTTATTAGGCAATAAATCTACCAAACTATTTTTAAATTCTTTATTTTTCTGTTTATAAAAATCTCTTAATATTCTTTCATCTAATTTTTCTTCTGATAACGCTGGTTTATAATCTATATTTAATATAATTTTTTTATTTTTTAATTGTTCTTCTATATTATTATATCTCACTAAATGAGCTGAAGCACTTAGTATTGTTGGTCCTGATACTCCAAAATGCGTAAATAACATTTCTCCAAAATCATCATATATTATTTTATTTTTTTCTATATCCTTAAATTGGATATTAACATTTCTTAAACTTAGACCTTGTAATTTTTTACACATTTCTATATCATAACATTCTAAAGGCACTAATGATGGTTTGATTTCAGTTATAGTGTGTCCTAGCTTTCTTACTAATTCATACCCATCTCCTGTAGAGCCTGTTAATGGATAACTTTTTCCACCTGTTGCAAGTATTACTTTATCTGTTTTTATCGTTTTACCATTGGCTATTACTCCAATTACTTTATTATCTTCTACTAATATTTCTTCAACTTTAGTTTCATATTCTACTTTTATATTTAATTTCTTTATTCTTTTAGTAAAACATTTTAATACATCTATTGATTTATCAGTAACAGGAAAAATTCTATTTCCTCTTTCTACTTTTACTTCTAATCCTTCTTCTCTTAAAAGCTCAATGATATCTTGATTTGTAAATTGCTTATACACACTATATAAAAACATCCCATTTCCTGGTGTGTTTTTTATAAATTCATCTATATCTAAAGAAGATGTAATATTACATCTTCCTTTCCCTGTAATTAATAACTTCCTTCCTAGTGATTGCATTTTTTCCAATATTACAACATCATTTCCATTTTCAGCAGAAGATATTGCTGCCATCATTCCTGCTGGTCCTCCACCAATTACAATTACTTTCATATAAATCTCCATTCCAAATAAATTAGTAATTAAGATAACATATGTTCAATAGCCTTAATAACTCCAAGCTTTCCATATTCATAAGTAAGTCCACCTTGCATATAAGCAATATATGGTGGTCTTATAGGTCCATCACAACTTAGTTCTATTGTTGAACCTTGTGTAAATGTTCCAGCTGCCATAATCACTTTGTCTTCATACCCACCCATATCTCCTGGATATGGAATTACTTTAGAATCAATTGGTGAACCAATTTGAATTCCTTGACAAAATTTAATTAATTTTTCTTCTTTACCAAATGCTATTGTTTGAACTATATCTGATCTTGTTTCATTAAACTTTGGTTCTACATCATATCCTAATTTTTCTAATATTCTACTAGAAAATACAGCAGTTTTTAAGGAACTTGCAACAACAGATGGTGCAAAAAAAAGTCCTTTTATAAACAATGAGTTTTGATTTAAAGATGGTCCAATTTCTTTTCCAATACCAGGAGATGTTAATCTTTCTGCACATAATTCTATTAAATCTTTTCTACCAACAATATAGGCTCCTGTTGTTGCAATACCTGCACCTAAGTTTTTCATAAGTGATCCAACTGCAATATCTGCTCCTATTTCTATAGGTTCTTTATCTTGTACAAACTCACCATAACAATTATCAACCATTATTATTATATCTTTATTTACTTCTCTAATTGATTTTATTACTTTTTCTATTTTTTCTATAGTCAAACTTTTTCTTGTTGAATACCCTCTAGATCTTTGAATTTCCACAAGTTTTACATTATTTGTTGATAACCTATTTTTTATTTTATCTATATCAAATTCATTATTTACTAAATCTATTTGTTCATATTTAATTCCATATTCTTTTAAAGAACTTTTACTATTACCAGATATTCCAATTACAGTTTGAAGTGTGTCATATGGCTCCCCTGTTATACTTAGCATTGTATCTCCTGGTCTTAATAAAGCTGACAAGGTTATAGCTAAGGCATGAGTCCCAGATATTAATTGGCTCCTAACTAAAGCATCTTCTGCTTTAAATACCTTACTATAAATTTCCTCTATTTTATTTCTTCCTGGCTCATCAATTCCGTATCCAGTTGAAGAATTTAAATGAGATTCTTGTAAATCACATTCTTGAAATGCATTTAATACTTTTTCACTATTAATTTCACATATTTTATCTATTTTTGTTAATTCTAATTTTATTTCTGTCTCTGTTTCTTTTATTAATTCTTTTAAATTTATATTCATTTTTCAAACTCACTCCACCTATTTTAAAATTCTACTATATTATACCATTTATATAACAAAAAGTCCAATTCTCCTCGAATTGAACTTTTTTATCTAATTATATAATTCTATAATACATATTTTTTAATTAGGACTACTCCTCCTGCTATTGTAATTAGTACTACAAATCCTAATGCAAAGTAAATTCTCATTTGACCTGTACTAATTGATAGCATAACAGGTGCATCATCTATATCATCTTCTCCTGGCTTTTTATTGTCCGGTGTTGAATCTTTATCTGGAACTCCATACTCGTTGTAGTCTTTAGAAATTTCTGCAGTATTTACCATAACTCCCATGTTATTTTCACTGTTTATCCATGTAAGTAATACTTCAACATCTGCAAATTCTCCTGGTTGTAATAATGTATTTTCTAATAATGTTGTAGAAATTACATTATTTCCTTCATCAGTCCATCCCGGATTATCTTCTGCTACAAATTTTAATCCTTGTGGAATATAATCTGTTATTTCTTTTGCATATCCTGCAATATCTCCTTCATTGATAATTCTTATAGAATATCTAAATTTTACTGTTACTTCATTTAGTTTTCTTCTATGTAATTCAACTTTAACAACTTGTTCTGGATCATCATATGGTTGGTGTCCTGTTTCTGTTACTGTTTGTCCATTCTTGTCATATACAATTGCCTGAGTTACCCATTTTCTTAAAGCTAAGTCAAATTCAACTAATTTTAAATCTTCTACGTCAACATCATCTTGATCTTTCCATTTGCTTTCATCTCCTGGTGTAGAATCATCATCATCATTATCATCATCACCAATTTCAGCAATGTTTCTTAATTTGAATTCTGTTCCTTCTGCTACTTCTGATTTTGCTTTAACTCTTGTAGTCATAAATACTTCGCCATATGTAGCTTCTCCATCTCCTGTATATGCTTTAATTGTTGTATCTTTTAAATATTCTGTTGCATACATATAAATATCATTTGAATTGAAGTCTACTTCTTCGTAGTATTTTTCGCCAATTTTAACAGCTTTTTCTGAACTTGCAGTTGATTGTTTATATGCTTTCCATCCATATTCTTTATTAGTTTCGTCATCTGGTAAGTATTGTAATCCAGATGGTAATCTATCTGTTACCCATGTTGCTGTTCCATCAACTTTACCTTCGTTATAAATTCTTATAGAATATGTTACGACATCATTTTCAACTACTGTTGGTATATTAGAATCTACATCATAGTAGTTATAAATTGTATTATTTTGTGTGTTATCTAATTTAGCATATCTATCATTATATTTTGTTTCTTTTTTATTAAATGAATTATATATTGATGTTATTTGTTTTCTTAATGCTAAGTCAAAGTTTGGTATAATTACTTTTTCAAAGTCATCATCATCTTGTTGTCCTGGTATGTAATCGCCTTTTTCATTATCCTTATATTCTGGTTTATTTCCTTCTGTTGCATTAACATTATCTTCTTGAGAATCTCTATCTACTACAGTTTGTTTATTTTCATCTTTAAATTCTGTTATATCAGCTATGTTTGTTATTTTTTCATCAACTTTTGCAGTATTTTTAACTCTACACATGATTGGAACTTCTTTGTATGATAATATGTATGGTTGGAATCCTTCAACTGGTCCTTCAGCAGTAATTCCTCCAATTATCATACTTGCTGCATCTATTTTTTGATTTTCTAAATATGATGTAGTAGCTGTTCTTCCATCTTCTGAAACTGACCATCCATATTGTTCGTTAAATTCTCCATCAACATATTCTAGGTTTGAAGGTAAATGATCTTTTATTTCTGTTGCATATCCAGATATATCACCTTCGTTGTAAACTCTCAACATATAAACTACTATATCACCTTTTTTAACTTCTACAGGTTCTTTTGGATGATTATATGTAGCTGTTGTTATTAGTTTTCCTGTTGTTGAATCCATAGTATTTAATTTTGTTGTATCAACTTTAGGAGCTCTTGTATAATTTCCGTTTGAATCTTTTAAATATTCACTATTTTGTATTGTTTCATCTTCACTTATTGCTATAATGAATTTTCTTAAAGCTAAATCAAATGGTTTTAAAATAATATTGTCAAAATCCTCGTCATCTTCATATTTAACCCATTCATCAGGATCTGAATCTCTATCATCTATTTCATTTCCATCTTTATCAGAATCTTTAGAAATACATGCTTCGTTTCTAATTGTAATTCCTGTTACATTATCAGATACAACTTTCATTTTTACAAATACATCTTTATAATGTAAATCATTTGCAGTTTTTGTTCCATCATTTCTGCCAAATGCTGTTATCAAGTTGTCTGTATGTGGATTATCGTCTACTATACCATTTGATTCTGGATGTAATGATAATTTAGTAGTTTTTATTTTTCTTAATCCTTCATCAGTTGAATCAACATAACTCCATCCATTTTCCATATTAAAGTCACTTGCAGCTTTTTCTTCGTCAGATGCCTCTGCATCTTGTGGAACAAAGATAAATTCTAATCCTTCTGGAATATCTTCAGTTATTTCTGATGCATATCCATCTAATGTTCCTTCATTATATACTCTTAATCTATATGTTACTATGTCTCCTTTAGCAACTGATATTGGATTTTTATCCATATCATATTCTGCTGTTGTTTCAGCATTAGATGTTACATTTAATTTACTAACATCTATTCCTTTTAATCTTTCTGTTACTGGTCTTTCATTTATCTTAACTATATTTTTTATTAGTTTTAAGTCAAATGTTTCTGGTTCTAATACTAATTTTTCAAAGTCGTCATCATCTTGTTCACCTTCATAATGATAATCTTTATCACCTAAAGTAGGTTTATTAGTAGCTTTACCTTTATAATTTGACATACTATCTTTGTCTACATCTGGATGTGTTGCTGGTTCAGAATCTCTATCTAAACCTTGTTGATTATACACTTCAGTTTCAGATACTGCATCATATGCGCTGTTTATCCATGCAACATTTGTTAATATTTTTTGATTCTTAGAATCAGGTGTTGCTGTAACTTCACATTCAATTTCAATTGTTTCTGATGCTAAATGCCCTGCACTATATGCATCTAAGTTGTCTGTATTATTTGCTTTTCTATTTAAATAAAGTGCATTTGTATTAGGCCCACCATCTATTTGTACATCTACAAAATTTCCACTTACAACTCTTTTAAATTGTAATCCTGTTGGTAATTGATCTATTATTTGTGTTGCCCTACCTGCTTTTTGTCCTTCATTATATATTGTAATATTATAAGTTACTATATCTCCTGTTTCTATAGCTACAGGATTTTTCCTATGTTTATATGTAGCTGTTGTTCCTGATGTTAACGTACCTTCTTCAATTCTTGGTACTCTAGTAGTATCATCAGAATAACTCAATACTCTTGTAACTCCATTTGATGTTACTTTTGTTATATATTTTCTTAAAGCTAAGTCAAATGGTTTAGATTCTGGAATTATATTTAATCTTAATGGTATTGAATCTGGTTCTTTTTCAGGTATTAAAACAGGTTGATTTATATTACTTGTACTATGTGTCCATAATTCTAAGTTTGTTTTTGTATAATTTACATCTGCTGAAATTGATATATTTTCAATATCATTATTTGGTACTGATATATAAAACTCTTGACCAACTAAATCATTACCTCTTTTTGATATTGTAGTATAATTATCTCCTTCTTTTTTTACATAAGTATAATCTGTTATAACATTATTTCCATTTTTAATAGTAAATTCTCCAACTGTATATGGTAATTTATTTGAAGTTTCTTCTATTCTAATTGGTCCTATTATATATCTAGAATCTTTTTCCACATATTTAGATTCTGCACTAATTGCTACTGGTGCCCCAGTTGATGTTTCAGAAGAATAATTACTAGCATTTTGTTCAGCTTTACGAATTAAATAATTATATAATATTCCAGCCTGTTCTGCTCTCATTGCACCTTCATACGTATCCCCTTGCTTATATTCTGCTAAACTATTATAAGTTGCTGGACTAGGTTCTGATTCATCTGCAGTTGTATAATATAAAAGTAGTCTACCTCCATCAGAGGCTTGTTCTCTTTTATCGTAAATATGATTTCCTTCATCATCAAGATCTTCATAGTTAGTAAAATACCAAATTACAGATTGTTCAACTGCCCATATATCATCATCTGTTAATGGGTATGTATAATCTTCACTATTTATTCCAGCTGCATTCAATAATGCTAATTTTTCAGTTTCAGTTTGTCCTTTTATATATAATAAATCTCCTAAAGCAAGTAATGCATTATATCTATCACTAGCAAGTTTTCTTAAATCTTCTCTACTTGATTTTTCAAAAATTTTATTTTTTTCAGTTTTCATATTGTACTTTGTATCATAAGTTAATCGATCATATTTTACACTACCATCCTCTGATTCAAATCCATATTTAGCATTTAAACAGAACATATCAATATCTCTATGTACACCTGAAGACGTTGAAGTACTATCATATCTTATAATATCCCATAATCTTGATGCATTTGAAGTAGATCCATCAATTCTAGGATATGGTGCACCTCCAATTGAATATCCAAATCCTCCTGGTCTTTTGGCTGTAATTCCTAAAATTATTGGCGGATTTAAATTAGTTGCAGCAAATGCTTGTGGAATTACTAAAACTAAAATTACTACAGCCATTAATATGCTTAAGAAATCTTTTTTTACATTCATAATTTTTTCTCCTTTTTTACCTATATGTATCTAGCTATTTAATATTTTACATCATTTTAATTATAAGTCAATAGGCTTTTTATTATCATTATTTTTGTTTGTTTTTTATGTCTTAATTTTATTTACGGAACTTTGTTTTTCAGCAATAGAAAAAACACAACACCTTACATTACAATTATATTACATTTTTGTTATAAAATCAAGGTTTTATGTGAATTAAATCGATTAATTTTAGTATCCGTAAGATTTTCCTTATTAGATTTTATCTTGAATATTTATAATAAAAATTACATATAGTTAAATGGTGATTATAGATATGCAATCTTTGTTTAAAAAAATCTTTTTATCTATGCTATGTTTTATGATTTTTATTAACTTTTCCCTCTCTTTTGCAGACGATATAGAGGACAATGATTTAAACGATAATAATATAATTGAAGCATCTTCATTGGATATACAAGAACTAAATATTAATGCTCGATCTTGTATTGTTTTAGATAGATTAAGTAAAACAATATTATATGGAAAAAATGAGTTTAATAAAGTAAAAATGGCTTCTACTACTAAGATTATGACTGCCACTATAATTATTGAGAATTGCAATTTGAACAAGACTGTAGAAATATCTAAAAAAGCTGCAGGAACAGGAGGTTCAAGATTAGGACTAAAAACTGGTGATAAAATAACTATTAAAGATTTATTATACGGATTAATGTTATGCTCTGGCAATGATGCTGCCGTTGCTCTTGCAGAAAATTGTAGTGGAAGTATCGATGAATTTAGTAATTTAATGAACAAGAAAGCAAAAGAGCTTGGATTAAATAATTCACATTTTGAGTCACCTCATGGATTAGATTCTGATAATCATTACACTACAGCTTATGAGTTAGCTATACTTTCAGATTATGCATTACAAAACAAGACTTTCCTTAATATTGTTGGTACTCAAAAATTTACAGTTACAATAAATGGATATCCTAAGACTATATCAAATACAAATGAATTGTTAGGTAATTTATTAGGTGTATATGGAATAAAAACAGGCTTCACAAATGGCGCCAACCGTTGTTTAGTTACAGCATGTAAAAGAAATGATATGGATATTATATGTGTAGTATTAGGATGCGATACTAAAAAATTTAGAACTCAAGATAGCATAAAATTACTAGAATATGCTTATAAAAATTTTGAATATGTAAATATCTCAGAGAAAATAAATAAAGAATTTGAAAAATGGAAGATAGAAAATATCAAAAATTTTTGTATTAATAAAGGTACAACTAATAATATAGACTTAAAATATTCTGATTTATTAAATCCAATTATTCCTATAAGAAAAAGTGAAATTGAATCATTGAATGTTAATATTTCATCTAATTATTATTTAAATGCTCCTATAAAGGAAAACACTGTTATAGGAAAAGTCACAGTAACTGTGAATAATGTTGAAATATTATCTTTAGAAATCTTAAACAATAATTCAATTGAAAAGAAAAATTTTATAAATTACTTTACAGAAATTTTAAAAAATTATGCTATGGTACTAAATTCTTTTACGTCTTTATAACAAGCTAAAAGCTTTTCTAATTGCCATAATATATTTAGTTTGCTATTTTTTGAAGTAATCCCTTACGTATTATATAAGAACAAATCGGAACGCCCTTAAATTTATAGTATATTATTTCAAAGCATATTTTTTAATTTTCTACAAATTCTACTATGTAATGCGTTCCGTAAATTTGTTCTTGCGCGAAATTTTCGCCAAGAAAATTTCTGTGCAACGTTAGGCGCGAAGCGCTTTTATATAATAGGAAAGGATGACTTTCCTATTATATAAAAAGAAGTATAATGAATCATTTACTCATTGTACTTCTCTCATTATTATACATTCTCTTTTATGTATTCAACTACGTCTCCAACTGTTACAACTTTTTCTGCATCACTATCTGGAATTTCAATATCAAATTCTTCTTCTAATGCCATTACTAATTCAACTATATCTAATGAATCAGCACCTAAATCATCTATAAAAGATGCTTCCATTGTAACTGCATTTTCTGATACTCCTAATTGTTCAATTATAATACCTTTTACTTTTTCTAATACTTCTTCTGAACTCATCGTTTTGAGTTCACCTCCTCTCAAGTTTGCAAATGATTTATTCATTTGTTAATTCCTTTTTTCATATTTCATTTATAATATATGTTTGTATATTTGTCAAGTGATATTTTATATTTTTTACAATTTAGTATCTGTTAAGTAAATCGTGGCAAAATTTTTATCCATAAATTTTGCGTATATTTTTGGATTGAATTTTCTCTTTTAAATTTAAATATATTGTAACATTAATTTTATTTTAAGGGAATATTCCGTGATAAAAAAATTTAT